>NZ_JAAKUJ010000008.1:0-222028 GCF_049175075.1 Aeromonas sp. 600774
TGGTGCGCCCGAGAGGATTCGAACCTCTGACCACCTGGTTCGTAGCCAGGTACTCTATCCAGCTGAGCTACGGGCGCTCATAAACTTTTGGTACTGCTTGAAATATGGTGCGCCCGAGAGGATTCGAACCTCTGACCACCTGGTTCGTAGCCAGGTACTCTATCCAGCTGAGCTACGGGCGCCCTGTTTTAAAACGATAAAAAAAGCTTACTTATCAGTAAGCCTTTTACAAAGTGTCGACTTGCTGATGGTCAACACATGACTCTTGCTTGAGTCGTAATATGGTGCGCCCGAGAGGATTCGAACCTCTGACCACCTGGTTCGTAGCCAGGTACTCTATCCAGCTGAGCTACGGGCGCAAATGGCGGAGAAGGGGGGATTCGAACCCCCGATGCGGGTATAAGCCGCATACTCCCTTAGCAGGGGAGCGCCTTCAGCCTCTCGGCCACCTCTCCGTTTGCGGGGCTGATAATACTTCACAGGGATTTTTAGTCAAACACTTTTTTGGAGAAAAAAGTGCGTTCGCTCAGCATTTAGTCAAAGCGTGGAATATTCAAACAATATCGGCACTTATCCCGCAGTTTCGCGCCCTGCAGGGCGATTTCAGGGGCCGAGAAAAAACAAAAGGCGACACATGAGGTGTCGCCTTGTCACAGCCATGAAAGTGGCTTAGAAGCCCGGTTGGCCCGGAACTTTCTCGGCCTGGATGCGCTGGTAGATCTCTTCGCGGTGTACGGAGACCTCTTTCGGCGCGTTAACACCGATACGAACCTGGTTGCCTTTAACGCCCAGTACGGTGACAGTCACTTCATCACCAATCATCAGGGTTTCCCCAACACGACGAGTCAAAATAAGCATTCGCTTGCTCCTGTATCCTGTTTTGTTTTTATATCGATATGCGACATTATCTAACAAAGATACCGATATGGTAAATGGTTGAAACTAAATCAATCAGAGATTGTTAGCCCAAGGGCTGCTCTTGCGGTGCCTGATCCAACCCGAAAGCCGCGTGCAGGGCTCGCACCGCCAGCTCCAGATACTTCTCGTCAATCACCACAGAGATTTTGATTTCAGAGGTCGAGATCAACTGCATGTTGATCCCCTCCTCGCCCAATACCTTGAACATGGTGCGCGCAACACCGGGATGGTTCCACATGCCGACACCGACAATGGAAACCTTGGCAATTTCGCCATTTCCCTGCACGCAGGAGGCGCCAAGTTCGGTTGCGGTCTCCTCCAACAGAGCCCGGGCGCGGCGATAGTCGTCACGATTCACCGTGAAGGTGAAGTCGGCGGTGCCATCTCCCAGGGTGTTCTGCACAATCATGTCGACATCAATGTTGGCGTCGCTGATCGGATTCAGGATCTGCGCAGCTACGGTTGGTCTGTCCGGCACGCCCAGAATGGTCAGACTGGCCTCGTTGCGGTTAAAAGCGATCCCGGATACCAGGGGAGCTTCCATCCTCTCACCTCCATATGTGATTAAGGTTCCCTCTCCATCGATAAAGCTCGACAGCACCCGCAGCGGGACGCGGTACTTGCCCGCAAACTCCACCGAGCGGATCTGCAACACCTTGGCGCCGAGACTGGCCATCTCCAGCATCTCCTCGAAGGTGATGGTGTCGAGACGACGCGCCTTGGGCTCGATGCGCGGATCCGTGGTGTATACCCCATCCACATCGGTAAAGATCTGGCACTCATCGGCCTTGATGGCCGCCGCCACGGCAACCGCCGTGGTATCCGAACCGCCGCGGCCCAGCGTCGTGATGGCGTTATGCTCGTCACGGCCCTGGAAACCGGCGATCACCACCACCTTGCCCGCAGCCAGTTCGGCATGAACCAGCTCGGTGTCGATGTGGGTGATGCGCGCCTTGCCATAGGCGGAATCGGTATGAATCCGCACCTGATCACCGGTCATTGAGACCGCAGGACAACCGCGTTTGTTCAACGCGATCGCCAGCAGTGCTATGGTGACCTGCTCACCGGTGGAGACCAGTACATCCATCTCGCGCCGGTTGGCATCAGGATCCAGTTGCTGGGCCATGCCCAGCAACCGGTTGGTTTCGCCCGACATGGCGGAGACAACCACCACCACGTCGTGTCCCTGGGCGCGGGTCTGCTCGACCCGCTCAGCTACCGCCTCGATCCGCTCCAGTGTGCCGACCGAGGTGCCGCCGTACTTCTGTACATAGAGTGCCACAGATCACCTCGCCCGATTACAGGCGCTCTTCCAGCCAAGAGTGAACGGATTGCAGCGCTGCCGGCACCGCCTCAGGCTGGGTACCACCCGCCTGTGCCATGTCCGGACGGCCACCGCCCTTGCCACCCACCTGCTGGGCAACCAGATTGACCAGCTCACCGGCCTTGACCTTGCCGGTCAGGTCGTTGGTGACGCCCGCGATCAGGTTGACCTTGCCGTCGGCACAGGTTGCCAGCAGCACAACACCGGACTTCATCTGGTTTTTCAGCTCGTCCAGCATGCCGCGCAGGGATTTCGGATCGGCCCCTTCCAGCGCTGCAACCAGCACCTTCTGACCGTTGATCTCGATCACCTGACCCAGCAGGTCGTTACCGGCCTGAGCGGCCAGCTTGGCCTTGAGCTGCTCCAGCTCGCGCTCCATCATCTTGGCCTTGTCCAGCATCTGGCGAACCTTGTCGGCGATGCAGAACTGGTCGCCTTTCACCAGGGCGGCAGCCTCTTCAATCTGCTCGCCAACCTGATGCATGAAGTCGATAGCCGCTTTGCCGGTCACCGCTTCGATACGGCGCACGCCAGCCGCGATACCGCTCTCGGCGATGATCTTGAAGAAGCCGATATCACCGGTACGCTTGGCGTGAGTACCGCCGCACAGCTCGGTGGAGTAGTCGCCCATGCGCACCACTCGCACGTCGTCTTCATATTTCTCACCAAACAGCGCCATGGCACCGGCGGACTTGGCCGCTTCCAGATCCATCAGCTGGGTGGTGATTTCGTGGTTGGCGCGGATCTGGTTGTTGACCAGCTCCTCGACCCGGCGAATGGTCGCCATGGTCAGCCCCTCGAAGTGGGAGAAGTCGAAACGCATGCGCTCGGCTCCAACCAAAGAACCTTTCTGGGTGACATGCTCGCCCAGAGCCTGACGCAGGGCAGCGTGCAGCAGGTGAGTCACGGAGTGGTTCAGGGCGATGGCCTGACGACGGTCAGCGTCTACCACGGCCTCAACCTCGGCCCCTTTCTCCAAGGTGCCCAGCTCCATGTAACCCTTGTGGATGATCGCCTTGCCCGCTTTTAGGGTGTCGGTTACGGCAAAGATGCCGTCGTCCACTTTCAGGGTACCGCTGTCGCCAATCTGGCCACCGGACTCGGCGTAGAAGGGGGTCTCTTCCAGCACGATGACTGCTTCGTCACCGGCGATAAGACCGCTCACCTCTTCCACACCCTTGTAGATGCCGACCACGCGAGTGCGCTCGCTCAGGGTCTTGTAACCGGTGAAGGGGGTCTCGAAGTCGAGCTTGAGCATCTCGTTGTAGTTCACGCCGAAGCTGGACGCTTCCTTGGCACGAGCACGCTGCTTCTCCATCTCGGCCTTGAAGCCCTCTTCATCGATGCCGATCTCGCGCTCGCGCACCACGTCGGCAGTCAGGTCAGCCGGGAAGCCGTAAGTGTCATAGAGCTTGAACACCACTTCGCCCGGAATAACCTTGGCATCGCCCAGGTTGGCCAGAGCATCTTCCAACAGCAGCAGACCGCGATCCAGCGTGCGGACGAACTGCTCCTCTTCGATGCGCAGCACGCGCTCGACCAGCGGCAGCTGGGCGATCAGCTCGGCAGCGACATCCTTCATCTGCACTGCCAGCTCGGCAGCCAGTTTGTAGAAGAAGACATCGGTAGCGCCCAGCTTGCGACCGTGACGCACGGCGCGGCGGATGATGCGGCGCAGCACATAGCCACGGCCTTCGTTGGACGGCATCACGCCATCTGCCACCAGGAAGGCGCAAGAGCGGATGTGGTCAGCGATGACGCGCAGGGACTGGTTGCTCAGATCGGTGGTGCCGACAATCTCGGCCGCTTTCTTGATCAGCGCCTGGAAGATGTCGATTTCGTAGTTGGAGTGCACACCCTGCATGATGGCGGAGATCCGCTCCAGACCCATGCCGGTATCCACGGACGGACGGGGCAGCGGCTCCATAGTGCCGTCAGCCTGACGGTTGAACTGCATGAAGACCACGTTCCAGATCTCGATGAAACGGTCACCATCCTCTTCCGGTGAGCCGGGACGGCCACCCCAGATGTGATCGCCGTGGTCATAGAAGATCTCGGTGCAGGGACCGCACGGGCCGGTATCGCCCATCGCCCAGAAGTTGTCGGAAGCGTAAGGGGCACCCTTGTTGTCACCGATGCGCACGATGCGATCGGCCGGGACACCGACCTCTTTTTCCCAGATATCGAAAGCTTCATCGTCAGTCGCGTAGACGGTCACCAGCAGGCGATCTTTCGGCAGCTGCAGCACCTCGGTCAGGAAGCCCCATGCAAACTTGATGGCATCCTGTTTGAAGTAGTCACCGAAGCTGAAGTTGCCCAACATTTCGAAGAAGGTGTGGTGACGAGCGGTATAGCCGACGTTTTCCAGATCGTTGTGCTTACCACCGGCACGCACGCAACGCTGGGAAGTCGTCGCGCGATTGTAGGCACGCTTGTCTGCGCCAAGGAACACATCCTTGAACTGGTTCATACCCGCGTTGGTAAACAACAGGGTCGGGTCGTTATGCGGTACCAGCGAGCTGGAGGAGACAACCTGGTGCCCCTGGGAACGGAAATACTCGAGAAACGCAGCGCGAATCTCTGACGTGGACATATACATGGAAAATCCTGCTTGATTCGAATACGGACTTTTAACCGCATTAATGTAAGTTTTCTGCGGGGTAAAGTAAAACGGACAGGGCCGCCACGGGCGAAAAAGCGCACATAAACGGGCCAGAAAAGAGCGCCACTGCTCACAGTGGCTTTTTCCACCGTCGAGAGGCAAAAAAGCCGCGCACAAAGAGGGATGAGATGAACAAAAGACGGTTTTTTCGGAATTGCGCTCGCAACCTACTGAGCCGGCAGGAAAAACCTGCCACAAGGAGAGGTAAGACGACTGTTGCCACGCAGTGGCGTTACTCCTCCCGCTCCTGCAGGGCAGAGATAGCGTAACGTGCCTGATCCTGGGTAAAACCGCGCCCCAGCAGATATTTGAGCCACTTCATCCGCAGCTTGAAATCCGCCAGATCGGCCACCCGGGCGCGCCGTTCGAGCAGGGCAAACGCCAGTTCGAACCAGTCCAGCTCCGGCTGATCGAATGCGGCATCAATCTGCATATCGTCGAGTCCCTTGCGGCGCAGATCGAAGCGGATCTTGATGGGGCCATGCCCCTTGGCGGCACCGGCCCGTACTGCCATACCGCCGTAACGCTCGTCATTGACCCAGTTGTAACCGCGGCAGTAGTCGACCACCGCCTCGATCACCTCTTCATTGAAGCCCTGCTGGCGCAGGCGTCTAGCCAGCTCTGACTCGGCACTCTCGCGACGGGCCAGACTGCGCATGGCAAAGGCGCGAGCGGCGGTAAGCTGCTCGGCAAAGGTCGGCTCGGCAGGTTCGACCGGTTCGGTAACGGATTCATCAACCATCATAAATAACAAGGCCGGGTATCTACCCGGCCTTCCTTTGTTCCTTATTCGAACTCTTGTTCGCTTTCGGCATCGAACTCTTCTGCCTCAACCGGTGCAGCCTTGTCATCGACTGGCACGGCACCGGAGAGCAGCAGCTCGCGCAGGCGGGCTTCCACTTCGCCAGCCATCACCTTGTTCTCGGCGAACAGCTTCATCACGTTGGCCTTGCCCTGGCCGATCTTCTCGCCGTTGTAGCTGTACCAGGCGCCGGCCTTGTCGATCAGCTTGTGCTTGACACCGAGATCCACCAGCTCGCCCTCTTTGGAGATACCGGCACCGTAGAAGATCTGGAATTCAGCCTGCTTGAAGGGCGGGGCAACCTTGTTCTTGACCACTTTAACGCGGGTCTCGTTACCGACCACTTCGTCACCTTCCTTGATGGCGCCGATACGACGGATATCCAGACGCACTGAGGCGTAGAACTTGAGCGCGTTACCACCGGTAGTGGTCTCCGGGCTACCGAACATGACGCCGATCTTCATCCGGATCTGGTTGATGAAGATGCACAGGCAGTTGGCGTTCTTGATGTTGGCAGTCAGCTTGCGCAGCGCCTGGGACATCAGACGGGCCTGCAGACCAACGTGGGAGTCACCCATCTCCCCTTCGATTTCCGCTTTCGGCGTCAGGGCCGCCACGGAGTCGACGATGATGACGTCAACCGCGTTGGAGCGAACCAGCATGTCGCAGATCTCCAGCGCCTGTTCGCCGGTATCCGGCTGGGAGATCAGCAGGTCGTCGACGTTGACGCCCAGCTTGGCAGCATAGATAGGGTCGAGGGCGTGTTCCGCATCGACGAAGGCACAGGTTTTGCCCTTCTTCTGGGCTTCCGCGATCACCTGCAGGGTGAGGGTGGTTTTACCGGAAGATTCCGGGCCGTAGATCTCGACGATACGGCCACACGGCAGACCGCCAATGCCCAGCGCCACGTCCAGCGAGAGGGAACCGGTAGAGATGGCTTCGATATCCATGGTCTTGCTGTCGCCCAGACGCATGATGGAACCTTTGCCGAACTGCTTTTCAATCTGACCCAGCGCAGCCGCCAGTGCCTTCTGTTTGTTCTGATCCATGCCAATCTCCGCTGGAAATCGTGAGTAAGAAGTGAAGTTGGGCTAAGTATACTGTCTATTCATACAGTATCAAGCCCAATTTATCTGAGCAGGGCCAACAGACCCGACAAGGCCTGTCTCACCGCCTGCTGGCGTACCTGTCGGCGATCCCCGTCGAAGCGGGCGAGCAGGGAGTGGTGACGGCCGTTGCGGTCGGCCCAGGCGAACCAGACGGTGCCGACCGGCTTGCCTTCGGTGGCGCCGCCGGGGCCAGCGATGCCACTGATAGCAACGCTGATGGAGGCAGACGAGTGCGCCAGCGCGCCGCGGGCCATCTCCAGCACCACCGCCTCGCTCACTGCACCGTGCTGTTCAAGGCTATCGCTGCTCACCCCCAGCATCTGCTGTTTGGCCTCGTTGGTGTAGGTGACAAAACCGCGATCGAACCAGCCGGAGCTACCCGCGATGTCGGTGATGGCGCTGGCCACCCCGCCGCCGGTACAGGATTCGGCGGTCGCCGCCAGCCAGCCCCGTTGACCGAGGGCCCGTCCCAGCTCGATGGCAAGGTGCTCTATCTCTGCATCCAGTTTCATCACGACTCCTTATGATCCGCTCAAGGGGCACATTATGCGATCCCGCTAGCGCCGCCCGCAACCACGGCAGACCGCCCTTGCCTGCCGCAATGTGAGGTGCCGCACCGGTGTCATGCCTTCAATAGTGCAGAACAACCGCGCCCGGAACACCCGCTCCCCCGGCGCGGCGCTTATGTGTAGAATGGCGCCATCAAGCTTAAGGCTCATCACCGCAGACCCGGGCCCGCAGAGGCCCCTTCTGGAATAGAACATGACCGCACAACACCAAGCTACTGGCGCTGCGCCAAGCGCCAATCTCAGCGCCCACACGCCCATGATGCAGCAGTATCTGACCCTCAAGGCCGAGAACCCGGAGATCCTGCTGTTCTACCGGATGGGCGACTTCTACGAGTTGTTCTATGACGATGCCCGCAAGGCCTCCCAGCTGCTCGATATCTCCCTGACCAAGCGTGGCCAGTCAGCTGGCAGCCCCATCCCGATGGCGGGTGTTCCCTATCATGCCATCGAGGGCTATCTGGCCAAGCTGGTGCAGCTCGGCGAATCGGCCGCCATCTGCGAACAGGTGGGGGATCCCGCCACCAGCAAGGGGCCGGTGGAGCGCAAGGTCATTCGCATCATCACCCCGGGCACCGTCTCCGACGAGGCACTGCTCAGCGAGCGACAGGACAACCTGATCGCCGCCGTCTACCACGATGGCCGCCGCTTCGGCTATGGCACCATGGATATCGGCTCCGGACGCTTCTTCATCAACCAGTTCGAGAAAGAAGAGACCCTGCTGGCGGAGCTGCAGCGCACCAATCCGGCGGAGCTGCTCTACCCCGAATCCTTCGCCTTCCTACACCACGTCGAGGGTCGCCGTGGCCTGCGTCGCCGCCCGGAGTGGGAGTTTGAGCTGGGCACCGCCCGCAAGCTGCTCTGCCAGCAATTCGGCACCCAGGATCTGGTGGGCTTTGGCGTCGAGCAGAGCGAGACTGCCCTGTGCGCCGCCGGTTGCCTGATGCAGTACGTCAAGGACACCCAGCGCACCGCCCTGCCCCACATCCGCAACGTGCGCCTCGAACAGCCGGATCACGCCGTCATCATGGATGCCGCCACCCGCCGCAATCTGGAGCTGACCCAGAATCTGGCCGGTGGCTACGAAAATACCCTGGCCGAGGTGCTGGATCGCACCGCCACCCCCATGGGCAGCCGCCTGCTCAAGCGCTGGATCCACCAGCCGATCCGCGATCGGGTGATCCTGAAAGGTCGCCAGAGCACCATCAAGGAGCTCATTGAGCAGAACCTCTACGACGAGTTGGGCAACCTGCTGCGTCAGGTGGGTGATGTGGAGCGGGTGCTGGCCCGTCTCGCCCTGCGCTCGGCCCGCCCGCGCGACCTCACCCGCCTGCGTCAGGCCTTCGCCCAGTTACCCGAGTTGCAGCGCCTGCTGGCGGACAACGAGCACGAAGCGGTGCAACAACTGGCCGAGCGGGCCAGCACCTTCCCCGAGCTGCTCGACCTGCTGGAGCGCGCGGTGATGGAGGTGCCGCCAGTGCTAATCCGCGATGGTGGCGTCATCCGTGACGGCTTCAATCAGGAGCTGGACGAGCTGCGGGATCTCGCCAACGGCGCCACCGCCAGCCTCGCCCGCATCGAGGAGCGGGAGAAGCTGCTGACCGGCATCAATACCCTCAAGGTGGGCTACAACAAGGTGCACGGCTTCTACATTGAGGTGAGCCGCGCCAACAGCCATCTGGTGCCGGCCCACTACATCCGCCGCCAGACCCTCAAGAACAACGAACGCTACATCATCGATGAGCTGAAGAAGTACGAGGACAAGGTACTCACCGCCCAGTCCCAGGCGCTGGCGCTGGAGAAACGGCTCTACGAAGAGCTGCTCGATGCCCTGCTGCCCCACCTCGGCGATCTGCAGGATTCCGCCGCCGCACTGGCGGAGCTGGACGTGCTGGCCAACCTGGCCGAGCGGGCCGAGACCCTCGACTATCGCTGCCCGACCCTCATCGATGAGGATCAGATCCTGATCGAGGCGGGCCGCCATCCGGTGGTTGAGCAGGTAATGACAGATCCCTTTATCGCCAACCCTATCCGGCTGGAGCGTGAGCGGCGGATGCTGATCATCACAGGCCCCAACATGGGCGGTAAATCGACCTACATGCGCCAGACCGCGCTGATCGTGCTGCTGGCCCATATCGGCGCCTTCGTGCCCGCCGACAGCGCCCGCATCGGCCCCATCGACCGCATCTTCACCCGCATCGGAGCGTCAGACGATCTCGCCTCCGGCCGCTCCACCTTTATGGTGGAGATGACCGAGACCGCCAATATCCTCAACAACGCCACCGCCCGCAGTCTGGTGCTGATGGACGAGATTGGCCGCGGCACCAGCACCTACGACGGTCTCTCGCTGGCGTGGGCCTGCGCCGAACAGCTGGCGAGCAAGATTGGCGCCTACACCCTGTTCGCTACCCACTACTTCGAGCTGACCCGCCTGCCCGAGCTGATGAGCGGGCTGGCCAACGTCCATCTCGATGCGGTGGAGCACGGCGACACCATTGCCTTTATGCACGCGGTGCAGGAAGGGGCGGCCAGCCGCTCCTACGGCCTGCAAGTAGCGGCACTGGCGGGGGTACCCAAATCGGTGATCCAGCAGGCCCGTCACAAACTGCATGAGCTGGAGAGCGCCACTCCGGCCGCCGCCGGTGAAAGCCGCCCGGCTCCGGTGACCCTCGCCCCGCAGCCTCATCCGGTGGTGGAAGAGCTGGAAGCAGTGCGCCCGGACGAGCTCACCCCGCGCCAGGCACTGGACCTGCTCTATCGCCTCAAGCAGATGCTGTGAACAACCGCTGCGGCTCAGGTATGAAACAACTGGCCTGACGCTGTCATCATCAACAAAAGAGCCGCCCATCGGGCGGCTCTTTGCATCGTCTTTTTATAGAACCGTCAATCTATACTGGGCGCTGCCGCGATATGGGTCGCCTCTGACTGGTGGTCACCCTCCTTGATCCAGGCATCCAGCAAGGTATAAGCCACAGCCAGCACCACGGGGCCGATAAACAGACCGATGATCCCCATCGCCAGCAGGCCGCCGATAACCCCCACCAGAATGAGAATGAGGGGCAGATTGGCACCGCGTTTGATCAGGAAGGGACGCAGGAAGTTGTCCATTGTGCCGGCGATCAGCGACCAGACCAGCAGGAAGGTGCCCCAGGTAGTATCACCGCTCCAGTAGAGATAACCGACACAGGAGATCAGCACCGGAAAGGGACCTATCTGGGCGACGATGAGCAGGAACATTACCACCACCAGAACCATGGTGTAGGGGATGCCAGCGATCCACAGCCCCACCCCGGCCACCGAGGATTGCACCAGCGCAGTAACCACCACCCCCATGGCCACGGCGCGGATCGCCTGGGAAGCCAGCACGGTCGCATTGTCACCGCGATCCCCGGCCAGCCGGTGGGCAAAGCGGCGAATGCCGGTCGCCACCACTTCACCGGAGTGATAGAGCAGACCACAGATACCGACCGTCAGCAGGAAGTGGACCAGCAGCATGCCCAGATTACCGGCCTGAGCAGCCAGCCAGCGCGCCGTCTGACCGAAGTAGGGCGCCAGCTTGGCAAACAGCACCTGACCACCGCTCGCCAGAATTTGCTGCCAGAAGTCATAGAGCTTGCCGCCCACCAGCGGGATCTGCTGCAACCAGAGCAGCTCGGGCGGAGGCGACTGGCTGATATTGGTCCCCAGTTCGATCAGCATGGGGGCTTTCTCCGCCACATTGGCCAGTGTCATAAAGAGCGGAATGACAAACATCAGCAATAGCACCAGGCTCATAAAGAGAGCGGCCAGCGCACGCTTGCCCCACAGCAACCGCTGCACCATCAACATCAGTGGCCAGGTAGCGATGGTGATCATGGTGGCCCACACCAGTGCGGGCAGGAAGGGGCGCAGCACCATAAAGCAGGAGATGATCAGGAGGCTGAGAAACAGCACCCCCAAGGTTATCTTGGCCAAATCCACTTTTTTCATATTCATAGAGTTCCCCTTGCAGGGCGTCCGCCCCTGGGTCGTGAGTCTTGTTTCAAGAGAGAGAGTATCCACCAGAGGCCGACGCTCAACCAGAGCCCCAGCCCGAAAAAGAGCACAAACTGTCCAAGCAGTATGATCAACGAGCTACTGGTCAGCAGCGGCAACAGCCACAGGCCGGCACCGATCAGCAAGCAGCCCGCCAGCACAACGCCCCCTGTAAGCAGCGGGGGATAACCAGCTCGAACGAGGGCCGCATTTCCCCCGAGCCAGAGGCCCAGCGCTACCAGCCCGATACCGGTCAGATGGGCCGATTGGGTCAGTCCCCCGAGCGCCAGCGCCGCGGCAATCAGCAGCAACCAGCCTGCCACAAGCCCATCCGTACGCCAGCAGGGACGAGCAGCCAGCAGTATGGCGCCCATCAGCAGCCCCGCCACTACGTCAGAGATAAAGTGTGCCCCAAGCCAGACCCGCGCCAGACCGGTGGTAAGGGCCAGCAGCAGCGCCAGCGAGTAGGCCAGCCCGCGCCGGGCAGGCCAGAGCCAGCCAAGCAGCGCGCCCCAGAACAGCAGGGCCGAGGCGGTGTGACCGCTCGGCATGCCAAAGCCCTGGGCACTGTGAGTCGCCAGTTCAGGTTGCAGATGGAAGGGGCGCGGCCAGCCGATCCCCTCCTTGCTCGCCTGCACCAACAGCCCGAGCCAGAGCATGGCAAAGAGCAGCTGGCGCAGCCGTGGCCACCCCAGCAGCGGGAGCAGCAAAGGTATCAGGGCAAGCTGAAAGCCGCCTGAACCAAACAGATTACTGACCGACAGCCACCAGACATCGGGCCCCAGCCACTGTTGCAGGCGCATCATCAGCGGGATCTCGGCCTGATGCAGCGCATTGCCCTGCGCCACGAAATCGGCCTGCCAGTGCACCTCGCTCTCGGGCAGCTCGCCAAGCCGGGCTTGCAGCCAGTCGAGCTGATCCGGGAAGCGGCGCTGTGCGCGGGGCAGCTTGTCCACCGCGATCAAGCGGGCGTTGAGGATCTCCCCGCCCAGATTGGGGGCCTGCAGCAGCGAGACAAAATCGGAATCTTGCTGGGCGACGATAGGCTCCAGAGTGCGGCAGGCAAAGACCTGCGCTTTCTGCCAGCGGCCAAGATCCGCGACGACTTCGCCGCGCAGGCCGGTCTCTTCATACAGCTCGCGCAGCGCCGCCTGTTCGGGGCGCTCATCGCCATCTATGTAGCCGCCGCTCAGGCTGTAGCGGGAGGAGATGCGATCCTGCACCAGCAGCAATTGATCCTGATGGCGGATGGCGCAGACTGCCGCCGTCGGTTCGGCGCTCAGGGCTGGCAGAGCGGTAAACAGCGCCAGCAACAGTAAAAAGAGGGTTCTCGACATCAATTTGCTTTCCCTATGCACAATGGCGACAAGCCTCCCAGAAATCAGATAGTTGGGCAATGCTGGCAGCCTGTTTAGCGCTGATCCGGCCATGATGGCCGCACCGGGAAGATTGCGATGAGCGAGGGCACTCCCTACTATTGGCGGCTATCTTCAATGTCATGCAGCAACCGCTGGAGCCCTCCATGAGACAGTTCGGCTTTTTCCTCGGCATCGCCATCGGTGTCATCCTGATCCTGTTCGGCAGCATCGTCATCTTTCAGGCCCTGCCTGCGGCACTGGACGTGCTGGAGATGCCAAGCAGCATCCCGTTCGTGCGCGAGGTCTACACCTGGCTGATGACCAGCGCCAACGGCCTCACCGCCCAGCTGGAGCAGAACTTCCTGGAAGCGTTCCAGACCGTGCTCAAGCTGATCCTGCTCATCACCTTCATGTGGGTCTGCGTCAAGCTGGTCAACATGGGGGTGCTGATTATCCGTGCCGGGGTTGACCTGATCCGCACCGCCATCGCCCACAGCGAAGGCAAGGAGGAGAAGAAAGTCGAACCGCAGGATCGCTTCTGATCACCGACCTGACCGGCCAATTGCACTGAACGATGGCGCCCCGCGAGGGGCGACATCTTTTATGCAACATATGGCAGGCAATCTACCCCTTACGGCCAGATCCCCCGCTTTTCCCTTGTTAATCAGCAAACTGCCCATATGTTGCGTGGTCAGGACAACAGCGGGGCACGCCTTCGCTGCCGGCCGGTTTCTATCCAGCGGCCCGCCTCTGGTATAATCGACCACCCCTTTTCCCCGTTATGGAGCCGGTTCATGGCCAATCATCCGGAAAGCGCCCTTGAGGTTCGTCTCGACAAGTGGTTGTGGGCGGCCCGTTTCTACAAGACCCGCTCCATTGCTCGGGATCAGATAGACGGGGGCAAGGTGCACTACAATGGTCAGCGCAGCAAACCGGGCAAACAGGTGGAAGTGGGGGCACTGATCCGCTTCTGGCAGGGGCAGGACGAACGCGAAGTGCGGGTGCTGGCCTTGAGCGAGCAACGCAAATCGGCCCCGCTGGCCCAGCAGCTCTATGAAGAGACTGCCGAGAGCCTGAAAAAACGGGCCGAGAACAGCGAGGCGCGCCGCTTCAACAGCCAGTTTGCCCCCAGCCCCGAGCGCCGCCCCGACAAGCAGGAGCGACGCCAGTTGCTCAAGGTCAAACAGTACTGACCGACCCCGATTTGATACCGGGCTGGCATCAACCCCAGCCCGCCCGATTTACCTCACCGAAAAGCTAGGAATACATGATGAGCAACCAAGATCTGCTGTATCGCTATCTGTTTGAAGAGTACGAAGTACGTGGCGAGCTGGTCCAGCTGGATCACACCTACCGCCACGTGGTGGAAGCCCAGAGCTACCCGGTGCAGGTGCAAAAGCTGCTGGGCGAGCTGCTGGTCGCCACCAGCCTGCTGACCGCTACCCTCAAGTTTGAAGGCTCCATCACAGTGCAGCTGCAGGGCGATGGCCCGGTGCGTCTGGCCGTGATCAACGGTGACAACAACCAGCAGTTGCGCGGCGTGGCACGCTATGAGGGCGAGCTGCCGAGCGACGACAAACTGCAGAGCCTGATCGGCAACGGCCAGCTGGTCATCACCATCACGCCGGAACAGGGCGAACGCTATCAGGGCATCATCGCGCTGGACGCCGACACCCTGGCTGGCTGTCTGGAGCACTACTTCGCCCAGTCCGAACAGCTGGCGACCAAGCTGTGGATCCGTACCGGTTACCATGAAGGGCAACCCCGCGCCGCCGGCATCATGCTGCAGGAACTGCCAGCCCAGAGCGAGGATCACAGCGACGACTTCGAGCACCTGACCCAGCTCACCAGCACCATCAAGGATGAAGAGCTGTTTGGTCTGGAAGCCGAAGAGATCCTCTACCGTCTCTACCATCAGGACAAGGTGCGGGTGTTCGATCCGCAGGCGGTCGAGTTCCGCTGCACCTGCTCCCGCGAGCGCTGCGAAGGGGCCCTGCTGCAGATAGAAAAGGAAGAGGTGATGGATATGGTGCAGGAGCTCGGCAAGATCGACATGCACTGTGATTATTGCGGCGCCCAGTACCAATTTAATGGGATCGATGTCGAAACCCTGTTCAGCAGGGCTCCCGGCAATGATGCAAACAAGTTACACTAATTAAAGGCGGGCAAAACCCGCCTTTAACTTTAATAACAAAAAAATACCCTATTTTATAAAGTTTGATGGCGATCGCTAAACTCTACCACCTAAGTGATAGGATGAACGTCAGATAGAACCCTACAAACCTCTGAACCCAGGAGAATACAATGACAATCGTGGCAGAACCCACCCTGGCCCAACAATTAGGACTGGACCAGTACGGCATCAAAAACAGCCAGGAAATCGTTCGCAACCCCTCTTACGAGCAGCTTTTCGCTGAAGAGACTCGCCCTGACCTGGAAGGGTTCGAGCGCGGCGTCGTCACCGAACTGGGCGCCGTCAACGTCAACACCGGTATCTTTACCGGCCGCTCTCCGAAAGATAAATATATCGTCAAAGATGCCACTACCCAGGATACTGTGTGGTGGTCTGACCAGGGTAAAAACGATAACAAAGCGATTACCCCCGAAGTGTGGTCACATCTGAAAGGGCTGGTCACCAAACAGCTCTCCGGCAAGCGCCTGTTTGTGGTAGACGGCTTCTGCGGTGCCAACCCGGACACCCGCCTGGCCGTGCGCATCATCACCGAGGTGGCCTGGCAGGCACACTTCGTGAAAAACATGTTCATCCGCCCGAGCGAGGAAGAGCTGAAAACCTTCAAGCCTGACTTCGTGGTGATGAACGGTGCCAAGTGCACTAACCCGAACTGGAAGGAGCAGGGTCTCAACTCCGAGAACTTTGTTGCCTTCAACATGACCGAGAAGATGCAGCTCATCGGTGGCACCTGGTACGGTGGCGAGATGAAGAAGGGCATGTTCTCCATGATGAACTACTTCCTGCCCCTGCGCGGCATTGCCTCCATGCACTGCTCCGCCAACGTGGGTCAGGACGGTGACGTAGCCATCTTCTTCGGCCTCTCCGGCACCGGCAAGACCACCCTCTCCACCGATCCCAAGCGTCAGCTGATCGGCGATGACGAGCACGGCTGGGATGACCACGGCGTGTTCAACTTCGAAGGGGGCTGCTACGCCAAGACCATCAAGCTCTCCGAAGAGGCCGAGCCGGACATCTACCACGCCATCCGCCGCGATGCGCTGCTGGAGAACGTGACCGTTGCTGCCGATGGCACCATCGACTTCGATGATGGCTCCAAGACCGAGAACACCCGCGTCTCCTACCCCATCTATCACATCGAAAACATCGTCAAGCCGGTATCCAAGGCAGGTCACGCCACCAAGGTGATCTTCCTGACCGCCGACGCCTTCGGCGTGCTGCCCCCGGTCTCCAAGCTGACCAAGGAGCAGACCAAGTACCACTTCCTCTCTGGCTTCACCGCCAAACTGGCCGGTACCGAGCGCGGCATCACAGAGCCGACTCCGACCTTCTCCTCTTGCTTCGGCGCAGCCTTCCTCTCCCTGCACCCGACCAAGTACGGTCAGGAGCTGGTGAAACGGATGGAAGCGGCAGGTGCAGAGGCCTATCTGGTCAACACTGGCTGGAACGGCACCGGCAAGCGCATCTCCATCAAGGATACCCGCGCCATCATCGACGCCATTCTGGATGGCTCCATCGAGAAGGCCGAAACCAAGGTGCTGCCGATCTTCAATCTGGAGATCCCGACCGCGCTTCACGATGTGAACCCGGCGATCCTGGACCCGCGCGATACTTATGCCGACAAGGCCGAGTGGGACGCCAAGGCGCAGGATCTGGCCCAGCGCTTCATCAAAAACTTCGAGCGCTTCACCGACAATGAAGAGGGCAAGCGTCTGGTTGCGGCAGGTCCGCAGCTGTAACTGTCCCGCTTCGAACCCTTGATATCATGCCGGTCAGCCATGCTGACCGGCATTTTTGTTTTATGGCAGCCCCGAACGCCGCCAACCACGCAGCAACAGACCCCTAAACCTTGCCTTGCCAGCCCTGACGGGGTAGATTCAGCCAAACTTTATACAATATACAATTTTGTAACGCCCAATCGTGACCCGACCATGACCCCACCCTACAAGACCCGAACCCAGATGGTGATGGAAAACCTCCGTGGCCGGATCCTCCGTGGGGAGTTCCCAGCTGGCGCCCCCTTGCGTCAGGATGCCATTGCCAAAGAGCTGGCCGTGAGCCGCATCCCGGTGCGCGAAGCCCTGATGCAGCTGGAGGCGCAGGGGCTGGTCAAGTTCGAAGCCCATCGCGGCGCAGTGGTCACCATGCTGGACGCCTCGGCCATCGACGAGCTCTTTTATTTGCGAGCGCTGCTGGAAGCCGATACCCTGTTTCACGCCGTCGACAAGATGACGGAAGCCACCTTCGCGCAAGCGGAGGCGATCCTCGCCCAATTTGATCACGCCCTGGAGTCAGGCACCCAGATCGAACATTGGGCCGAGTTGAATCACAGCTTTCACGCCACCCTCTATCAGGCTGCCGGTCGCCCCCAGGCACTTGACCTGATCGCCCAGATCAATCTGAGCTGTGACCGCTATGTCCGCTTCGAGCTGCTCTTTGCCCAGGGCGGTGTAGACAAGGCGGAACGTGAACACGCCCAATTGCTGGAACTGTGCCGCACCCGGCGCAAGCACGAGGCGGTGGTACTACTCAGGCAGCATATCGAGGCGGCGGGCCAGTCGATCAAACAGATCCTGGCCAGCGGCCATAAAAACTGAACACTCATATAGCAACCATCTGGCACTAACGACATGAATAATTTCGAGATAATTGAAACCCGCGTCGCCCAAGTCAGGGCCGAGCTGGCCATGCAGGAGTTGGACGCCTTTATCGTCCCCCACGATGATGAGCACCTCGGCGAGTACATCCCCGCCTATGCCGAGCGGCTTGACTGGATCACCGGTTTCAACGGCTCTGCCGGGGTCGCCATCATCATGGCCCAGCAGGCAGCCCTCTTTGTCGATGGTCGCTATACGGTGCAGGCGCGGATGCAAACTCCCGCCGAACTGTTCGAATTGCTCCACCTCATTGAAAATCCTCATGTGCAGTGGCTGGCCGAACAGCTGCCGTCAGGCTCCCGGGTTGGCTTCGATGCCCGCCTGCACAGCCTGACCTGGTACAAGAATGCCAAGGCCGTGCTGGCCGACCGAGGTATCGAGCTGATCCGCGTCGATCAGAACCCCATCGACCTGAACTGGAGCGATCGCCCCGAGCCCCCCAAGGCACCGGTCATCCTCTACAGCGAGGAGTTGGCGGGCCAGTCCAGCCAGTCCAAACGTGAACAGCTGGCGGCCGACCTGCGCAAGCGCGGGCTGGATGCCGTGCTGCTGACCCAGGCCGAGCCCATCAACTGGCTGCTCAACCTGCGTGGCCGCGACATCGAGCGACTGCCGGTGGTGCTCGGTTTTGCCGTGCTCTACGCCAACACCACCATGGATTTCTTCGTCGATACCGACAAGATCGACTGCTTCGCCTTCAGTCAACACGTGGGCCAGGATGTCTCCGTCTATCCTGTCGACAAGCTGGAAGATGTGCTGCAACGCATCGGTGAAGATCAGCAAAAGGTGCTGGCCGATCCGGACACGGCCAATGCCTGGACCCAGCTCATCATGGAAGAGGCGGGTGCCATTCTGGTGGCAGGCCAGGATCCAACCATGCTGCCGAAAGCGTGCAAAAACGAGATCGAGCTGACCGGCATGCGCGCCGCCCACCTGCGCGATGGCGTGGCTATGACCCGCTTCCTCGCCTGGCTGGATCGGCTGATCGCCTCCGGCGAATTCGAGGGAGTGGATGAAGGCACCCTGGCCGATCAGGTGGAAGCGTTCCGCCGCGAGCAGGAACACTACGTCGAGCCGAGCTTCGACACCATCTCGGCACTCGGCCCCAACGCCGCCATGTGCCACTACCGCCATACCAATGGCACCCCGCGCCCCTTCGGCCAGGACAGCCTCTATCTGCTGGACTCCGGCGCCCAGTATCTGGATGGCACCACCGACATCACCCGCACCATCAAGGTGGGTGAGGTGACCGATGAGCAGAAGGCGATGTTTACCCGGGTGCTGCAGGGACATATTGCGCTGGATCAGGCCCGCTTCCCGCGCGGCACCGCCGGTATCCAGCTCGACGTGCTGGCCCGCATGCCGCTGTGGCAAGCCGGTTACAACTACGACCACGGCACCGGCCACGGCGTCGGCCACTTCCTGAGCGTCCACGAAGGGCCCCAGCGCATCGCCCCGAAAGGGAGCATGGTCGCCCTGCAGCCGGGCATGGTGCTCTCCAACGAGCCGGGCTACTACCGCGAAGATGGCTTCGGCATCCGCTGTGAAAACCTGGTGGTGGTGACCGAGCTGGAGCAGATCGGCGAGCTGCCGATGTTGGGCTTCGAGCGCCTGACCTATGTTCCGTTCGATACCCGCCTGATCGATCGCAGCCTGCTGAGCCCGGCCGAGTTCCGCTGGATCAATGAATACCACGCCGAAGTGTTCCGCCGTCTGAGCCCGCTGCTCGAAGGCGATGATCTCGCTTGGCTGGAGCAGGCAACCAGCCTCATCTGATGACACAGGGCCTGCGGGCCCTGTTTTTTATCCCCCATTTGACCTGTATCAACACTCCAAGCGAGCAGGTCAGGAGAATGGCGGCCATGAAAAGTTATCATGCCAGCCCAGCCCGGGGCCCACACGCCGCAGCCAGCAAAAAGGCGAGTGACCACCCCAGACTCATGCGCGAGCAGCAGACGGTCAGCGCCATGATCCGCCTCTACTGCCAGCACCATCATCAGGATCCCCATTGCCGCCACTGTCGCCAGTTGCGGGATTTCGCCCATCAGCGCCTTCGTCGCTGCCGTTATGGCCACGGCCACAAACCCACCTGTGCCAACTGCAATATCTACTGCTACGCACCGGCGATGCGCAAGCAGATCCAGCAGGTGATGAAGTGGAGCGGCCCGCGCATGTTGCTGCGCCACCCCTGGCTCACCCTCCGCCACCTGCTCGACGGCTTGCGCAAGGCCCCCAAACTGCCCCAGAGCCGCCCCCTGCCGCCATAACCGCCAATCCCTTGCATCCGGCAGGGGATGACCACTACCCTATGACTCCTTTTTTGCCGTTGACCCCAAGGTCAGCGGCGTTGCCGATCCGTTTGTTGCCAATGGAGTCCTGATGCACCACAACCCGCCCCTGCTACGCACCGCTACCCACAATGACATGCACGCAATCTGGCAGATCGATGCCAAGGTGTTTGGCGAAGATGTCTATCCCGCCTTCTTCTTCCGTCAAGCGATGGATTTGTGGCCAGAGTTGTTGCTGGTGGCCGAATACGAGGGGCAGCTGGTGGGTTATGTGCTGGGGGGATTCGGTCAGGAGCGGTCGCAAGGCTGGGTGCTCTCGCTGGCGGTGCTGCCCGAGGCGCGCGGTTTTGGTCTGGCCGAGCGAATGATGCGCCAGATGGAGGCCAACCAGCAGGCGCTGCAGATCAGCGAACTGCGGCTCACGGTCGATCCGGCCAATCCGGCCCAACGCCTCTACTATCGGCTTGGATATCAACAGGTTGAAGAAGTTGAAAACTATTTCGGGGCAGGTGAACACCGGCTGGTACTGGCCAAGCAGCTAGCCGAGTAGCCCACCAAAGGGGCATTTAGCCGTAACAGGTCACATAATTGGTTACATTTCGCTGATTTAATGTCTGGGAAGGTTGGAGTAAAGTGCATTCCATCATCCAGATTGTTCAAATTACATGCAGCCTCGGAGGCCTATCATGTTGAAACGTATGACCATCATTGCCCTGCTGGCCGCCACTACCGTCACCGGTTGCGCCAACAGCGATGTTTACTCTGGCGATGTCTACACCAAAGACCGCGCCAAACAGGTACAGACCGTCAGCTATGGCACCATCATCTCCACCCGTCCGGTGAAGATCCAGGCCGATGAGAACTCCCTGCTAGGTACTATCGGTGGAGCCGTGGTCGGCGGCCTGCTGGGCAGCACCATAGGCGGTGGTACCGGCCGTGATATCGCCGCGGCCGGTGGCGCCATTGCCGGCGCGGCAGCCGGCAAGGCCGCTGGCGACAAGCTCAACCAGGTCGACGGGGTCGAGCTGGAGATCAAGAAAGAGAACGGCGAAGCCATCGTGGTAGTACAGAAAGCCAGCCCCACCTTCGTACCGGGCGCCCGCGTGCGCATGACCCAGGGCAATGGCAGCATCAACGTGGCCGTCGTGAATTAAGGGTGTGAAATAAGGTGTGGCCACACTTGAGCCATAAAAAAACCGCCGATCCCGGCGGTTTTTTGTTGTCTGACGTTCGGGATTACATGCTGTAAGCCTTCTCGCCGTGGGAGGTGACATCCAGCCCTTCCCGCTCGGCATCGCCGTTCACCCGCAGACCCACCAGCATATCGACCGCCTTGAAGGCAATCGCCGCCACAGCACCGGACCAGAGCAGGGTGACACCGACCCCGATGGCCTGGATCTTCACCTGAGTCAGGATGGAGTAGCCCTCGGCAACCTGATTGGTGACATAGTCCCACACCCCGGTACCGCCCAGATCCGGGCTGGCAAAGACGCCGGTCAGCAGGGCGCCGAGAATACCGCACACCCCGTGTACGCCAAACACGTCCAGACTGTCATCGGCCCCCAGCAGGCGCTTGAGACCGTGGACGCCCCACAGACCCGCCACGCCACTGATAAGGCCCATCACCAGACCACCGCCCACACCGACGAAACCGGCTGCCGGGGTGATCACCACCAGACCGGACACCGCACCAGAGGCGGCCCCCAGCAGGGAGGGACGTCCCTTCATCACCCACTCGGCCAGCGTCCATGAGAGAGCTGCCGCAGCCGGCGCTACCCAGGTGTTGATAAAGGCGAGTGCGGCGATACCGTTGGCTTCCAGCGCGGAGCCCGCGTTGAAACCGAACCAGCCGAACCAGAGCAGGGAGGCGCCGATCATGGTCATGGTCAGGCTGTGGGGGGTCATGGGATCACGACCGTAGCCCAGACGCTTGCCCACCAGATAGGCACCCACCAGACCCGCCACGGCGGCGTTGATGTGCACCACGGTGCCGCCTGCAAAATCCAGCGCACCATGCTGGAACAGATAGCCAGCAGTGGCGGTCGCTGTGGCCGCAGCCTCGGCGCTGGTATAGGCATCCGGACCCGCCCAGTACCACACCATATGAGCCAGCGGGATATAGGCGAAGGTGAACCAGATCACCGAGAAGAGCAGCACGGCAGCGAACTTGATGCGCTCGGCAAACGCCCCCACGATAAGGCCGCAGGTGATGGCGGCAAAGGCCCCTTGGAACACCACATAGATCAGCTCGCTGATCCCGACCCCCTTGCTGAAGGTGGCAGCGATGGAGTCAGGGGTCACCCCCTTGAGCAGCACCTTGCTGAAGGAGCCGTAGAAATTGCCCCCTTCGGTAAAGGCCAGCGAATAGCCGTAGATCACCCAGAGCACGCAGATGAGGCAGAACAGGGTAAAGACCTGCATCAGCACGCTCAGCATGTTTTTGGCCCGCACCAGACCACCGTAGAAGAGGGCCAAACCGGGGATCGACATCAGGATCACCAGCGCCGCCGAGAGCAGCATCCAGGTGTTGTCACCCTTGTTGATTGTCATGGCGGCAACCGGAGCCACCGCCGCCTGTACCTGAGCGACCTCTTCGGCCCAACTTGGGGTAACCAGCAAGGCAGGCAACATCGTCAGACCCGCCATCATCCATTTTTTGACCATAGAGCACTCTCCTTCCCTGTCGTACCGGTACAAGACCGGCTCCGTTTCCCTGATTGAATCTGTGGCGAACCGCAAGGTGTTGCTGCAACCCGCCAGAATCACACCCGCGCCCGGCACGGGGATGTCTCTTGCCACTTCCTCATCACTGCATCTGCCGCCGATGACCGCAAGAGACCGTCTGACATGTAAAAAGCATAAAGCGGGCCACAATTTTAAATCCTTTAAAATCATTAAATTAACTATCTCAGCTATCGTTAACGCACCAAAATAGCGCACACACTGCGCTAACCGATACTGAACCGCCCTGTCACAGGGCATGGCATGGCCGGCGCACCACAAATGCGCAAATACTGAACCAGCCCACAAGCTGAAGCCCTCGATATCGCGCGCTGCGGGCCAACTCGTTTACACTGGCAGACCAGCCGTTTCTGTTATCCGACTACGGCATACCATTACGCAGCGCCTTGTTTGCAACGTGATGGCGGGCCCAATCCGAGGAACACCATGCAGTTTGATCGTCTCGATATCAGCCTCTCCCACTACCATCAGCTCGATCGGGAGCATCGTTCCCACATCTTGTTGCTGGGGGGATTGATGCTGGCCATCATGACCCTTCATCTGTTGCTGCTGCCCCACTTCCCCTACGAACGCTTTTACGCCGTCAGCTTTGGCTTCGAGGTGATCAACTGGCTCACCATGCTGTTCCTGTTCTGGGTGGTGCAGTGCGCCCACCTGCCCACCCACACCTACCGCATGCTCTCCTGCGGTCTGATGTTGTGGATCATGGGGGCCACCGCTGACATCATGGATGAGCTGGTGGCACAGCCGCTCTGGCTCGCCATCTATGCCGAGGATCTGCTGCGATCCAGCGGCATCCTGCTCAGCAGCATCGGCATCCTGAGCACCATGCACCACCTCTTCCACATCAATACCCGGCTCAGACAGCAGGCGCTGTTCGACGATCTGACCCGACTGCCAAACCGGCGCTACTTTCATCAGCAGCTGTTTCTGGAGCAGGGGATGTGCCACGCCCTCATCCTGCTGGATCTCGATCACTTCAAGCGGATCAATGACAACTACGGCCACGATATCGGGGATAGGGTGTTGCAGCAGTTTGGCGAGCTGTTGCAACAGCACTGCCCGCAGGGTGCGCTGGCGGCCCGTGTTGGTGGTGAAGAGTTTGCCCTGCTGCTGCCCGCCGCCCACGAAGCCGACTTGCAGCAACTGGCCAACACCCTGCTCACTGCGACCCGCACCATAGCCCCCGACCCGACCCATACCATGACGGTCAGTCTGGGGGTGGGGATCCGCGAGCCCGGGGAGCCGGCAGTCTCGCTGTTCAAGCGGGTGGATCAGGCGCTTTATGGCGCCAAGGAGGCGGGGAGAAACTGCGCGGTATGGGCGACGCCGACTAATAAAGAGGTGTGAAGAGCTGCCGGTTGATGGCCGATCACGGCGGAACATTGCTGCTGAAACAGGTGCCCAGGGGCCCCTGTTTTATGGGGGAAATCCCCTCGCCTAAAAGCGGAAGGTAAGACCAATATTGGCCTGCCACTGGGTTACCAGCTCCCCGCGTACCTTGAACACGCACTGCTCCGGATTGCAAAGAAACTGGTTGTTGTCGTTAACCAGCGAGCCATAGCCGCGCACCTCGGCCCGCAGCGCCAGATGCTCGGCGAGGCGCGGTTGCACCCCGAGCGCCAGCGACATGGAAGGAGTCACCTCGCTGTCGTAGGCGGCAAAACGGGTCACCCCGATCCCGGCGCCGATATAGGGCGCCATCAGGTTGTCAGAGAGGGTCAGTGCACCGGCAAAGTGCAGGATGTCCACCGTCAGGCGGTCTGGCTGATCGGGAGAAAGGGTGGTTGACTGATGGTTGTAGAGCAGCTCAATCATGCCCGGATCATCCACCTCCTTGCTGATAAAGAGACCCCAGCTGCCGGAGCCCTGTCCCTGCAGTGAATCAAGCGATGCAGAAAGCGGCACCGGCTGCACCACCTCGTCACCCTTCTCGAAGTCGATGGCTGAGCTGTAGCCGAAAAACGGCGTCACCTGCCAACCAGATGTGGTCGCAGCCTCGCTACTCCAGGCCTGCCCCAGTGGCAGCAACAGCCCCATCATCGCTATCCCGGCTCTCTTCATCATCGTCCCCTGCTCCCTGTGTGATTGTGCAGAAAGCATACCAGAGGCATCCTGCGCCCATCCTAAATGGCGGCTGTACCGGATCACTTTCAGTGCGCGATATCCCCTCGCCGAAACCTCTGCCAAGCAACGCGACAACCGCCGCTATGTAACACCCATCACCATTCATCGACGGTTAACCTCTGCCACGTATGCTGGCGCCAAATCGGGTCATCGGAGCCCGTGATCACCACTCAGAAGGACATCAGGGAATGGTTGCCGCGCAACTTCACGACCCCCAAACCACCCTCGCGGATACCCTGCGGGCCACCGCGCACGCCATCGACGAGAGCCACATCAGCCTGCGCCAGATGCTGGAGCTGGTGGGCGAACAGGGCATGCTGCTGTTTTGCGTGCTGCTCACCGTCCCCTTTCTGTTGCCGGTCTCCATCCCCGGTGTCAGCACCCCGTTTGGCCTGCTGATCCTTTTTATCGGTATAGGCATCACCCTCAACCGGGTGCCCTGGCTACCCGCCATCCTGATGGAGCGCCGCTTCGCCGCCGACCAGCTCAAGCCGACCCTGCACAAGGGGGCAGATCTGCTGGCCCGTGTCGATCGCGTTATCCGCCCGCGTCTGCTGGTGCTGACCGGCAGCAGCACGGTCAACCGCTGCAACGGTCTGCTGATCATGCTGGCCGCCCTGCTGCTGATGCTACCCTTGGGCGCCATCCCCTTCACCAACGCCATGCCTGCCTGGGCCATCCTGCTGCTGGCCACCGGCATGTTGCAGCGGGACGGTCTGTTCGTCGCCAGCGGCTATCTGCTGGTAAGCGCAACCCTGGTCTGGTTCAGCGTGCTGGCCATCGGCTTGCTGATGGCGGGCCAGAGCGCCACCGGCCTGCTCGGCTAACCCCGATGCACAGAAAAAGGGCGACCAGATGGTCGCCCTTTTGGATTTGTGCGGGATACTGCCCGGTCAAAGCAGATCGTAGATAAGGGCCGAGATGGCAAGCAGCCCCATCACCAACACAAAAAGGGTACTCGGCCCGCGATAACGCTTGAGTGCGGGCAAGCGATAGATAGAGCAGGCTGGCAGCAGAAACAGGATCACCGCGATCAGCGGGCCACTGACGCGTTCGATGATGTCGAGCACATTGGGGTTCAGATAGGTGATGAGGGCGGTCACCAGAAACAGGATCACCGACGACACCCGGGCGATGGTCGACTCCTTGAGAGAGAGCCCCAGCCCCTGACAGGCACCGCTCACCATGCTCACCGTCCCCTCGCTCACCCCCATGGAGGTGCCGAGGAAGGATTTGGACATGGCCAGAATGGCGATAAGCGGCCCCACATAGGCGATCAGCGGATTGGAGAACTTGTTCGCCAGCGCCGACAGCACGGAGATATTGTCGGTGCGGGCCAGCGCCATCTCGGCCTGACTCAGGCTCATCACGCAGCTCACCACGAAAAAGAGCACGCTGCCGCAAATCAGCATGCTGCTGTATTTGATGATCCGCTTGGCACGCAGGTCGGCACTCTCCTGACAACGCTTCTTCTGCGCCGCACTGAAGGAGGAGATAATGGGCGCATGGCTGAAGGAGAACACCATCACCGGCACGATCAGCCAGAGGGATTTCCAGAACGCCGGATCACGCCACTCCACTGCCTGACTCTCGCTGAAATAGGAGAGGCTCCACTGGGGCAGCAGATAGATGGATAGGCCAATCAGAAAGGCGACCATCGGCAGAGCCAGCACGCTGATGGCCGACACCACGATCTGTTTGCCAGCCAACAGGATCAGATGCAGGCCCAGCATCACCCCCAGCACCAGCAAGCCGCGGGGAAGCTCGGCGTCCCCCAGCTGGTGAACCACGAAGCTCTGGATCGCATTGGTGATAGAGATGCTGTAGACCAGAATGATGGGGTAGAAGGCCATCAGATAGACCAGCATCAGCAGCTTGCCCGCTCTGGCACCGAAGTGCTCCTCCACCACATGGGTGATATCCCCTTCCTTATGGGAGCTGGAGAGCACAAAGCGGCTCAATGCCCGGTGGGAATAATAAGAGAGCGGGAAAGCCAGCAATAATATAAATAGCAAAATAACCGGAGAATTACTGCCAACAGTAATAGGGAGAAATAACGTACCGGCACCAACCGCAGTGGCATATAAGCCCATGGTCCATACCGAATCGCTTTTCTCCCATTTCAATTTTGAAACAGGGTTACTCTTTTCAGCAATAGAAACACTCATTGCAATATATACCTTATTAGTCTGTCATCATTATTTTTATTGGCCCGAATAACAGGCTGGCGATATGTCATGGCAGATCGCCCTGTTCGTGAAAGAACAACACCGCCAGTGGCCAATAGGGCCACCGGAAGGGAACGGAGCTGCCACGCTACCATCGTTGAAATCGCCAACCTGGTCAAGGTTAATAATTCATGACCGTTTGAATCAGATTGTTTCAAAAGACAACGAAGTGTGTCACATTCGTCATCAAGAACCAGATTCAAACCCTTTTGATAACATACCGATAAAACCTCATCCTGTTGCCCAACAACATAAATAAGACCAGCGATCAGGCCGATAATATTAACACCTTATCCTTTAGAATATGAGTTAAATAATAAGCCCAACTTTTCTACTAATTGACAGTGATGTCAGTCAACTTATTTAGAGTAAAAGAACGAGCTATTTCCGCCATGCGACCGGATAGACACTCTCAACCTGCCGGGCAGTGTGCTACCCGGTTGCGGCCTGCCCGCTTGGCTCGATAGAGCCACTCGTCGGCCCGGGCCAGCGCCTGATTGATCTCCTCCTCCGGCTGCACCAGGGTTGTGCCCAGACTGACCGTGATGGCGACCGGATCGGCAGGCAATGCTTCGACAGCGGCACGGATCTGCTCCGCTATCTGCAGCAAACCGGCTTCATCGATCCGTGGTAAAAGGATCAGAAACTCCTCGCCGCCGCTGCGCACAAAGAGATCGTCCGCCCGCAACAGGGCATCGATGCAGCCACTGAATCGCTGCAAGGCCCGATCTCCCTGCTGATGACCGTAGTGATCGTTGATCTGCTTGAAGTGATCGATGTCGAGCATGATAAGGCCACAGGGCGCCTCCCCTGCCCGCAACGGCTGACAGTGCTCGAAGAAAAAATGGCGATTGTAGAGACCGGTCAGCTGGTCGGTTTCACTCTGACGCAGCAATCGCTGCTGCAACTCGTACTGGCGGGTAATATTGCGGGTCACCCAGGCTACCGCCCGCTTGCCGTCATAGAGGGAGGGCAGAGGAGCAATCTTGCCCTCAAAGCGCTGCATCCCTTGTGGCCCGACACCGGCATCAATGCCACCCACCTCGCTAGCCGCCAGATCGTACTCGACCACCTGAACCTGGCCGCTATCCAGCGCCAGCGCGACCTGCGCCATCACCCAGAGCGCCATCGTCTCCGGCAGCACATCCCGCAACTGCTTCCCTGCCAGCGGATTGCCGTCCTGATAGGATTGCTGCTCCATGCCTCCTATGTATTCAACGTAATAACCATCTTCACTCAGGATAAAGACCGGGTCGGGCAACTGGGCCATCACCTCGTAAAGCTGCAATACCGACAGTGTCATAGATGCTCCTGTACTTCAGCGGCCAACAGGGGCCGTATATTGTGCCCCAACCCGATGATCCACCAGCAATCAGCATAAGAGATAGATTTGCAGCGGTAGCCAACAATCCTTTACAGCAAGTGTACCCCGCGTGGTGAAACAGCCCGTCGCAACACGCAAACCACCGGGATCCCCCCATATCCCATTGTTTCAAAAAGAGGCTTCGTTTAGGCTCCTTTGGCTCGCCCCCATTTTTATCCCTCCATGGAGACGCAGCCCGATGCCGCAGGAGGGGAATCGCACAAGGAGTTGCAGGATGAAGAATGCCATCGTTACCGCCCGCTTCGACGCTATCAGTACCGAAGGGGAACAGCTCACCCTCAAGATCGCCATCAAGGCCCCCGAGCCGGATCCCAAGTCCGCCAGCGGTGACTGGCGCTGCAAGGTGAAGCTGGCGGGGCTGAGCGACAAAACCTTTATCTACGGCATCGACAGCCTGCAGGCCCTGAGCCTCGCCATCAAGTTTGTCGAAACTGAACTGCGCGCCTTCTCCGATGCGGGCTGGCAATTCTATCTGCCAGGCTGCCCCGATCACCCCATCGACATGAGCGCCTGCTACTTCCCGGCGATCTAGCCCGGCCAACCCTAGGAGCCCGGATGCACGGACCCGACCCCGCCAATCCCCACCCCATGAACGGCTTTCCCCAGGTGTGTTTTATCAAGAACACCATCAAGGGGCCCAATATCGAGGTGGGTGACTACACCTATTACGACGACCCGGAGGATTCGGCGGGCTTCGAGCGCAACGTCCTCTACCACTTCCCCTTCGTCGGCGACAAGCTCATCATCGGCAAGTTCTGCGCCATCGCCCGCGGGGTGAAGTTCATCATGAACGGCGCCAACCACCAGACCTCCGGCTTCTCCACCTACCCCTTCTTTATCTTCGGCAACGGCTGGGAGCATGCCGCCCCCGCCCCGGGCAGCCTCCCCTACAAGGGGGATACCGTCATCGGCAACGATGTCTGGATTGGCTATGAGGCTCTGATCATGCCGGGGGTAAAGGTCGGCAACGGCGCCATTATCGCCGCCCGCTCCGTGGTCACCGGTGACGTGCCCGCCTACACCGTGGTCGGCGGCAACCCGGCCAAAGTGATCCGCTACCGCTTCGACGACGACACCATCGCCCGTCTCAACGCCATCGCCTGGTGGGACTGGCCGGTGGAGCAGATCAGCCGCAACCTGCCGCTCATCAGCGGCGGCGAGATAGCCGCGCTGGAAGCGGCAATCCGCTAGAGACAAGCCCCATCAGGCATAGGGCCAGAAATGAGAAGAGGGTTGAGCGTACAGGCACTCAACCCTCTTTTTGATTGGTCGCAGACCGCTCAGTGGCTGGCGGAGCGACTACCGCTCCAGATCAGCTCGCCGCTGCGCAGCTCCATCAGGGTCATCGACAACCGATAACGGCTCCCCTGTGTCACCAGATCCCCGTAGAGCATGTAGCCGGCGCCGGTCTGACGGCCAAGCCGCACCAGGGAGGCCGGGTTCATCCTGCCCTGCTGATACTCCAGCTGGCCGGTGATGGCTGCCACCTGCCCTTGGTCGACAAAGTGAAAACCGCTCTTGCTCTGGATGCGCTTGCTCATGGCCGCCGCCATGGCGCGGGTGTCCACCGGCTCGCCGGTGCCGTTCTGGGGCGGGGTGAGCAGCAGCACCGGCTGACCGGTTTGCGCCAGTTCCCGCACCTCGGGGGCCTGCACAAAGAGATCGGCCATGGCCTGCGCCAGTCCTGTCGGCGCCACCGGCTTGGGCTGAACGTCCCCGCTATCCGGTTTGGTCACCGGCTTGTCCGGCTGGCTCACTGGCTGATCGGGTTCACTGACAGGAGCCTGAGTACCACCGTAGGGATTGACCGCACAACCGCCCAGCAGCAGGGCCCCCACCATCAACAAGGAACGCAGCTTCATCTTTTCTCTCCGCCAGAAATCCGTAAACGGGCATCAACACATGCCCGCATGGCGGAGCCCCTGCCCCGCATCCTCCTTATGCTAGGGACAAACCCCGGCGGGGTCGATGCCCCACCCGCCGTCAGACGACAGAGGTTGGCCCAGATAACCCGCACCGGTATCCGAGAGTGAGGATTGAAATATGAGACGCCAGCAAGGCCGCACATCAAACAGACAGGAATAGTGCGAGGTCGCCGACAATCCCCCACCATCCACCTTGACCATCTAGTACCACCTGGTCATGGTGATCACTCTTCATCTGGAACTGAGCCAGATGCAACTGACCGTCATCAGCCACACCAGTTTCTAGGCCCGACCCTTCTACCGGGAATAGGATTATTCCATTCTTGGCGAACTGCCGGATATACCACTGGTGGTATGGCGGTAGTTCTCTGAAAAAGCAGATGTGAGCAACAAGGTGCAAATTGATGAGCATTATTCAAGAGATCTATGCGTGGTCCAAGGGACTTGCTGCTTGGCAGCAAGATGCTATTGCTAGGCTCTACCAAGACCGCTCACTTAGTACTGCGGATCTGGAAGACCTCTATGCATTGGCCAAGGTAGAAGTGGGGATTCCAGATCCAGATGGCCGGATACCCAAGAAGCTTCAAGACACACAGGTTGCTCCGCCTGCCGATCCAGCCCGAGTAGTTCAGTTAGCCGCGATCAAGGGGCTTGTGAACGTCAATGCATTGGCGAACGGCGGGAGAGTCCCGATCGCTTTAGCTGGTCTAACCGTCATCTACGGGGAAAACGGAGCCGGGAAGTCGGGATACTCCAGAATATTCAAACACGCGTGTCGCGCTAGAGATCGGCGCGAGCCCATCCTACCCAACGCCAACCTAGACCCCAAGGACGTTGGCACCGCTCAGGCTGTGTTCGAGGTTGTAATCGATGGTACAGCGATTGACCTTCCTTGGCAGTACGGTGTGATAGCGCCTGAACCACTTTCGGATATCTCAATCTTCGATACCCACTGCGCCCGAGCTTACATCGATAACCACGGGGACTTTGCTTACACCCCATATGGGCTGGACATCTTGGAGGGGCTAGTCGGTGCCTGTACCAAGCTCAAGGCGCGGGCTACGCAAGAGAAGGCTGCGAATGCTCCAAGTGACGCAGCGTATGCCGTGCTGATGAGAGAGCAGACTGCGGTCGCCACAGCACTACTTGGTATCCCGACCCAGACAAAACCAGAGCACATTGAGAATTTGGCCACGCTTAACCAAGCCGAGCTGGATCGGCGAGCCCTGCTGACCAAAACCCTCGCAGAGGCTGATCCTAAGCAAAAAGCCCAAGCGACTCATCAGAAGGCCGCGCGCCTTACGGGGTTGAAGGATCGGATTACCGCCGCGATAACACTGATCGACGATGAAAAGGTCACACAGCTTAAAGGGCTTATTGATAAAGCAAAATCGGCCAAAGCTGCCGCAGACCTAGCGGCGACCGAGTTCAAACAAACTCCGGGTCAACTTGCTGGCACTGGAAATGAAGAATGGAAAACGCTTTTTGAAGCAGCCCGAACTTTTGCCAAAGTAAGCCACCCAGACCATGAATTCCCGGTGCTTCCCGAAGACTCTGCATGCCCCCTCTGCCAAAACATGCTTGGACAGGATGGGGCTGCGCGTCTGGTGCAGTTTGACACGTTTATCAAGCAGGCAGCTGAAAAAGCTGCGGCCGAGGCGCACGAGGTAGCAGCAACGGCCTACAACGTGATCAAGAAAGCGGCCTTGGACATCATATTCCGTGATGGTTTGGTGGAAGAGTTGACGGAGATTGCTCCTGAACTCGCTGCTGGATGCTCGACGATGCAGAAGTGCCTGAATACCCGTCATCAATTGGTGTTGCAGGCAGCGGCGACCGAGCTCCCGTGGGAAGAGATTTTGGCACTGTCGAATGACCCTCGACCGGGGTTGGTAAACATAATTGAAGGTCTACAGGAACAGGCCAAGGCTTTGGAGGCCACGGCCGATGAGAAAGTTCGGGCTGATATGATGGCTGAGAAGCGAGAGCTTGATGCGCGGGTACGCCTGGGGGAAGTCAAGACCGCTGTCTTAGAGGCAATCACCAAGCATGAGATCTGCCGTAAGCTTCAGGCGTGTATTGATGGTTTGGATACGCGAGCAATCTCCAGAAAGTCTACCGAGCTTTCGCGGACAACGGCCAGCAAGGAGCTGGCGGACGCTCTCAACGATGAACTCAAACTACTCAAGGTGCATCAACTTCAGGTCGTAATGAAGCCAGAGTCTCCAGGGGGAAAGACCCAATTCAAGCTGGTCCTTCAATTGCCTGGTGGAGGTTCACCTGCCGCCATCCTCAGTGAGGGGGAGCAGCGAGCTATTGCCATCGCATCCTTCTTGGCAGAGATAAAGCTTGGCAAAGGACGTGGCGGGATTGTGTTTGATGATCCAGTGTCATCACTCGATCACAGGCGCCGTTGGGAGGTGGCGTATCGTTTAGCCCTTGAGTCACTCACCCGACAGGTGATCGTCTTCACCCACGACATCTACTTCCTCTGCATCTTGGAGCAGAAGATCGAGGAACTTGGGTCAATGCTGAGCAAGAACTACATTCGCAGAACAGCCCAAGGATATGGTGTGCACTCGCAGGAGCTGCCGTTTGACGTTGTGGGCACCAAAGATCGTCTGGCAAGGCTCCGGCAAGAACTCGTGGAGGTTCGTAGAACGCAAAAGGATGGGGACGAGGATGAACATCGTCGTCTGACTGCATTTTGCTACGGCCGGCTACGCCTGGCTTGGGAGCGGTGTGTCGAGGAGGTGTTGCTGAACGGCGCGGTCCAGCGGTTCGGTGAAGGTGTGTCAACACAGCGCCTTAAGTCTGTCGTTGTGACCGATGATGACTACCGGGAAGTTGATGCAGGAATGTCTAAGTGCTCCAAGTTCGAGCACGATGCCGCAACAATTGTTGGAAGGCTCCCAATCCCAGAGCCTGATGAACTTGAGCAAGACATAGCGAGACTGGCGGCATGGCGAGACACTATTAACAGGCGTCTGATCGATACGGCCAAGACCAGAAGCTGAGTGTCTACTAGTTACATAAACCCACTAGGCCAAGTCTGAATGGCGGGCACGGTTTTGGTTCCCCCTCTTATTCGCTGAGGCGAGCCCGCTTGTCCAGGCCGCGAGACAGGATGTCGAGCGAGCGGCGCCGGGCCATGGATGGCCCGTCGGCGCGTGCCGTCGGACAAGCGGGTGAGCCGAAGGAACCCGACGAAGTCGGGCGAATAAGCGGGGGAGAGACCTTTGGTGACTTTGGGTCTTTCCAAAGTCACTCGCCCCGGCCCGAAGGGCGGGCGAAACCCCTTCGAGGCCAACGGCCTCGCGTCCTGCTCGGCGTAGCCGAGCCATCCATCCCCACACAACAAAGCGGACGATTACGCCTGACGGCTAATCGACCCTACGATTGCACGGCGCAGCCGTGCCTGCTTGCCACAGGCACGGAGTCTGGCTGAACGCCTCAGAAGCTACCGGCAAAGGGGGCGTGACCGCCCCTATCGGCCCAAGAATGGCTCCCAGTCCTTGAACACCGGCTGCAACCCCGCCTGCCGCACAGCGGCGGCGACTTCACCGACCGGGCGATCGTCGTGGATGGCGAACTGCTCCAGCTCCTCTTTATCCCCCTCGGCATAGCCACCCGGTTGGGTGCGCGACTCGGCCGACATCTGGGTGATGCCAAGGCGCACCGCGCCGTTGCGAAAGGTGGCCGATTCGCGGGTGGAGAGGGACAAGTCCAGCGTCGGCGAGAAGAGGCGCCAGGCGCAGATAAGCTGGGCCAGCTGGCGATCCGACATGACCACGGCAGGTTCCAGCCCACCTGTGCAGGGGCGCAGGCGCGGGAAGGAGAGCGAATAGCGGCTCTGCCAGTGGTGGCGCTCAAGCCAGCTCAGATGCTCGGCGACAAAGTAGCTGTCGGCGCGCCAGTCCGAGGAGAGACCGATCAGCGCCCCCAAGCCGATTTTGTCGATACCGGCGCGGCCGAGCCGATCCGGCGTGGCAAGGCGCCATGCGATGTCCCGCTTGTTGCCGCGCAGGTGATGGCGGGCATAGGTGGGGGCGTGGTAGGTCTCCTGATAGACCATGACGGCGTCGAGGCCGAGAGTTTTCAGTTCGGCATATTCGGCCTGCGAGAGGGGCTGCACCTCCATCCCTACCGTGCTGAAGTGGCGGCGGATGATGGGCATCACCTCGCGAAAATAGGCGAGCCCCACCTTGTGCTCGTGCTCGCCGGTCACCAGCAGCACGCTGTCAAAACCACGCGCCTTGATGGCCAGACACTCGCGTTCAATCTCCTCGCTATTCAAGGTCTTGCGCTTGAGGCGGTTGCTCATGGAGAAGCCGCAGTAGGTGCAGTCGTTGGCGCAGAGGTTCGACAGATAGAGCGGCACATAGAAGCCGATGGTGTTGCCAAAACGCTGGCGGGTGAGCCGCTCGGCCTCGGCCGCCATCTGCGGCAGATAGGCTTCGGCAGCTGGCGAGATCAGCGCCATAAAATCGGCCAAGGTACGGCGGGGTGAACCCAGCGCCCGCTCTACATCGGCGGCGGTCTTGGCGCGGATCTGCATGCCGATATCGTCCCACTCCAGCTCCTGCCATCGGTCGAGAAAGGAAGGCTCCTTAGCCCTCACCCCCGGCGCCCTCACCCCCAGCCCCTCTCCCAGAGGGAGAGGGGGGCAAACCTCTGGCTGCCCTTGGGGCAAGGGGGAGATGTTCATGGTCGCCCCTGTTTCATGACTCATAAAGCCCCCAGAAAATCGGTGAGCGGGCTGGAGGCTTGGGCCTGCAGGACGCGCGCGCCAAGGCCAGCTTCATAGGCGCTGCGACCGGCGGTGCAGGCCAGCGCAAAGGCGCGGCCCATGGCGACCGGGTCGCCGCTCACCGCGATGGCGGTGTTGACCAGCACGGCATCGGCGCCCAGCTCAAAGGCAGCGGCGGCGTGGCTTGGTGCACCTATGCCCGCGTCCACTACCACGGGCACATTGGCCTGCTCGACGATGATGGAGAGAAACTCCCGGGTCACCAGCCCCTGATTGGAGCCGATGGGTGCCCCGAGCGGCATCACGGCGGCGCAGCCCACCTCTTCCAGCCGCTTGCAGAGCACGGGGTCGGCGCCGCAGTAGGGCAGCACCACAAAGCCCTCTTTCACCAGCTGCTCGGCGGCTTTCAGCGTCTCGATGGGATCGGGCAAGAGATAACGGGGATCGGGGTGGATCTCCAGCTTCAGCCAGTTCGTCCCCAGCGCCTCGCGGGCGAGATGGGCGGCAAATACCGCCTCGGCGGCGGTCTTGGCGCCGGAGGTGTTGGGCAGCAGCTTGACCCCGAGTTGCAGCAAGGGGCTCAGGATATCGTCGTGGGCCTTGCCCGGTTCGAGCCGCTTGATGGCCATGGTGACCAGTTGGGAGCCACTCGCCTCGATGGCTGCGGCCATCAGATCCGGGCGGGCAAACTTGCCGGTTCCGGTAAAGAGGCGCGAAGAGAAGGTGTGATCGGCAATTTTGAGCATGTCAGCCTCCCGCCACAGTAGTAAGAAAAGATGAAGTTCCGCCGCAAGGCAGAGCACGCGAAGATGGGACTGCGAGCATCATGGGTCAGCCTCCCGCGATGGCGGTGAAGAGGTGAAGTTCGTCCCCGTCATTGAGACGGGTTTCGGCCCAGCGGCCACGGGGCAGCACGGCGCCGTTAAGGGCCACCGCCACTCCCTGTGGATTAACGTCTTGCACCGCCAGCAGGTCGGCCACGCTATGCCCTGCCGTCAGCGGCTGGGCTTTATCGTTGAGTCGAATGGTAAGGATCATGGGGTGATCTCCTTATCGTGTGTCGGGCATCGGCGCTGTCCGCAGACCGGGCAATCGGGATCGGGGGCCAGAGTGAGGGTCTGCCACTGATGGGCCAAAGCATCGAAACGGCGCAATGTGCCGGCGACCGGGCTTGGCATCCCTAACAGCAGTTTCAATGCCTCCAGCGCCTGCAAGGAGCCCATTACCCCGACCAGCGGGCCAGTGACGCCACTGGTCTCGCAGCTCTGGGAGAGCTTGGTATCCAGCGGATAGAGGCAGGCGTAGCAGGCGTGATCGCTGCTGGTGCGCGCCATCAACTGCCCCTGCCAACCCACCGCGGCGGCGGAGATCCAGGGCTTGTCCTGAGCCACGCAGGCGGCGTTGATGGCCTGGCGAGTGGCGAGGTTATCGCAGCAGTCGATCACCAGATCTACCTCGGCCACAAACTCCGGCAGGCTGGCGGCATCGAGCCGCTGGTTGATGGCAATCACCTCCACCAGCGGGTTGTGGGCGGCCAAGCGCTCGCGGGCCAGCTCCGCCTTGGAGTGGTTGACCGCCTCGCTATCGAACAGGATCTGGCGCGGCAAGTTGCTGGAATCCACCGTATCGCCATCGGCCAGCCACAAGGTGCCCACACCGGCCCCAGCCAGATAGAGGGCGAGCGGCGAGCCGAGCCCGCCGAGGCCGACGATCAGCACCGATTGATCCTTGAGCCGCGCCTGCCCCGCCTCCCCCACTTCCGCCAGCATCAGCTGGCGGCCGTATCGCAAATACTCTTTGTCACTAAGAGAAGCGGCATCAGAGCGCATGTTCCACCTCCCTTATAGCAGAAGCCGAGCGTGGCTCATCCCCCGCCCCCACGGCCGCGAGCAGCCGTTCGGTCGCCCCCTGCCAGTCATCGCTGGCCGTGATGGCCGAGACCAGCGCGATACTGCCGACCCCGCTTGCCTTGACCGCCGCCACCCGCTCCTCGCTGATGCCGCCGATGGCCACCGTCGGCCAGTCGCACATCAGGGCGCGGTAGCGATGCAGCCGCACCAGCCCCTGCGGGCGAGACGGCATCGCCTTGGTGTTAGTCGGGAAGATATGACCCAGCGCGATATAGGAGGGGGCCAGCTCGCGGGCCCGCATCAGCTCGAAGTAGCCGTGGGTGGAGATGCCAAGGCGCAGCCCGGCCGCCTGAATGGCGGCGAGATCGGCGGTCTCCATATCCTCCTGCCCCAGATGCACGCCCCAGGCACCCGCCTCGATGGCCTGCTGCCAGTAGTCGTTGATAAAGAGCCGCGCCCCATGGCGGCGACCGAGCGCTACCGCATCGCGAATGGCCGGTGCCACCTCTGCGGCGGGCAGATCCTTGATCCGCAGCTGGATGCTTTTGACCCCCTGCCCCAGCAGGCGGCGCAGCCACTTGACCGAATCGACCACCGGATAGAGACCGAGGTTGTGTTCGGTCGGCGCGAAGGGGCCCTGCGGCAGGCGGGCGCAGCTTGTCTCATAAAGGCCGAAACGACGGTCGAGCGGTGATCCCGCCAGCACGGCGCGGGGGAAGTGAGCCAGATCGGCTGGCCAGCCGAGATGGGCGATGGGGCCCGGGCCTGCCCCCACCCCCTGCGCCGCCGCCAACCCCTGTTGCAGGTAGGCTCGCGCCAGGGTGATGGCGTCCTCCACCGGATAATCCTGCGCCACCACGGCGGCGATGGCGCTGGCGTAGCAGCAGCCGGTGCCGTGGCCGTGGCGGGTATCGAGGCGCGGCGCCGCCAGCCAGAATTCGCGGGTCTCATCCTGGTAGTAATCGAGGCAGAGATCGCCACTCCACTCCAGATGGCCCCCCTTGACCAGCACGGCGCGGGCGCCGAGTTCGCGCAGGCGGCGGGCGGCAAGGCGCACCAGTTCGGGGCTGCTGACCGGCAGTCCGGTCAGGGCTTCCAATTCGGGGCCGTTGGGGGTGATGAGCGACAGACGTGGCAACAGCTGCTCGCGCACCGCCGCCAGCATATTGGGCTCCGCCATCGGGGTGCCGCTGCTGGCGATGGCCACCGGGTCGTAGACCACGAAGGGTGCCTCGATAGTTGCCAGTCGGCGAGCCAACACCTCGACGTGGAGCCGGGTCGGCAGCAGACCGATCTTGATGGCGGCGGGCGGCAGATCGACGCCGAGGGCATCGATCTGGGCGGTGAAGGTCTGCATCAGCACGGGGTCAACCATCTTCACCGCCACCGAGTTCTGGGCGGTGATGGCGGAGATAACCGAGCAACCGTGCACGCCAAGGTCGTGCAATGTGTGCAAGTCGGCCTGAATGCCGGCACCGCCACCGGAGTCTGAACCAGCGATGGTCCAGACCACAGGTAGCGAGTCCGTCATGGGCAACAGATCGGCGGGGCTGACAGCCCCGCTTACGCTGCTCACGCCTCCTCCCCTGCGGCCTGTTTCAGCGCCGCCGCCTGATGGTAGATCTCGCCGCCAGTCTCCTTGAAGGTTTCAGCCATGCGGGCCATGCCGCTCTCCACCTGAGCCACTACCTGCTCCTGCTGGCCATCCATACCGACCAGCTTGATCTCAACGGCTTCCAATTTCGCCGCGTAATCGCGCACGTCCTGAGTGATCTTCATGGAGCAGAACTTGGGCCCGCACATGGAGCAGAAGTGGGCCACCTTGCCGGACTCCTGCGGCAGGGTTTCATCGTGGTAGGCGCGGGCGGTGTCGGGGTCGAGGGCCAGATTGAACTGATCCTCCCAGCGGAACTCGAAGCGTGCCTTGGACATGGCGTTGTCGCGGATTTGGGCACCCGGATGCCCCTTGGCCAGATCGGCGGCGTGAGCGGCGATCTTGTAGGTAATCAGCCCCTGCTTCACATCCTCCTTGTTGGGCAGCCCCAAATGCTCCTTGGGGGTGACGTAGCAGAGCATGGCGCAGCCGTACCAGCCGATGAGCGCCGCACCGATGCCGGAGGTGAAGTGATCGTAACCCGGTGCGATGTCGGTGGTGAGCGGGCCCAGCGTATAGAACGGCGCCTCGTGACAGTGCTCAAGCTGCTCGGTCATGTTGCGCTCGATCATGTGCATCGGCACGTGACCCGGCCCCTCGATCATCACCTGCACGTCATACTCCCACGCAATCTTGGTGAGCTCGCCCAGAGTGCGCAGCTCGGCGAACTGAGCCTCGTCGTTGGCGTCATAGACGGAGCCCGGACGAAGACCGTCGCCCAGCGACAACGCCACATCATAGGCGGCGCAGATCTCGCAGATTTCGCGGAAGTGCTGGTAGAGGAAGTTCTCCTTGTGGTGGGAGAGGCACCACTTGGCCATGATGCTGCCGCCGCGCGAGACGATGCCGGTGAGGCGCTTGGCGGTCATCGGCACGAAGCGCAGCAAGACACCGGCGTGGATGGTGAAGTAGTCCACCCCCTGCTCGGCCTGCTCCAGCAGGGTGTCGCGGAACAGCTCCCAGGTGAGGTCTTCGGCGATGCCGTTGGTCTTCTCCAGCGCCTGATAGATGGGCACGGTACCGATGGGCACCGGGCTGTTGCGCAGGATCCACTCGCGGGTCTCGTGGATGTAGCGGCCGGTGGAGAGATCCATGACGGTGTCGGCGCCCCAGCGGGTGGACCACACCAGCTTCTCCACCTCCTCTTCGATGCTGGAGGTGACCGCCGAGTTGCCGATGTTGGCGTTGATCTTCACCAGAAAATTGCGGCCGATGATCATCGGCTCCGCTTCCGGGTGGTTGATGTTGCTGGGGATGATGGCGCGACCGGCGGCCACCTCATCGCGCACGAATTCAGGGGTGATATTTTCCGGCAGGCGGGCACCGAAATCATGGCCCGGATGCTGGGTGCGCAGGAGCTCGGAGCGCACCCGCTCGCGCCCCATGTTCTCGCGAATGGCGATAAATTCCATCTCTGGGGTGACGATGCCGGCGCGGGCGTAGTGGAGCTGGGTGACCCGGCGACCTAGCTTGGCGCGGCGCGGCTTTGGCAAGTGCTCGAAGCGCAGGTGATCCAGCCCCTCGTCGGCCAGACGCTCCTGAGTGAAGGTGGAGCTAAGCCCCGGCAGTTCGTCGGTATCATCGCGCTCCAGCACCCAGTTTTCCCGCAGGCGCGGCAGGCCACGGCGCACGTCGATGGCGACCCCCTCCTCCCCGTAACGGCCCGAGGTGTCGTAGACCGGCACCGGCTCGTTGGGCTCGAACCGGGGATCTTCTTTGGTGCCGCCGACGAAGGTGTCAGCCAGCTGGATCTCCCGCAGCGGGACACGAATATCGGCGCGGGAGCCTTCGATAAAGATGCGGCGGGAGTTGGGGTGAGCCATCCCCTTGAGACTGTCGATAAAGGCCTGGGCGCTGTATCGCTGCTCGCGGCGGCTGGATTTGGTGGTATCAGATACAGAAGTAGACATAGCAAAACTCACATTAACTGGTTGAAGTTATGGGTGTTTGCTTGTCTGGAGTTCGAGGAGAAGATGAACTTGCGGCGGGGTGTTTATCTCGGGAGGGAGTGCGTGCGGGATGGATCTCCGCGCCGCTGTTCTGCCACTTCCCGCTCTCTGCACGCTGTGGGCAATGCGCACCACGTGCTGGACAACCGGACGGGACAGACTCCCTCCTGTGCGCCCTGACCCATCAAGGGTGATCCCTTCGATGAGCGGAAGAGGCTTGTTCCTCCTCCGGCGCGGTAACCCGCAAGTTACCCTTGTTCCCTTCGCAGGTTTTAACCTGATCAGGTTCCACGGATCCCGAATTAACGGTCTCAGCTTCGCGTCGTTCGACGGTCAGCACTCCGACAAGATGGCGCCAGTATAAGGGGGAAAATCTAAAGCACAAGCCGTTAACAATATGGGGCAACGGCTGGTGCTGTGGTCAGACGAGATTACTCCCCGCGCGACCAGGTGCGGATGGCGGCGATCTCCGCGGCGGGGATCTGCAGGGATTCGAGGAATTCCTGATGGGCCTGCGGCTCCATCTTCTCGAACTGGATGTGCCAGTTGCGCATCATCTCTTCGGTCATGCCTGCGGCCTGCATGATGGCAACCCAGCGAGCCTTGTCTACCATGGGGATCTCCTCGTGTGTCTGTTGGCGATAGAGGATGATGGCCCGCTGTTGCCGCCTCAGCTCGGCGATCTCCTGCTCCAGTCGCAGCAGGTGACCATCGAGGCAGGAGTGGCTCTCCTGCCTCGCTGCCAGCAGGGTGCCGATCTCTTCGAGCGGCAGTCCCATGGCGCGAAAGCTGGCGATCTGCCGCCCCCGTTCCAGCTCGGCCTCGCCATAGCGGCGATAGCCGTTCTCCCCGCGCAGGGCGGGCAGCAGCAAACCGAGACGTTCGTAATAGAGCAGGGTGGTGCGGCTCAGGCCCAGTTCTCTGGCCAGCCGGGTAATCGTCAACATAGGGGTTCCTTCATCCAACGGGCTGAGGATAAACCCGCCTATTGTAGACGGGTCAACACCTTCGCAGGAGTGACCACCAGGATCAGGAGCCACGGGCAGTAACAGTGAGTGATATGAGAAGTGGGGTAGATAGGCAATCCGGAGAGGGATCCATGGCCGGCAGGTGATGCAGGCCCCCATGAAAGGGGCCTGCGAGTGAGGTTATTGAACCGGTGCTATGGTCAGGGATACGTTGCCAAACCCTTCGCTGGCAAGGGCCTCGCTGTCCAGATCCACACCGGTCAGAGCCACACCTTCAGCAGAGGAGTTACGCAACTGCGCAGCCTTCGCGGAACGGGTCTGGGGCTGACCAATCTCGATATCGCCGGCAAACTGGCTCTCGGCATAGAAGTCACCGGTCACTGCCGAACGGATCGGGCGCAGCACACGACCCAGGTTATTCTGCATGGTCGACAAACCATACTCGCTGATGGTCCAGTTCCAGTCCCACCACTTCACTTCACCCGGGATATAACGCTTGTCCCACTGGTAACGGATGCTGCTTGCCTTGTCGCGGAACGGGCCGACGGCAAAGGTGTGCTCCCAGGTCGGACGATTCTCCGGATGGGTATACCAGGCATTGCCGCCCCAACGCAGGAAGCCCTTCATGGTCAGGTCATAATTGACCTCGGTCTTGAACTCGTAGGGGTAGGAGATGTTGGACTTGTAGAGGGCAACCCGCACCGGCAGGCTGGAGTGAGGCGGCACCGTGGGGCGCGCTTCAACCGAGACGGTCTCGGTCGTCGAGCCCCCTTTCTGGGAGGCCCAACTCTGGCTCGCAGCGATCTCGATGGCCAGTTCGGTTTCTCCCACCAACGGCCACTGAAACTTGTTCTTGGTGGTCACCTTCTCGCTCAGGCTGTAGGTGTCGGTCTTCGACCAGTTGGTGGCCTTGTCGTACTTCAGGGTCACCACCACCTGCTGGGGCAGGTCGGTGTAGTTGGTCGCATTGGCCGTGATGGTCTTGACCAGCTGCTTGCCGCTCTCGGTGACCTGACCATGGCTGAAGGAGTCGGGTTCCAGGGTATATGAGAAGTTGCTTACCTTGATGGAACTCTTCTCCCCGCAACGATATCCGGAGCAGCCGCCGTCATTATTTCCCTTTATCAGCCAGCCATCGCCAACCCGGGTAACATCCATATCCTCCCCGACATAGGGGCTATGATTTCCACCCACCCAGGCGTATCCCAAATAATGGGCGAGATAACTGACCGGCTTGATAAAATAATCATTGTCGTGGACAAGCCGCCATTGCACATCGACCTCATCACCCGCCGGAATATTCCAGTCAGAGAGTGTTGGTATTTCTCCGGAAACCGGTGAATTTGGATAGCACCAGGTTTCTCCGGCAGTGCCCTGTTTGATTTCGCCATTATATCCCGGCCCCATAATCACCCAGCGCTCAGCCAACCCAGTGATCTGCCACTGCCCCATACGGCTGACCAGATTACCCTTGATACTCATGGCTTCATCGCGGGTCAGAGGACGGTAACCACTGGCACAGACGCCCGTGCCAAGGCCCGCCCACTTGACCTGATCAGGGTAGACAGGTTCAGCCGCCTGCACCTGAGCGAGCATCAATGAATACGCCAAAAACGCCAGATTGGCGGTAATTATTCTATTCATCATTTATCCCTCTTTCAGACATACGATAATTGTTATTGTGTAGAAAGATCCTTTTTCATTTGACAGGTATGGACTCCGACAAAACCTGACACAAATAAAATAAACCACCAAAAAACATCCATGACAAATAAAATGATGGTGATGCAGGAAAATAATTAGAGCGATGACTTTATTGAGAAATAAATCATAAATATTGTGACAGTCATTATTTAATGCCTGCCACAATATGGTGAAGCTATATTAAATAAGAAGATGCTGAATTACTCTTCCGGATTGATCACTTCAATTCCCTGCAATATTCCATCCGCCGAACGGATCAATACCAGCTCGCTCCCGGCATGCAGATCGGCGGCGGAACCGTTGACCCAGCACACCTGCGGATTGAGTGGCACTGTGCCCAGGGTTGCCAACGTGAGCTGCCGTTCATCGAAGGATTGCAGGCGATCTTGCGCCCGCTGCCAGGGCTGATTGGCCAGCTGGGCTCTGGCGGCCAGCAGCTCAATCCGGGTGGCAACGCCATCTGCCACCAGCAGAGCGAGCTGGTCGCCGGGTTTGAGTGGCTGCGGCCAAATCTCCCCCTGCAGCCAGACGGCGGCACTGCCCTGCTCCACTTCAGCCCCCTGAAATTGCAGGCGGATGCCGTCGCTGTGCTCCAGCTCCACCAGCCACAATTCGTCGGCTCCCGCCTGCGCCGCCCAGAGCGGCACACCCAGCATCCATGCACACCACTTTCTCGATTGTTCCATCTTCGTTCGTCCCTGAACAAAAAGCCCATGCTGGACAAGCATGGGCTTCATTCGGGAGCATTTCTAATCGGAACGCAGAGATCGGATCAGTCATCCTCACGGCAGCGGCTCAGGCGCATGCCGTCAAACTTGCACTCCAGCTCAAGCCAGCGCCCTTCAAACGGCGCCAGACTGTTGTCCGAGGTGGTGTAGCCCCAGATCCGCCCCCCTTCCACCGGCCCCTCCAGATCCATCTCGTCCTTGTCATCTTCGTCGAGGGCTTCGACCTTGCGCACATAACGCACGCCGTTCTCCACCACCCCCTTCATCTCGACCCAGGTACCGCCGAGATCATCTTCGTTGAGCCAATCCTTGAAGCGGGTCTGGTCGTCGATCACGAACGGCATGCCGTTGACCATCAACTGGCCAAGCTGCCAGGTGGTGCGGCCGGTCAGTTTGAATTCGGTCGCCTGTGCGGTGCCAAGTGGCAACAAGATCAGCAACAGGAGGGCGCAGAGAGACTTCTTCATCAGGGATCCTCGGGGTTACACTGGCAAACAGGATGCCGAATCCGGTGTGAAAAGAGCGTGAAACGCTCGCCAACCAGGAGAGCAAAGCATGAAGATTTTGGTAGTGGAAGACAATCCTCAGGTGGCGGAAACCATCATGGATTATCTGGAGCTGGCCGGTCACCGCCTCGATTGTGCCTATCACGGTCAGGCGGCGCTGCAACTGCTGGAGGAGCAGCGTTTTGACGTCATCATCATGGACGTGATGATGCCGCGCCTCGATGGCCTTAGCACGGTGGCGCGCCTGCGCGAGCAGGGGATTGCCACTCCCGTGCTGTTTCTCACCGCCCGCGACAGCCTGGAAGACAAGCTGGCAGGCTTCAAGGCGGGAGGGGATGACTATCTGGTCAAGCCGTTCGCCATGGAGGAGCTGGAGGTGCGGCTGCAAGCCCTCAGTCTGCGCGGCCCGCGCGGCGATGTGGGGGCCATCAGCTTTGGCGATCTGACGGTCGATGTCGCCAGCGGCCGCGCCACCCGCGCCGGTGAGCCCCTCAAGCTCGGCAAGATCCCGTTCCGGATCCTCGCCCTGCTGGCCCGCCGCGCCCCCGCCATCGTCAGCCGTCAGGAGGTACTCGACACCGTCTGGGGGGATGAGGAGCCCGACTCCGATGCCCTGCGCAGCCATATCTACGCCCTGCGCAACGCGCTCGACAAACCCTTCCCCACACCCATGCTGGAGACCTTGCACGGTCAGGGCTACCGACTGGTGAGCGCATGAGTCTGCCGAGCCTGCGCCGCCGCCTGATCATGGCGCTCGGCGGCGCCGGGGTGGTGCTGCTGATCCTGCTCTCCGGCTTGATGCTGGTGGCCGAAGACAAGATGGAGGAGCTGAGCCTGCGCCACTGGCTGGAAGCCGAAGTGACCCGCTACAGCGATGACTGGCTGCGACTCGGCCCGGCTGCGGCGGCTCCAAGCCCCAGACAGTTCTCCAGCTACTGGACCGAGGCGGGCCGCTTACCCAAGTGGTTGAAGCCCTACCAGACTCCCGGCTTTTTCGAGCACCAACTGGGCAAGGAGGACAAACACTTTCTGGTGGCCCGTCACCCCTCCGGCGAGGGACTGCTCTATCTGGTGTTCAACGACGACGCAGACGACTACCTCGACCCCTACGAGGACAAGCTGCATCTGGCGACCCGGCTGATCGGGGTGACCCTGCTGCTCGCCTGCCTCGGCTTCGGCATCTGGCTGGTGCGCCATATCACGGGGCCGCTGCAACGGCTGCAACAGAGGGTCGCCCACCTCACCCCGGATCAGGCGGATTTCGAACCCGACGCCCCTTGGCAGGAGCTGCGGGATATCGAGCTGGCGCTGCTGGCCGGCAAGCAGGAGGTGAGCGCCGTATTCGCTCGCGAGCAGGAGTTCAGTCGCTTCGCTAGCCACGAGCTGCGCACCCCCAACATGGTGATCCAGGGCTCGGCCGCCCTGCTCGGCAAGGTGACGGACTTGCCCGCACCGGCCGCCCGCGCCACCACCCGCATCCGCGCCGCCGCCGACGAGATGGCGCTGCTCACCGAGACCTTCCTGCTGCTGGGCCGCAAGGAGGCAGTGGAGCGACCGCTGCAGCAGGTGACCCCGCTGATCCGTCAGGAGCTGGCCCGCCTCGCCCCGCTATTGCAGCGGGAGGCACTCGATATCCGGCTTAATCTGGACGAGAGCAGCGAAGTAAACGCCCCCCTTTCCCTGCTCGCCATCGCCCTCGGCAACCTGCTGAAAAATGCCCTGAGCTATGCAGAGGGACATATCGACATCGAGCTGTGCGGCCCGGTGCTCACCATCAGCAACCCGACGGCGGCGGCGCCGGATCAGATCCTCGGCTACGGCTGTGGCCTCACCATCATCCAGCGCATCTGCGAGAAGCTGGGCTGGCAGATCGACACCCGGCTGGAGGATGGCGTATTTAGCGCCCGGCTGGCGATGATCGCCGCCGGAGAGTTCCCTCTCCCTTTGGGAGAGGATTAGGGTGAGGGCGCAGTGGCACCGCCAACCCACCAGCCAGATAGCAACAAGGCGCCCGAGGGCGCCCTGTTTCTATCTGACAGATGCAAGCCTAAGGCTCACTCCGCTGGCTTGTTCTTGCGGCTCGCCTTGAGTTCGAGAAACTCGATGATCTTGCCCGCAACATCCTTGCCGGAGGCAGCTTCCACCCCTTGCAGGCCGGGGGAGGAGTTGACCTCCAGCACCAGCGGGCCGCGGGCGCTACGCAGGATATCCACCCCCGCCACATCCAGCCCCATGATCTTGGCGGCCTGCACCGCGGTGGCGCGCTCTTCCGGGGTGATCTTGATCGCCTCGGCGGTACCGCCACGGTGCAGGTTGGAGCGAAACTCTCCCGGCTGGGCCTGACGGCGCATGGCGGCAACTACCTTACCGTTGACCACCAGACAGCGGATATCGGCGCCATTGGCCTCGCGGATATACTCCTGCACCAGAATGTTGTTGTTGGTCTGGATAAAGGCCTCGATCACGCTCTCGGCGGCCTTCTGAGTCTCGCACAGCACCACGCCAATCCCCTGGGTTCCCTCCAGCAGCTTCACCACCAGCGGCGCCCCGCCCACCATGGTGATGAGGTCGGGCACGTCGTGGGTGCTGTGGGCATAGCCGGTGATGGGCAGGCCGATGCCATGGCGGGAGAGCAGTTGCATCGCCCGCAGCTTGTCGCGGGAACGACTGATAGCCACCGAGCTGTTGAGGGCCATGGTGTTCATCATCTCGAACTGGCGCAGCACGGCGGTGCCGTAGGCGGTAATGCTGGCCCCGATCCGCGGGATCACGGCGTCATAACTTCCCAGCTCCCCACCCTCGTAGTGAATGGAGGGGTTGTGGGAAGCGATATTCATATAGCAGCGCAGGGTGTCGAGCACCTCTACCTGATGACCGCGCGCCTGCGCCACCTCGACCAGACGGCGGGTGGAGTAGTTTTTCGGCTCACGGGATAAAATGGCGATCTTCATGACAATTCCGCTAGAAGGCTGTGCCTGGGCAGGATGGGGCGGGAGAGTATAAGGTGCCACAGCGCCAAGACAACGCCAATTGTTTATCCTGACAACAAGACAAACCACGCCAAACCGCACGCAACCCGGTCACTGTGACCAACAGGTTAAACGGCGGCTCTGCGCAGGTTGTTCAACCCGTGCAAGGATGCCGCCGTTTCTCGTTAAAGATCAACCGGTGTCATGCGGAAATCAGTTCAGGTTTGGCCCCAACCAGCGCTCGGCCTCGGCCAGCGTCATACCCTTGCGGGCGGCGTAATCTTCCACCTGATCGTGCTGGATCTGCGCCACCGCGAAGTATTTGCTCTCGGGGTGGGAAAAGTACCAGCCCGATACCGCCGCCCCCGGCCACATGGCGTAGGATTCGGTGAGCTGCATGCCGATGGCCTGCTCCACCTCCAGCAGTTCCCAGATGCTCCCCTTCTCGGTGTGCTCCGGGCAGGCCGGATAACCGGGGGCCGGGCGGATACCCTGATAGTTCTCGCGGATCAGCTCCTCGTTGCTGAGGGCCTCGTCCGGGGCATAACCCCAGTGCACCTTGCGCACCTGCTCGTGCAGATACTCGGCAAAGGCCTCGGCCAGACGGTCGCACACCGCCTGAATGAGGATGGCGTTGTAGTCATCGTGCTGCGCCTTGTAGGCCTTGGCGATGGCCTCCTCACCGATGCCGCCGGTCACCGCGAAGGCGCCGATCCAGTCGGGCTTGCCGCTCTCTTTCGGCGCCACATAGTCCGCCAGACAGTAGTTGGGGAAGCCCTGCTTCTCGCTCTGCTGGCGCAGGTGGTGCAGCACCTTGATGACCTCGGTGCGAGACTCGTCGCTGTAGACTTCGATGCTGTCCCCCACCGCGTTGGCCGGGAACAGGCCGATCACCCCGGCGCAGCGCACGCTCTGATCCTTTTCCAGTTGATCCAGCATGGCGTTGGCGTCGGCAAACAGCTTGGTCGCCTCCTCGCCAATGATCTCGTCCTCGAGGATGCGCGGGAATTTGCCCGCCAGCTCCCAGCTGAGGAAGAACGGCGTCCAGTCGATGTAGGGGCGCAGCACCGAAATGGCCACATCTTCGAACTTCTGCACCCCGAGCTCGCGGGGCTTCGGCGGCTGGTAGCCAACCCAATCCAGCTGGTGCCGGTTGGCGCGGGCGTGGGCCAGACTGACCGGGTGGGAGCGCGGCTGCTTGCGGGCATGCTGATCCCGGGCAATCTCGTACTCCTTGTCGATGCGGGCGACAAACGCCTCCTTCAGATCCGGGCTGAGCAGGCTCTGGGCCACCCCCACCGCGCGGGAGGCGTTGGAGACATAGACCACAGGCTCCGAGTAGTTCTGTTCTATCTTCACCGCAGTGTGGGCCTTGGAGGTGGTGGCACCGCCGATCAGCAGCGGCAGCTTGAAGCCCTGACGCTCCATCTCCTTGGCCACGTGCACCATCTCGTCCAGCGACGGGGTGATGAGACCCGACAACCCGATGATATCGGCGCCGACCTCCCGCGCCGTCTTGAGAATGGTCTCGCAGGAGACCATGACCCCGAGGTCGACAATCTCGAAGTTGTTGCACTGCAGCACCACCCCGACAATGTTCTTGCCAATGTCGTGCACATCCCCCTTCACGGTCGCCAGCACGATTTTGCCGTTGCTGGAGCCGCCCGATTTTTCCGCCTCGATATAGGGCTGCAGATAGGCCACCGCCCGCTTCATCACCCGCGCCGATTTCACCACCTGGGGCAGGAACATCTTGCCCGCGCCGAACAGGTCGCCGACCACGTTCATACCATCCATCAGCGGCCCTTCGATGACGTGCAGCGGCTTCTCCGCGCCAGCGCGTGCCTCTTCGGTATCCTCTTCGATAAAGTCGGTGATCCCCTTGACCAGTGCGTGCTCCAGCCGCTTGCCCACCGGCCAGCTGCGCCACTCCTGATCCCGCGGATCCTCCGCCTGGGCACCGGCTCCGCGATACTTCTCGGCGATGGCCAGCAGCTCTTCGGTGGCATTGTCATTGAGGTTGAGCACCACCGCCTCGACCTTCTCTTTCAGCTCTGCCGGAATGTCTTCATAGATGGCGAGTTGGCCGGCGTTGACGATCCCCATGTCCATGCCGTTCTTGATGGCGTGGTAGAGAAAGACCGCGTGAATGGCTTCGCGCACCGGCTCGTTGCCACGAAACGAAAACGAGACGTTGGAGACGCCGCCGGAGATCATGGCGTGAGGCAGGTGCGTCTTGATGTCCTTCACCGCCTCGATAAAGTCCACCGCGTAGTTGTTGTGCTCGTCGATGCCGGTCGCCACCGCGAAGATGTTGGGGTCGAAGATGATGTCTTCCGGCGGGAAACCGACCTGATCCACCAGGATCCGGTAAGCCCGCTGGCAGATCTCGAACTTGCGGGCGCGGGTATCGGCCTGGCCCACCTCATCGAATGCCATCACGATGACGGCGGCGCCGTAGCGGCGCAGCAGTTTCGCCTGCTCGATGAATTTATCCTCCCCCTCTTTCATGGAGATGGAGTTGACCACCGGCTTGCCCTGCACGCACTTGAGGCCCGCTTCCAGCACCTCCCACTTGGAGGAGTCGATCATCACCGGCACCCGGGCGATATCCGGCTCACCGGCGATGAGGTTCAGGAAGCGCACCATGGCCGCTTCGGCGTCCAGCATCCCCTCGTCCATGTTGATGTCGATGATCTGGGCGCCGTTCTCCACCTGCTGCTTGGCAACATCGAGCGCCTCGTCGTAGAGCCCTTCCTTGATCAGCCGCTTGAACTTGGCCGAACCGGTGACGTTGGTGCGCTCCCCCACGTTCACGAACATGGATTCAGGGGTGATGATGAGGGGCTCAAGACCCGACAGGCGGCAGGCTACCGGCAGCTCGGGCAACACGCGCGGCTTGATGCCCGCCACGGCGTCCGCCATGGCGCGAATATGGGTCGGGGTGGTGCCGCAGCAACCGCCGACCAGGTTGAGGAAGCCGCTTTGGGCCCACTCGCGGATATGCTCCGCCATCTCGACGGCATCGAGGTCGTACTCACCGAACGCATTGGGCAGACCGGCGTTGGGGTGGGCGCTGACGCAGGATTCGCTGATGCGAGACAGCTCCTCCACATATTGGCGCAGCTCGTCCGGCCCCAACGCACAGTTGAGGCCGAACGATACCGGTTTGACGTGGCGCAGCGAGTGATAAAAGGCTTCGGTGGTCTGGCCGGAGAGGGTACGACCGGAGGCATCGGTAATGGTACCGGAGAGCATCACCGGCAGGCTGTAACCCAGCACCTCGAACACCCCTTCCACCGCGAAGGCGGCGGCCTTGGCGTTGAGGGTGTCGAAGATGGTCTCGATCAGGATGATGTCGGCGCCGCCCTCGATCAGGGCGTGGGTCGATTCGGTGTAGGCAGCCACCAGCTGGTCATAGGTGACGTTGCGCTTGCCGGGATCGTTCACATCCGGCGAGATGGAGGCAGTGCGGTTGGTGGGGCCCAACACCCCTGCCACGAAGCGCGGCTTGGCGGGATCTTTTGCCGTCCACTCGTCCGCCACGGTGCGGGCCAGACGGGCGGCTTCACGGTTGATCTCGGCGGAAAACTCTTCCATCTCGTAATCGGCCATGGCGATGCGAGTGGCGTTGAAGGTGTTGGTCTCGAGAATGTCGGCCCCGGCAGCGCAATACTGCTCGTGGATCTCGCGGATCACCGCCGGACGAGTCAGCACCAGCAGGTCGTTGTTGCCCTTGATGTCGGTATGCCAGTCGGCAAACCGCTCACCCCGATAATCCGCCTCCCCCAGCTTGTAGCCCTGGATCATGGTGCCCATGGCCCCGTCGATGATCAGGATCCGCTCCCTGAGGCAGGCTTCCAGCTTCTTTGTTACGTCCGACTGCTTGCTCGGCTCTCTGCTCGACATTACGTTCGACACCGCGTGTTCCTCTTACATCCATGCAACTGCGTAAACAGCATCCTAACAGCAAACAAATAAAATGGAAATCTAGCCGTCTATCAGTCCAAATACGCCACCATATACTCATTTATGGGTAATGAGTAACATAGGGCCCGAGAGTAACCTATGCCCGTCCTGCATAGGGATACGTGCTTGCTGTCTACCAACGAGAAAAAAATAACTATGAGCGTCTACTACACACTCTGTTTTCTGGCAGCGTTGGCGATTTTTATCGCCTTTGCCAACCAGTATGTTGTGAAGATCCAGACCACCATCGCCATTACTGCGGGCTCCATGCTGATCTCCGCACTGCTGGTGCTGTTTGGCAAACTGGGCTGGTTCAACCTGGAACCTCTTGCCGTCAAGACCATGGAGAGCATCGACTTCCAGAACTTCCTGCTGAAGGGGATTCTGGGCTTCCTGCTGTTCGCCGGTGGTCTTGGCATCAACCTCAAGGCGCTGCGTAGCCAGAAGTGGGAGATCACCATTCTGGCCATCATTGCCACCCTGCTCTCCACCTTCCTCATCGGCTACGGCTTCTGGTTTATCGCCAAGCTGCTGGGCTGGGAGTTGCCGCTGGTCTACTGCATGCTGTTCGGCGCGCTGATCTCCCCCACTGACCCGATTGCCGTCCTGGCCATCGTCAAGAAGATGAAGGCGCCACCCCAGATCGCCATCCAGATTGAAGGGGAATCCCTGTTCAACGACGGTGTTGGCCTCGTCATCTTCGCTACCGTGTTTGCCGTCGCCTTTGGCGGTGTCGAACCCACCTTCGGTAGCGTGGCCGGTCTGTTCCTGCACGAAGCCCTCGGCGGCATCCTGTTCGGCGCCGTGCTGGGCCTCATCGCCCACGTGATGATCAGCGCCACCGATGACGGTTCATTGGAGCTGCTGCTGACCCTCTGCATCCCGACCGCCGGCTTCGCCTTTGCCAACATGATCGGCGTCTCCGGCGCACTGGCCATGGTGGTCACCGGCATCATGATCGGCAACTGGACCCGTCACTCCGGCTTCTCCGAGCAGAGCAGCCATCACCTGGATCACTTCTGGGAGTTGATGGACCAGTTCCTCAACGCCCTGCTGTTCCTGCTGATCGGTCTGGCGCTGGTACTGCTGGATCTCGCCTGGCGTGACTGGATCCTACTGGTCATTGCGGTGCCGCTCTGCCTGGGTGCCCGCTTTATCAGCGTGTCGCTGCCCTATGTGGCTTTCCGCCGATTCCGCAATTACAACACCTTCTCGGTACGGATCCTCACCTGGGGTGGCCTGCGCGGTGGTCTGGCCATGGCGATGGCGCTGGCACTCCCCTCCGGCGTCATGATGATCCCGGAACATGGTGTCGATCTGCGGGAGGTCATCCTGGTGATGACCTACTCGGTGGTGATGTTCTCCATCGTGGTGCAAGGCATGACCATCACCCCGATGATCACGGCCGCCAAGAAGGCCTGTGGCGACTACTGAGTCGGCCCACTGTGCTGATTGCAGAATGAGAGAGGGCTCCCGTCGGGAGCCCTCTTTTTATGGCGGATAGTTGCGAATATTTGCTGCTGATAGCGCCTTGATTACACAGAGGAAAAGCGTACTGACTTCAACATCGGCAAATTATTGTTTGCTTTTTATTCATTTCGAGGAGAGAATGCGCGCCGGCTAGTTAATCAGCCCTGTTTATGTTTATCCTGCAATGCTTCACCTCACGATGAATCCTGCCAGTACCCGCATAACCTTCTTCTGATTTACTCGCCTTGAGAACCGTCAGGCTGTCTGCCTGCGTTGCCCGGCTCTCACGGTGCAGACCCGATCTGCCCACCCAATTTGATTTATGCATCAGCATATTCCTTGAAAGTGCAGACGCCCTTTAACCGGGCTGGGTATTCCTGCGCGCTTGTCGTTCACCCAATCGACCGCGCCCATTGACCTGACATTTGCCAATACAAGGAGCAAACACCTAATTTATATAGAGAAATACCATGATGAAAGCAGTACAAACACACAAGCCCCTGCGTCGTAGCAAGCCCATCAACCTGCCTGTGCAAGAGCACGACAATGATGCGTTTCTGATCCAGTTCAGCACCCGCTTCAGCGGCGGTTTCGCCATCTCCTGTGATGGTATCGCTGGCGAGTTCTCCATCGAAGACCTCAACTGATCCTGCCTGCCCTCCGGCAGCGCCCGATGCAGACAGGCCGCAACTCACGGCGGCCTCTTTGCTTCTCTCTCACTCCTTTAGCCAGACCCGGCCTCTTGCTTGTCACTCAGCCTGACAGCCACCTCGCCATTCGCTTTCCAGCTCTCTGACCTTGATCACTGCTCCAGCAGCAGGCACTCATCGGCATCTTCGCTCAATTTGACCAGCCGACTACGCACCAGCCCCAGCTTGGCCAACAGGCCGATGGAACGCTCGTTGCCCGGCGTAACGATGGCAATCACCTGCCCGATCCCCAGCCGACTTTTGCCATCGGCCAGAGCAGCCTGCGCCGCTTCGATGGCATAACCCTGACCGCGATACTGCGGCAGGAAGGCGTAACCGATATCGACCTGCTCCAGGGTATCGCGCTTGATCAGACCGCAGATACCGAGGCTGGCGCCATCTTCCCTGCGCTCGACCAGATAGAGGCCGTGACCATGACGGGCATAGCTCACCGCCGGTCCCTGCTGGATATACTCCTGCGCCTGTTCCAGGGTACGAATGCCCCGATCACCGATGTAGCGATAGAAGTCACCGTCATTGAGCAGCTCAAGAATAAAGGGGGCATCGGCGATGGTCAGTTCACGCAGAACGAGACGGGGGGAGGTAATCATGGCAAGGGCTCTCTCAAAACAGGCGAAGTCAGCAGAGTGCCCCCTCGACAACCGACTGACAAGCAATAGCGGGCTCACGGCCATGAAAAGGGGGCCAACCTCGGCCCCTTTTTACGATGTCACACAGCGGTAGCAGAGTGGTCAGGCAGCCAGCAACCCGGCATAGCCATTACCCTGCTCGCGCAGCGCAGTGAACTGGGCGGCACAATCGGCCCAGCTCAACCCCAGCGCATCTGCCACCTTGTGGGGCCACTCGGGTGGCGCCTCTTCCCCCACATCGGATTGCGCAGCCAGCACGATCGCCAGATGGATCAACCCGGCCTCGGGAGAGAACTCCTTGGCCAGCATGGGGTTGTAGTGATACTCCACCGCATTGCTGATGGTCTCGGGGAACTTCCAGTAACGTGCCATGGCCGCCCCGACCTGGGCATAGTTGAAGCCAACCACCAGCTCTTCCGCCTTGGCCCGCCCCTTGTGCAGCTCCAGATCGTGGATGTGATGGACGGTGTTTTCCGGCAGGCCCACATGCATCACCAGTCGGCCAAGATCGTAGAGCAGGGCGCAGGTAAAAACCTCATCTCCCTTCATCCCCTTCTTCACCGCCAGACGACGGGCCAGCTCCGCCACGTTGAACACGCTGCCCCAGAAGTGTTTGAGGTCAATGCCGGGCACCGCAGTGACCGATTCGGTGAGCCCGCAGGCCAGCACCATGTTGCGCACCATCGCCAACCCCAGCCGCACCGAGGCTTCATTGACGGTGCCGATCTGACGACTACTACCGAATTTGGCCGAGTTGGCCAGCCGCAGCAACTTGGCGGAGATGACAGGGTCCTTGTTGATCAACTTGCTGATCTTGAGCAGATCCGGATCCTTTTCATTGAAGGTCTGGATCAAATCGCGCATCACTTCCGGGATCTGGGGCAGTAGCTTGGGCTCGGCCAGCAGGGAATCTATCGTGGGCATAGGCGTGTCCATCCATGTTATCTGTGTTCCAACCTGTTTGCCTTGGCAAACTCCTCCTAATTATGGGTAACAAATGGCCTCTCCATCGGATTGTTTATTCGCTGTTCATTCAAGGTGTTAGTCCCATTCAGGCTATACTGGCCGCCACATTCACTGTTGCGGATATCCCATGAACGACACTCAGGAATTTTTTGATGAAGACGCGCTGCTGGAGATGGTGGAGAACCAGCTCAACGACGGTCACCCGCCCCATGTGAAGGCGACCCTGATGCGGCTGGTAATGAAGGGCACCCCGCGGGAAGAGGCGCTGCAATATATCGCCTGCGCCCTCGGTGCCGAGCTGATGGCAATGGAGGCCGATCAGGGCCCCTTCAATCTGACCCGTTACGGCGAGTTCCTCGACAGCCTGCCCGAGATGCCGTGGGCAGACGAGTGACCCGAGCTGAATAACGGATGCAAAAAGGGCGGGTGCCAATAGCCCCGCCCTTGTTGCATGGATCCGCTCCGGATCAGAACTGGGAGTTGATGATCACCTCTTCTCCCAGCGCCCCTGCCAACGGCAGTGGCCGATAGCTGGAGTTGGCGGCCCGCAGCAGACGAATGCCGCGAATGCCGACCTCCTGCGCCGCCTTGATATCCCCGTCGGCGTCGCCGTAGAAGAGCTTCATCTGCTTATCCTTGAGCCATTGCACCTTGGTGTTCTGGCCCGGCTGGTCGCCGGCGAAGATCACCGGATTGAGCTGGTCAGCCGGAATATTCATGGTCTGCTGCAGAGTCTGGCTCACGGTTTCGGTCTTGGTGGCCGAGCGACCGGTGACGAAATAGATGTGGTCACCACGCTTGAGATGCATGGCGATGAGCGCCTTGCCCACCTCTTTCGGCATGCTGAACGCATCCCAGCCGTTATTCATCTTCTCCCAGAAGGCGGGGTTCTTCAGATAGCTCTCGTCGTTGGGTGAGAACTCCTGCTTGCCGCGATAAAAACCCGGGCTGGAGAAGAGCAGGGTATCGTCGATATCAAACCCGACTGCCATCGGGGGCAGGCCATCCAGACTCTTGGCAATCTGCTCCACTGACACCCAGTGGATCGGCGCCTGCTGGGCCAGAGTGACGGTGGTGACACCGGCAGGGATAGGCTGAACGGTAGCGGCTTGACCCGCCACGGCAGGCAGAGAGAGGGCGGCAGCCAGCAAGGAGGCAAGCAGCGCCGGACGAGAGATGTGTTTCATAAGGCAGGTTGTCATCTTCAATCAAAAGAGGGGGCCAATAGTGCCCCCATCCCGCCCTTCAAATCTGTGAAAGCTCCTGCAAAAGGGAGCATTTGACGCCCGATAATTAATCCTAGATTGGCAGCAGATCGGTAAAGACAAAGCCGTCGCGCACCACTGTCTCGCCGACCCGAATGCCGAGCGGACGGGAGAACATGGGGCCATCATAGGCCAGGGTGTGAAACTCGCCGTTCTCGCCGCACGGATCGACCCCCTCCGGCAGCGCCGCCAGCAGTGCCTCGTCAAAGTCGTGGCCCCCCAGGCTGGCATCCAGCTTGTTCGGGTCGAGAGCACTGATCCGCGCCTTCAACCCAGCGGCTACCATCTGCGGCGCCAGTTCACGGGTATTGCTGCCCCACAGCGGGAACAGTGGTTCGATGCCAGTGCCTGCCAGCTGCTTTTCACGGTAGGCGCGCACATCCTCGAGGAACAAGTCGCCAAAGGCCATATAGCGGATCCCTTGTGCCACCACATCGGCGATAAAGCCAGTCATGATGCGGGCGTAATCCTCGTTGCTGCAGGGCCAGGGCAGATCGATGGTGATGAGAGGCAGCCCGACGCAGGCGGCCTGCTCGGTCAACAGCTGCTTGCGCACCCCGTGCATCGCCACCCGCTCGAATGCCTGATTGAGGGTGGTAAACAGCCCCACCACTTCAATGGCGGGATCTTGCCGCAACTGATGCAGTGCCCATGCGCAATCCTTGCCACTGCTCCAGGAGAGCAGTACCCGTTTCTTTTCCATCATTCCTCCGCCAGCGGGGCATTCGGATTGCCCCAAAAAGATGCAAGACAGTGTTGCGAATTGCGCGATTTACACACAAGAGGCAGGCAGCATACTCTCGATCACCTGTATATGCCCCTTGCCCGGGGTGACAATAACTAAAAAAACCGATGGGAAACATACGGATATGACCACGACCACACAACAGCACGATCACGCCCGCCCCCTCAATCGACAGGATTACAAAACCCTGAGTCTGGCTGCCCTCGGCGGTGCGCTGGAGTTTTACGACTTCATCATCTTCGTCTTCTTCGCCGTGGTCATCGGCGAGCTGTTCTTCCCGGCCGACATTCCCGAGTGGCTGCGCCAGTTCCAGACCTTCGGCATCTTCGCCGCCGGTTATCTGGCCCGCCCGCTTGGCGGCATCATCATGGCCCACTTTGGCGATCTCATCGGTCGCAAGCGGATGTTCACCCTCAGCATCATCATGATGGCGCTGCCGACCCTGTTGATCGGTCTGCTGCCCACCTATGCGGTGCTCGGCATCGGCGCCCCCATCGCCCTGCTGGGACTGCGGATCCTGCAAGGCGCTGCCATCGGCGGTGAAGTGCCGGGCGCCTGGGTATTTGTCGCCGAGCACGTCCCTGCCCGTCGGGTCGGGGTCGCCTGCGGCACGCTCACCGCAGGATTGACGGCCGGCATCCTGCTTGGCTCCCTCATTGCCACTGCGGTCAACAAGAGCCTGACGCCGGCCGAAGTGAGCGAGTGGGGCTGGCGGGTGCCCTTCCTGCTGGGCGGCATCTTCGGCATCGTTGCCATGTACCTGCGTCGCTGGTTGCACGAGACCCCGGTCTTCGCCGAGATGAAAGCCAACAAGACCTTGGCTGACGAGCTGCCCCTCAAGGCGGTGCTGCGCAACCACAAGAGCAGCGTCGTAGTCTCCATGCTGCTCACCTGGCTGCTCTCCGCCGGGATCGTGGTGGTGATCCTGATGACCCCGACCTATCTGCAGAAGGTTTATGGCATCAGCCCGGCGGACGCCCTGACCGCCAACTCGCTGGCGATCGTCGCCCTGACCCTCGGCTGTATCGTCTATGGTCGACTGATCGACCTGCTGGGCAGCGGTCTTACCTTCATGTTCGGCTCCCTGCTGCTGGCTGGCTCCAGCTACGCCTTCTATCACGGTCTGACGGCCGGTACGAGCCAGCTGGTGCCGCTCTACATGCTGGCGGGCTTTGCGGTCGGGATTGTCGGTGCCGTGCCTTACGTGATGGTCAACGCCTTCCCGCCGGTGGTGCGCTTCTCCGGTCTGTCGTTCTCCTACAACGTGGCCTACGCCATCTTCGGTGGCCTCACCCCGATGGCGGTGACCCTCTGGATGAAGAGCGACATGCTTGCCCCCTCCCACTATGTGGTGAGTCTGTCGGTGCTGGGTTTTGCCATCGGCCTCTGGCTCTGGTTCCAGCAACGGGCCATCCGACAACAGCAAGCGCCGCAAGCGGCCTGACCCGAACAACAAGCCCCGGTAACTGCCGGGACTCTTTTGTACTGCTTATGTTCAGTTTCGCCAGCATAAGATAGCCTCCCTCTTGAGTCAGGTGACCACCTGGATCAAGGTATTCCCATTCATCCTTGCTACCCGAGGCTCAACATGTTCTTTCAGGTCGTATTTCTCGCCTTGCTGGCGCTGCTGCCCATGGTCAATCCCCCCACCACAGCCACCCTGTTGCTGGGGCTGAGCAAGGGGATGTCGCGCGAACACGTGCGCCGTCAGGTCAATATGGCGGCCATCTATCTGTTCTGCACCCTCTGCATCACCTTCTTTATCGGATCTTCGATTCTGGATCTGTTCGGGATCTCCATCCCGGGTTTGCGCCTGGCCGGGGGGCTCATCATCGGCTTTATCGGCTTTCGCATGCTGTTCCCCGCCCCCAGCCAGCAGAGCGGGGTCGATATCAACCAGAGCATCGCCTTCGTACCACTCACCATGCCCAGCATGTGCGGGCCGGGCACCATGGCGCTGGTAATAAGCGGGGCAGCCCAGATTGCCGAGCTGCCTGACGAGTACAACCGCCTCACTATCTATGGCGCCATGGTCACTGCATTTGCTCTGATGAGCCTGATCAGCTGGGGAGTATTGAAGCTGGCGGATCCGGTCTGCAAGATCCTTGGCGCCACCGGCATCGATGCCATGACCCGCATCATGGGCTTCCTGCTGGTCTGCATGGGTATGCAGTTTTGCATCAACGGCATCAAGGAAGTGGCACAGGATCCGGTCTTCCACGGCGGCCAGACCATGCAAACCGCACCGGCGCTACCGCAGGCGTCCGGCACGTTTGATCAGTTGCCGCAAAAGCCCGCCAGCTCTGATTGAAAACGGTATCAAAAAGTCCCTGACGATCTGCACTGATCTTGTTCCTGATCATGTTACTGACACAAAAATGGGTTAGTTTGTTTTTTATACAGACTTTATTCAGACGGACGCTGATAGGTTTGTTGATGAATACCCACTCAACTTCAGGAGAGTATGCAGATGGACAAGATGCTGACCGAAATAGGGAGCCATAGCCTGTTTCACGAGTACCTGAACGTGGTTGGGATTGCGAGCCCATCCCTCGCCAAGATTGAGCAACACTGGGAATATAAAAAGCGGGAGCAGCTGGTCGCCAAAATCCAGATCGATAAGCAGGGCAATGCCCGTTACTTCATCGATGCTCGCGCCATATCCATCAACTGATACCGAATAACCAGCCAGCCCCGGTCCACTGACCGGGGCTTTTTGTGATCTGAGCTCCCATACTCCCCGACCAGCTGCATCGCTGTTGTTGCACGAAAAGCCTGTCTGTTTTTTGTACAGCACTCATTCAGCTCGACATGGCTATCTTGTCTCTGCCCCCCTTGTTCCAGAAGAGTGCCCATATGACCAAGATGCTGACCGAAATCGGCAGTCATAGCCTGTTTCACGAATACCTGAATGTGCTCGGCATAGCCAATCCAGCCCTTGCCAACATAGAACAACTGTGGGAACACCGGCAGCAAGAGAGGCTGCTCGCCAAAATCCAGATCGACAAACAGGGCAAGGCCCGTTACTTCATCGACGCCCGCGCCATCTCGGTCAATTAACACCGATGATTCTGCAAGCCCCGGCCTACTGACCGGGGCTTTTTGTTGCATGCCCATCAAGCAGGCTAGCCAATCCCCCTGTCATCTTCGCTCTTGTACCTGTACGCCTCTTCAGGAATTTTAATTACAAAAAACAAAAATTAACTGAATAATTAATTATGCGATACCGATCTCATAATAAAAATCAAAAATCGAGCATGATAGCCAGCATCAAGAAAGATGATGTACGCCGGGGATGGCGACGACCTGAAGTAGAGGAAGCGATGACCATTGACCTATCAAGCATGATTACTGAAACCCGCAATCCAGCCAGCATCGAGATCGATCAGCTCCCGACGCTGGATATGCTGCGGATCATCAATCAAGAAGATCAACACGTAGCAGTGGCTGTAGGCCAACTGCTGCCCGAGATCGCCAAGGCGGTCGATGCTATTGCTGCGGCATTTGGCAAAGGCGGCCGCTTGATCTACATCGGGGCAGGCACCTCCGGGCGCCTCGGCATTCTGGACGCCAGCGAATGCCCACCCACCTACGGTGTCTCTGCCGAACGGGTCATCGGCCTGATTGCCGGGGGCCACAAGGCCATACTGCAGGCGGTGGAGAATGCCGAAGACGATGCAGAACTCGGTGCCAACGATCTTAAAAACATCCACTTCAGTGCCAACGATGTACTGGTGGGTATCGCAGCCAGTGGACGAACCCCCTATGTACTGGGCGCCATGCAGTATGCCAGGAGCCTGGGTGCCACAGTGTGCAGCATCAGCTGCAACCCGGGCAGCCCGCTCGCCAAAGCGGCCGACATAAGCATGGTCGCCGTGGTCGGACCCGAGATAGTGACCGGCTCCTCCCGCATGAAAGCGGGCACAGCCCAGAAGCTGATCCTCAATATGCTCTCGACCGGTGCCATGATCCGCACCGGCAAGGTCTACGGCAATCTGATGGTAGATGTGGAGGCGACCAACGCCAAACTGGTGGAACGCCAGAAGCGCATCGTCATGGAAGCAACCGAATGTGACCGTGGCACGGCCGAGCAGGCTCTTGCCGCCGCGGATAGCCACTGCAAGACCGCCATCGTAATGATCCTGGCCAATATCTCCGCCAGCGAAGCACGAGAGCGGCTGAAAAGCAGCGGCGGCTTTATCAGCAAATGCACAGATTAATCGGCCGACCGCACATTGGCCGCGCCAGCAATGGCGACAGGATAACAACATAAGCGGGGGCATCCGCCCCCTCACATCAGACTGACCGGGTTCTTTATGGCAAAAATAACTGATTCCATGATTGGCCAGATCATCCAGGCCATCGGCGGCCGGGATAACATCACCAACTGTGGCCACTGCATGACCCGCTTGCGGCTGAGCCTGGCGGACAGCCTGCATGCCGATCGCGATACTATCAAACGGATCGCCGGGGTGATGGGGGTGATTGAAAGCGACAACCAGTTCCAGATCGTGCTTGGTCCGGGCAAAGCCCAGACCGCCTGCGAAATGATGAACGGTATGCTGAGTACGGACGCTGGCATCCTCACCGCCCCCCGCCCGCAACCTGCGGATCTTGGCGACATCGCCGCCGCCAACAAGCAGGCGCTGAAGCAGAAGCAGAGCAGTGCGGCGCACCGCTTCCTGGCCAAGTTTGCCACCATTTTCACTCCGCTGATCCCCGGTTTTATCGCTGCGGGTCTGCTGCTCGGCTGTGCCACCCTGATCGAACAGACCCTGTTGCTGGAAGGACAGCAGACAGGGGGCATGCTGGCCGAATTCGTCGGCTACATGAAGCTCTTCAGCAAGGGACTGTTCAGCTTCCTCAGCATCCTGATCGGCTACAACGCCCAGAAGGCGTTTGGTGGCTCCGGCGTCAACGGTGCCATCATCGCCTCTCTGTTTGTCATGGGTTATGACCCTCAGGCCAGCAGCGGCATCTACTCCGGTATCACCGACTTCTTCGGCCATCAGATCGATCCCCGCGGCAACATCATCGGCGTGCTGATCGCCTGCATCATAGGCGCCTCGGTTGAGCGCCAGGTTCGCCGCTACATGCCGGACAGTCTGGATATGATCCTCACTTCCTGCATCACCCTGCTGATCATGGGAGCCGTCACCTTTATCCTGATCATGCCCCTCGGCGTGCAGCTCTATAACGGCATGTCCTGGCTCTTCATCAACCTCAATGGCAACCCGTTCGGTACCGCTATTCTGGCTGGCCTGTTCCTCATCTCGGTGATGTTTGGCATCCACCAGGGGTTCGTTCCCGTCTACTTTGCGCTGATGGATGCCCAGGGCTTCAACTCCCTGTTTCCTATCCTGGCGCTGGCCGGTGCCGGACAGGTAGGGGCTGCGCTGGCGCTCTACAGCCGGGCAGGCAAGGATTCCCTACTGCGCACTCAGGTGAAGGGCACCATCATTCCGGGCATTCTGGGGGTCGGTGAGCCGCTCATCTACGGCGTCACCCTGCCGCGGGTCAAACCCTTTATCACGGCCTGCTGCGGTGGTTCGCTGGGGGGCTTCGTGGTTGGCCTGATCTCCTGGCTGGGTCTGCCGGTCGGCCTCAACACCGTCTTTGGCCCCTCCGGTATCGTCGCCCTGCCGCTGATGACCTCCGCCCAGGGGATCTTCCCCGGCATGATGGTCTATGCGGTCGGCCTCGCCGTTGCCTACCTCGGCGGCTACCTCTTCACCCTGATGTTCGGCTGCAAGAACGTCGATCTGAGTTAATCCCTCCTCCGGATTTCTAGCCAAGGTCTGGCCCCGAGCAATCGGGGTCATGGCCGAACTCATCCCGGCTCTGGCACAGAGCCCGTACAGGAACGATAAAAAATGAAAAAATCCATGCTTGCTCTGGTTCTTCCCGCACTGCTCGGCACAGGTTCCGCTCATGCGGCCGTCATCTATCAGGCTGACGATGGCTCCAACGTCGACCTCTACGGCCGTCTTGGCTTCAATATTTCCGACAAGAAGAGCGGCAATGATCAGGGTGACTTCGATGGCCGTATCGGCTTTACCGCCCGTCAGACCGTCAATGACGATGTCGCAGTGATCGGCATGGCGCAATATCAGGTCAATGCAGCCGAATACGCCAACAACGTGCAGAAGAACAGCAGCGATCTCACCGCCCGTTACGTCTGGGCAGGGATTGATGGTGGTCAGTGGGGCAAGGTGACCGGCGGGCGCGTCTCTTCCGGCCTCATCATGTTCACCGATATCGGCGATGTGTTTGCCGCCTCCGACGTCTCCATGGCCCGTCAGGCCAACAAGGTGGACTCCACCGCCGTGCAGGTGTTCCGTCAGGATGGCACCCTGCAGTACCAGAACACCCTCGGCAATCTGGATCTCTCGCTCGCCTACATCCTCGGCAACAGCACTTCGGATCTCGATTACGGCTACAACGGTGCCCTGCGCTACACCTTCGATCTGGACAGTGCCGGCAAACTGGCTCCGGTCGTGGCGTATCAGCAGACCAAAGCCGCCCAGAGCAGTGGCAGCAAGGTCGATCCCAATGCCGATGAGTATCGCTTCGCCGGGATTGGTACCCGCTACTATCTCGGCCCTCTGATGTTGGGTGCCCTCTATAGCAAGGATCAGGTGACCTATCGCGACGGCCGTGCCGACAGTGAAGACAAGGTGTGGGAACTGACCGCTGTGTATGACATCAACCAGAAGTGGGGGGCCCGCGCAGGCTATCGTCACCTCGTCAACGAGGGTGGCGACCAGATGGCACTGCGCGATACTACGCTGGAGCTGCAATACAAGCTCACCCCGCGATCTTCCCTCTACAGCGCCTATGTGATCCGCAATGGTGAAGATGGTCTGGCTGGTAGCACCATCACCAGCTTTGGTGGCAGCAGCAACAGCGAGAGCTTCTACCACCTCGGCCTGCGCTACGAATTCTGATCTGGTTGCCGGCCTGCGGGCCGGCTCCTTTATGGAGTCTTATGATGGCACGATCCTCCCTGCTCTCTCCCCTACTATTATCCCCCCTGTTTGCCCTGCTGCTCAGCGTACCGGCACAGGCGGCCCGGCTGGAGCTGGCCGATACCCTCACCCTGCTCGCCTCGCCACAGGGCAAACCCTCGGCCTTCACCCGGACCATTGAGCTCCCGGCGGGAGAGTCCCGACTGCTGGTGCGCTTTGACAGCCCAAGTGACCCTCGATCCACCAACGAGAGCCCGGGACGCGTGACCTCAGCTCCTCTGCTGGTCACCCTTACAGCACCAGCACAAGGGACGCTGCAACTGACCACCCCGGTGCTGACCAGCCCCTCGGCTATCCGCCAGTTTGCCGCCAGCCCGACCCTGCTGCTGAGTGACGACAAGGGCATATCACAGCCGCTGACACTACAAGCCCTGCCACGCAGCCAGGATGGTCTGGGCACCGATTACCAGGCCCTGCTGGCGAGCCATACACCAACAGCAAGTCCGCCCCCCATTTTCGCAACACAAGCCGCAACTACCATTCATACCGCTTCGGCACTTACGCCGGAGCAGGCGGATGCCACCCTGCGGGAACTCTATCTGGCGGCCGATGCCAAGCGGCGTAAAGCCTTTATCCGCTGGGCCCTTGACCTCTAGCAGACAACAAAAAACCACCTGTTCAGGTGGTTTTTTGTTGTACGGATGATACAGAGGCAGAGCCGACCTCACTCCTTGTTGAGTCGGTCGATGGCATCCCGGGTACCGTCAATCAGTGCCCAGGCTCGCTCGTCTCTGCGCTGCACCAGGCCGAGGAACAGGATGTCGGTAATGGTGTTCTGGGCGGTACGTGAGGAGATGGAAGAGATACGCAACTCGTTCTCCTCCGCCACCGTATCCAGCACCATGTCGGCCATCTGGCGCAACTGGGTTTGCCGGAACGAAGTCACGGCAATCAGGGTGGCACCATTGCGCTTGGCCAGCTCGGCCGCCGCCAGCACATCACGGCTGGCGCCAGAATAGGAGATGACCAGTTGCACATCACCCGGCCCCAGGGTCTGGGCGATGGAGATCTGCACATGGCTATCCTGGGCAAACAGGGTAGTTACGCCGATCTTGAGCAACTTGTACCAGAGATCCTTGGCAGTCAGTGCCGAACCGCCAATCCCCACCAGCTGCACCCGCCCGGCGCCATCTATGGTATCGAGTACCTGCTTCAGCAGAGCACTGTCGAGGGCCTGAGTGGTCTCGACGATGGAGTTGATCTTCTCCTGCGCCAGCTTCTTGGCCATGGTCTCCAGATCATCGTCCCGCCCGATGCCATTGTAGAGATCACCGACATTGTCGGTCTTGATGGCATGCTTGCGCCCCAGATCCTCGCTAACCGCCAGCTTGAAGGCGGTGAAGCCCTTGAACCCGATCTTCTGGGTGAACTTCACTATGCTCGACTGGCTCACCTCCGCCTGCTGGGCCAGCTCCTGGGAGGAGAAGCGAGTCACCTGCTCCGGGCAGGAGAGGATGTAATCGGCAATCTTGAGCTCGCTGGGAGAGAGCTGGCTCCGGATATTGGATATTTTCGACAGGGTAAGCATGATTTCTCTCTGTTCTTGTGCTGCGTCGAGGCTTACTGGGTGCCACCCACGGTGAGTTGATCCAGTTTAAGGGTGGGCTGGCCGACACCGACCGGCACGCTCTGCCCCTCCTTGCCGCAGATGCCGACCCCGCGATCCAGCGCCAGGTCGCTCCCCACCATGGAGACCTGGCTCATCGCCTCGGGGCCGTTGCCGATCAGGGTCGCCCCCTTGATGGGGGCAGTGATCTTGCCATCCTCGATGAGGTAAGCCTCGGAGGCGGAGAAGACAAACTTGCCGGAGGTGATGTCCACCTGACCGCCACCGAAGTTGGGGGCATAGATGCCCTCCTTCACCGAGGCGATGATCTCGGCCGGATCGTACTGACCCGCCAACATGTAGGTGTTGGTCATGCGCGGCATCGGCATGGCAGCGTAGGATTCGCGGCGCCCGTTGCCGGTGAGTGGCACACCCATCAGGCGGGCGTTCTGCTTGTCTTGCAGATAGCCCTTGAGGATACCGTTCTCGATCAGCACGTTGTAGCCACCCGGCGTCCCCTCGTCATCTATGCTGACGGAGCCACGCCGACCCGGCAGGGTGCCGTCATCGACGATGGTGCAGAGCTTGGAGGCCACCTGCTCGCCGATGCGACCGGCAAATGCGGAAGAGCCCTTGCGGTTGAAATCGCCCTCCAGACCGTGACCCACCGCCTCATGCAGCAGCACACCAGGCCAGCCGGCACCCAGCACCACCGGCATGGTGCCGGCTGGCGCGTCGATGGCTTCCAGATTGACCAGCGCCTGACGCACCGCTTCACGCACATAGCCAAAAGCGCGGCTCTCCAGCCCGTCCAGTTCGAGGAACCAGTCGTAACCAAAGCGGCCACCGCCACCGGCACTGCCACGCTCGCGGCGATCCCCCTTCTCGGCGATCACGGTCACCGACAGCCGCACCAGCGGACGCACATCAGCGGCCAGGGTGCCGTCGGTGGCGGCCACCAGCACCTCTTCGTAGACGCCGCTGATGGAGGCCATCACCTGATTGATGGCGGGATCCAGACTTCTGGCGAACTTGTCCATCTGCTCCAGTAGGGCGATCTTCTGGTGCTTGTCGAGGGTCTGCAGCGGATCCATGGCCGGATAGAGCAGGTTCGCTTCGGTGCGAGTCCACGCCTTCACCTTGCCGTGAGCACCTGCGGCGGCGATGCCGCGAGCGGCAGTCACCGACTGTTGCAGCGCCAGCAGGCTCAGCTCGTCCGAGTAGGCGAAACCGGTCTTCTCGCCGCTGACGGCGCGCACCCCGACCCCCTGATCGATGTTGTAGCTGCCATCCTTGACGATGCCATCTTCCAGCATCCAGGACTCGTGCCAGCTGCGCTGGAAATAGAGATCGCCGAACTCCACCTGATGGCTCATCAGGCTGCCGAGCAGCTGCTGCAGGCGCCCTTCGTCGAGGTCGTTCGGGGCCAACAGGGAGGCACTAACCTGGCTCAATAGACTCAATCTTCTTCTCCACTCTCGTAACGAGCTGTTTTAAATCGTCTTGCCGACGGGTTGGCAACAAGCCACACCATCACAACAAACGGGCATGCTCCAGCACGGGCAAACGGCTGCGTTTCAATTTTTCACCACACCATCAGAGCAAACGGGCGTGTTGCAGCACTGGCATGGTGCGTTTCAATTCGTCGATAAGCCCGGGCTCCATCTTCGCCAGCACGGTACCGCACCCGGACTCTTTGCTGGCCAGCACCCGGCCCCAGGGGTCGATCACCATGCTGTGGCCCCAGGTCTGGCGCCCCGTTTCGTGAGTGCCGCCCTGATTGGCCGCGACTACGTAGCACTGGTTTTCGATGGCGCGAGCCCGCAGCAGCGGCTCCCAGTGCGCCTCGCCGGTCACGGCGGTAAAGGCGGCAGGCACCAGCAGCACGCGAGCTCCAGCTCGGGCCAACTGGCGGTAGAGCTCGGGAAAGCGCAAATCATAACAGATCGAGAGGCCGAGGGGACCAAACGGGGAGTCCACCAGCACAGGTGCATCCCCCGGGCTGAAGGTCTCCGACTCCCGATAGCGGCCGTGATTGTCCGCCACATCCACGTCGAACAGGTGGATCTTGTGGTAGTGGCCCCTGAGCTCACCGCTTGGGTCAAACACCAGCGAGCTTGTGTGGATATGGTCGGAACCTTCGATGGTGGTCGGCACAGCCCCGGCCACCAGCCAGATGCCGTAATCTCGTGCCCATTCGGCCAGCTGCTGCTGGATCGGACCCTCACCTATGGTCTCGGCCCCATCCAGATAACCTTGCCGCTCGCCAAACAGGGCAAAGTTCTCCGGCAACAGCACCAGCAGCGGCCGCTCTTTGGGCAAGGCGGCCAGCTCGGCGGCGATCTGCTCCCGGTTATCCTGCCAGTGACGGCCAGATACCAGCTGTATTGCGACTAACCACATGACTCTCTCCTTGTCGCTTGGGCCATCAGATGGTGACAGCATCACCCGCCTGCAGGGTGTAATCCAGCACTATGATGCGCGCCAGCACCGGGCGAAAGATGGCCTTGAGGGCATCGTGATCAGGATGGGGCATATAGCGCTGGCGGGCAGCCTCGTCGGCAAAGGTCATCAGCACGGTGTGGGTAAAACCGTCATCCCTCCCCTCCGGGCTGTCATTCTCACCCCACTCCACAGCAGTCACACCGCTGACCTGATGCGGAATGGCGAGAAAGGCGGTACGCACCGCATCTATCTGGGCAGGCTTGGTGTCCGGCTTGAAGGCGATCAGCAGGATATGTCGGATCATGGCTCACTCCTTGTGATGGTGCCGGGCCGCTCGTTCAGCGCTGAGCAGGCCCCGCGTGTTTGGGGCTCATCAGGAAAGGGGTCACCTCTTGCGTTGGCAGGCTGGGAGCAACGGCGTCGACCGCCTCTTTCTGCTGCTGGTTGAGCTTGATGCGTGCGCGATCGCGCCCCGCCTCAATCAGCTTGGGTGCGTCGAGCGGGCCCGAGATACGAAAGTCGATGCGGGTCACCACATCCACCACCGGCTCCAGCAGTTTGGAGAGGGCCAGCACATAGAGACCCGTGATCGGCGTGATGGAGAAAGCCGCCACCACCGGCAGGGTGCCACCAAGGTTCGGGGAAAAGCTCAGCTCGTAGTCGAGCCGCCAGCGCACCAAATCGGCGATCCCCTCGCCGCGCAGATTGCCTGCAGCCCCCTTCATATAGAAATCATTGTTGCTGACCTGCCCCTGCTTGATGGTGGCAGAAGCAGACATGGATTCGAAGTAGAAACCCTTGTCGAACACATCGCGAAAATCGAGGCGCAGCTTGCGCAGCAGGGAGTCGAGACTGAGCAGGGAGAGCAGCCGTGCGCCCTTGTCGTTGACCTCCCGCAGGGTGCCCCCCTCCAGCTGATAGTTGGCACTCCCCCCCAGAGTCGGCAGACTCGGGCGATAGGGCACATCCTGCCAGTTGAGATCAAAGGCGAGGGAGCCGGGGGCATCACCGATGGGCGAGGTGTAGCCGAGCCGCTTGAGCAGCAGCTCGCTGTTGTTGCTGGTCAGCTTGCCACGGGCCCGCGTCTCCATCCGGTTGCCATCGGCCAGCCAGTCGACGCTGCCGGCAAGCTGACTGCCTGCCAACCGCATATCCAGCCCCTTGAGAGTCACCTTGTTGGCGCCCGGCAGCAGCTCGCCTTTCACTTCGCCAAGCGGCAACTCGCCAAAGCGGCAATCGACACAGCTGAATGTCAGCCAGGGGATCGAAGCCATGATGGCGTTATCCTGCTTCGCATCGGGATCCGGGCTGAGATCCGAACTCTTGCCGGACCAGTAGATGCGGGCAAACTTGGCATCCACCGGACGGTTGGCCACTGCGGGCAGGCGGATCACCCCCATCACATCGGGGCTATCGATCATCACTTCGGTCGCCTGATTGGTCGGTCCCACGGTGAAACGCGCCGCCTTGAGGGTGGCACTGCCGATATAGGCACGGGCCAGCTGCCCATCCACCCACCACTCCTGTGGCAGGAAGGCAGGGCCGACTACCGCATTACCGGTCTGGTTCTGCGCTGGCAGCCATTGCTTGAGTCGCGCCAGCCAGCCGCCCACATCGGCCTCCTGCTGGTTGATGGCAAGCAACATGGGGGCATCGCGCATTACCCGGGCACCCGGTTGGCCTATATCAACCCGCACCCGACTGAGATAAGGCACCCCCTCGCCGTAGACCAGCCGGGTCTGCATATCCACATCAGCCCCCAGCACGGCGCGAATGTCGGCGCTGCCATCCCGGCCACGGGCGATCACCTTGAGCGGCAGCCGGCTGGCGCTGCTCTTGGCCAGCGGCAGCGGCAGATCCAGCCCCATCCCCTGCAGGTTGGAGTCGAGCGCCAGCTGGAAGCTGAACGGCTTGCTCTCGGGCAAGATCAACTCGAGCTTGCCGCCCCAGTTGCTGCGGCCGTTGAGGATACCGTACGAAGAGATGGCGGCGGGTTGGCGGCGGCTATCCCATTGCCCCTTGAAATCGAGGTCGACCTGATAGTGATCCGGATGCTGGCGCCCCTGATAGTCGAGGGTCAGCGGCTGGTTCCACAGGCTCGCCTTGAGGTTGCTGAAACGGGTCTGCTGGTTGTCATACTCGAGGCGCCCCTGCACCTTCTCCAGCGGCAGATCCAGACTGGCGACCCGCACCTTGTTGTTGCTGAAGGTGGCATCGCCACTCGCCTTCACCTCGCTCTCGCCATCGAGAGGAATATCGAGCTTGACCGATCCTGCCATCGGGCCACGGATCTCGATCTCCCGCAGCGCCTGTCCCACCGAACTGCCCAGCGGGGAGTCCTGCAGGTAGTCGCTGATGGCCTTACCCTCCCCCTGCACCTTGGCATCCACATAGAGGTGGGCGCCTGGGGAGAGATCCGGGATCCAGGCATGCACCGAGTCGGAGCTCGCCTTGCCAAGTCGGGTGGAGCGGCTGCGCATATCGAGGCCGGCATTCTGGAACAAGAGATCGATCTGCAGGTCGGTGAGCGGTTGCCAACCAGGGAAGAACTCGTAGGTGGCCCGCTCCAGCGGCACCGCCACCTGGAAGATGCCATCACCTTTCTCATAAGGGAAATCCCGAAACTCCCCATACCAGAGCAGGTCGGCCCCCTTGGCCTTGCCCCCCTTGATGGCGCCGCTCAGGTAATCCACCAGCCCCTTGTCCATCGCCTGCAGCGGGAAGTAGCGATCCGCATGGCCCGCATTCTTCACATCGATGCGACCGGTCAGGGCGAGGAAAGGGTGCTCGAACAGATCGAGGCGGAAACGGCTGGACAGGGTCAGATCCGGGTTATCCAGCGCGATATCCTGCCCGTACAGCACCCAGCCCTGTTCCTCGCGCCACCAGTCGAGGCGGGCCGAGAAGTTGTCGACCGGGATCGGCATCTTGAAGTGACGGGCGGGATCCACCTTGTCGTTCGCCAGCGCCACTCTGGCGCTGCCCCCCTTGGGGGTGAGCCAGAATTCACCGTTGAGATCCTGCATCCCGGGCACGTCGTGCCAGGCATTGAGGCTCACATTGACGATCTCGCCGCTGAGGGATATATCCTGCCACCCGGCATCCGCCTGCAGGGTCAAATCTGTCAGCTTGCCCTTGGGTTTGGTCTGCTTGAGCAGCTCGCTCTGGGCAGGATAAATCGCGGAGACCAGCTGGCTCAGCTGGGCAAGCTGGTCGAGATCGATCTGCGGCACATAACCCTGCACCCGCTCACCGATCCGCTCCAGCTGCAACCGGCTGTGCAGCCAGGGTTTACCATCCAGCTTGAAGGTGACGCCATGGCTGGCCAGTTGCCAGTTTTCACCATCGCGGCGTAGCTGAACCTTGCCGCCATCGAGGCCGAAACGGTGCATCTCCCCTTTCTTGGGATCCTTCCAGATCAGGTAGTTGTTGCCAAAGGCCAGTAGGGTATTGCCCAGCTTGCCGCTGTCAAACTCGCTCCAGAGCTGGAAATCGAGCTGCCCGGCCACCTTGGGTTCACCAGCATGGATCCTGGCGAGGGTCGGGGTAATATCGAGCTGGCGGGCACCCAGATAGAGCTGCCCCTTGAGGCGATCGAGCCGATCTTGTGGCGTATCTACATCGAGTATCAGGTCCAGGGTGCTCTCGCCTACCCCGTTGATGAGATAGGCCTTACCGACCCCCTGATGGCGCTTGCCACGATTCTGCCAGCGCAGTTGGGCAATATCGAGTGCTCGCATGTCGCCCAGTGCGGTGGTGACATTGAGCCGGGTGTTATGGATGTCAAAGGTGGAGAGCTGGGTCAGCAGAAAGCGCAGCAGGGCGCCCTGCTGGGGATCGCCGGAAGGGCTGTCGTCAGCCGGTTGGCGCAAGTCGAGGGTGATATCGCCATCGCTGAGGATCAGCTCGCCAAACACCGGCTTTAGCTCGTTAATGGTGCGCCAGAAGTCGAGATGCACCCAGGCCTTGCCGAGCTTGACGGTATAGCGTTTGGAGTCGGGGGCAACGGCGAGCTGTTGCAGTTCGAGGGCCGGGCCTGATTGTGTCCAGCTCAGTCCAATTTGATCGACGCTGACCTTGATTTGCGAATCGCCGAGCAGAGTGTGGATAAGGCTCTCTCGATACTGATTCAGCAAAGGGCCCCCGACCCGCACCAGGGTGACCAGCATGGCCAGCAGTACGAACAGGACCCCCAGGGCTAACCAGCCCCGACTCAGCCAGCGATAGACCAATTACATCATCACCACGTCGAACTGCTCCTGGCCGCAGAGAGGCTCGCTCACCACCCGCACCTGCTTGCCGATAAACACTTCCAGCTCCGCCAGACTGTGGGACTCCTCGCCATGGAGATAGTCGGCTACGGCAGGGGCTGCGTAGACGGTGAACTGATCTGCATCGTAGGCACGGTTGACCCGGATGATCTCCCGCAGGATCTCGAAGCAGACCGACTCCACCGTCTTGACCCGGCCGCGTCCCTTGCACTCGGGACACTCGGAGCAGAGCACATGCTCCAGACTCTCGCGGGTGCGCTTGCGGGTCATCTCCACCAGGCCCAGCTGGGAGAAGCCGTTGACGTTGGTCTTGGCGCGATCCTTGGACAGCGCCTGCTCCAGACTGTGCAGCACCCGGCGGCGGTGATCTTCCGACTGCATGTCGATGAAGTCGATGATGATGATGCCACCGAGGTTGCGCAGGCGCAGATGACGAGCGATGGCTGCCGTCGCCTCGACGTTGGTATTGAAGATGGTCTCTTCCAGATTACGATGGCCGACAAAGGCGCCGGTGTTGATATCCACCGTGGTCATGGCTTCGGTCTGGTCGATGATGAGGTAGCCGCCGGATTTCAGCTCCACCTTGCGCTCCAGCGCCCGCTGGATCTCGTTCTCCACATCGTAGAGATCGAAGATCGGTGACTCGCCGGGGTAGTACTCCAGTTTGCTGGCCAGCTCCGGCACATACTCTTCGGTGAAGCGCTTGAGCTGATCGAAGCTCTGGCGGGAGTCGACGCGGATCTTGTCGAGTTCTGCGCCGACGAAATCGCGCACCACCCGGAATGCCAGACTGGGATCCTCGTAGAGGATCTTGCAGGGGGGATACTTCTGCTTGCGCTCGAGGATCTTGCGCCACAGCCGCTTGAGGAAGGCGGCATCCTGCTCCAGCTCCTGCTCCCCCACCCCTTCAGCGGCGGTACGGATGATGTAGCCACCCAGCTCATCCACATAGCCAGCTACGGTGCGCTTGAGGCGCTCCCGCTCCGCTTCGGACTCGATTCGCTGGGAGACGCCGACGTGAGCGCTGCCCGGCATAAAGACCAGATAGCGGGAAGGCAAGGTGATATCGGTGGTGAGACGGGCACCCTTGGTACCCAGCGGGTCTTTCACCACCTGCACCATGATGTCCTGCCCCTGACGCACCAGCTCGGCGATATTGCCGACCTGGAACTGCTCCTTCTCCTTCACAGCCACACACTCGGTATGGGGCACAATATCGGAGGCGTGTAAAAAGGCCGCCTTGTCCATACCGATATCGACGAAAGCCGCCTGCATGCCCGGGAGCACCCGGCTGATCTTGCCTTTGTAGATGTTGCCGACAATGCCGCGTTTGGCCTGACGCTCTACATGCACTTCCTGCAGCAGACCGTTTTCGACCAGAGCGACCCGGGTTTCGGAGGGGGTAACGTTAACCAGCAGTTCTACCGACATAACTAACCTTGCCTGTTCCAGTTTTGAATTCTTATACAGCCAATCCGGTACAACGCGCGCAAGGAAGAACGCAGCAGAGCACAGCTGACGGAAAATTACTTGTGTTGTTCCAGATGCTGCTTGATCAATAGATCCGTCTCCAGCAGCGGCAGGCCGACCACGGCGCTATAGCTGCCTTCGATGCGGCTGACAAACTTGCCGGCAATCCCCTGAATGCCGTAGGCCCCGGCCTTGTCACAGGGCTCTCCGGTTTGCCAGTAGGCCTCAATCTCGGCCTCGTCCAGCTTGCGAAACGCCACGTTGGTGGTGACCAGTCGCACATCGCAGCGCTCGGGGGTGGCCAGCGCCACCGCGGTCATCACCTGATGTACCTTGCCGGAGAGCGCCTCCAGCATATCCTTGGCATCGAGCAGATCGGACGGTTTCTCCAGCACCCGATCCCCCAGCACCACTATGGTGTCGGCACCCAACACCGGCAACGCCGTCGGCGCACACGCCACACCAGCCATCGCCTTGTCGCGGGCGAGACGGCAGACATAATCCTGCGGTTTCTCCCCCTCTTCCCGTTGCTCCGGCACATCCAGTTTCAGCACATCAAAACGATAGCCAAGCTGGGCCAACAGTTCGCGACGACGGGGGGAACCCGATGCAAGATAGAGTTGCAGTTCGTTGTTTTTGCTCATATTTACCTGATATTGAAGCGGCGCCGCACTTTGCGCAACACCAGAAACACCCAGGGCCATATTAGCATCGTCGTCAACGTCGACCAAAAGTAGGCGAAGTTGAGGCTGGCCCGGCTAAACAGGTGTTCGGCCCAGAACACCGTCAGCTTGCCTACCAGCGACAGCCCACCGATGATCAGGGCCTGCTGCCAGAGGGAGAAGTTGCGGATCTTCTGGAACTGGAATGCTGCCAGATAGGTGGTGATGGCCATCGCCATGGCCCGCACGCCGAGGGTGCTGCCAAGCAGCACATCCAGCAGCAGGCCGGCCACCCAGGCGGTGCCGACATTGGCCCGGTGCGGCAAGGCCAGTGCCCAGTAAATGAGCACCATGGCCAGCCAGTCCGGACGGAAGGGGTCAAATTCGAAAGGAAGCGGCAGGATCGACAGGCTCAAGGCCAGCAGGATCGAAATCCAGATCCAGATCCTGCCGCTGGCGGGTTGCAGCATCAGCGAGTGGCTCCAGCGGCGGAGGCAGCCGTTGCCACCCGTTCGCCATTCTCATCATCATGTACTTCGGGTTTCTTGTCGGTCCACAGCAGCAGCAGATAACGCAGCCGATCCAGCTCGACCAGCGGCTTGGCCTCGACCTGGGCGAAGGGCTTGCCCTCCACATATTCGGATCGGGTCACGGTCGCCACCGGATAACCTTCCGGGAAACGGCCACCCAGACCCGAGGTGACCAGCAGATCCCCCACCTGAATATCGGTGTTGCGCGGCAGGTTGCGCAGCTCCAGCTTGTCCAGCTCGCCACTGCCGGAGGCGATGGCGCGCAAGTCGTTGCGCAGCACCCGCACCGGAATACCGTGGCTGGAGTCGGTGATCAGCAGCACGCGACTGGTGGTGGAGCCCACGTGGAGCACCTGACCAATCACCCCCTGATCGTTGATCACCGCCTGACCGTTATAGACGCCATCCAGCGCCCCCTTGTTGATCAGCACCTGATGGCTGAAGGGGTCGGAATCCACCGACAGCAGCTCGGCCACCATCTTGCGGGACTCTTTGTGCACCGGCGAACCGAGCAGCTCGCGCAGACGCTGGTTCTCGTGCTCCAGATGATCCATCTTGAGCAGGCGAGAGCGCAGGGTAAACAGCTGTTGCTCCTGCTGCTTGGTCTGCTCGATGAGATCGGCACGGGTCTGCACCTGGGTCGACATGGTGTCGAGCAGGGTACCGGGCGCATTGGCCATGTATTGCAGGGGACTGACTAACGAACTGAGGTAGACGCGGACATGGGTAAACACACCGAAGCGGGAGTCCGCGACGATGGCAGCAATGGAGATGATGACGGCGAGAAACAACCGTAACTGAAGCGAAGGGCCTCTACCAAAAATGGGTTTCATGGGTCGTCAAAAAAGAGCCGGCACGCTGGCCGGCTTTGGGTCTTATTCGTAGTGGAACAGATCGCCACCGTGCATATCGATCAGCTCCAGCGCCTTGCCGCCGCCACGGGCCACACAGGTGAGGGGATCTTCGGCCACGACGACAGGAATGCCAGTCTCTTCCATCAGCAGACGGTCGATATCTTTCAGCAGAGCGCCACCACCGGTCAGCACCATGCCGCGCTCGGAGATGTCGGAAGCCAGTTCCGGCGGGGACTGCTCCAGAGCCACCATAACGGCGGCCACGATACCGGACAGCGGCTCTTGCAGCGCTTCCAGGATTTCGTTGGAGTTGAGGGTGAAGCTGCGCGGTACACCTTCAGCCAGGTTGCGACCACGGACTTCAATCTCGCGCACCTCTTCGCCCGGATAGGCGGAGCCGATCTCGTGCTTGATGCGCTCGGCAGTGGCTTCACCGATCAGGCTGCCGTAGTTGCGACGGACGTAGCTGATGATGGCTTCGTCAAACTTGTCGCCACCGATACGGACGGACTGGGAGTAGACCACGCCGTTCAGGGAGATGATGGCTACTTCGGTAGTACCACCACCGATATCAACCACCATGGAACCGGTTGCTTCGGACACCGGCAGGCCGGCACCGATGGCAGCAGCCATAGGCTCATCGATCAGGTAAACCTCGCGGGCACCTGCACCCAGAGCGGACTCCTTGATGGCACGACGCTCAACCTGAGTGGAGCCACACGGTACACACACCAGCACACGCGGGCTGGGGCGGAAATAGTTGTTGTCGTGAACCTGCTTGATGAAGTGCTGCAGCATCTTCTCGGTCACGTAAAAATCGGCAATCACGCCGTCTTTCATCGGGCGGATCGCGGAGATGTTGCCCGGGGTACGGCCCAGCATCTGCTTGGCGGCATGACCGACAGCAGCGACCGATTTGGCGTTCCCGCGCTCTTGGCGAATGGCGACAACTGAGGGTTCGTTAAGGACGATCCCTTGATCTTTTACATAGATCAGGGTGTTGGCAGTTCCCAAATCGATCGACAGATCGTTGGAAAAGACGCCTCTGAGCTTTTTGAACATGGCTACGGGAAATCCTAAGAATTTGGAGGTGCAGAAAACCGGCTAACTTTACCAATGCCCACCCCAATCGGCAAGCGCTCAAACTGTCGCCAATCAATCAGGCGCGACAAAAATGCGAGTCATCACTCACTCGCACACGCTTGCAAACACTAATAAACAAGGATTTAGGGGGATGCTGCTGAGCCATCCCCCCTTTCACATTATTCAATGCAATACTTCGCGCCGATAAATAATTCTGTCATTACCACGGCTGGAGCCGAAAATGGCCTCCCCCTGCAGGCTGGCCGGGTCAGACAACCAGATCGGCTGCGACGGCTGTTTTGCCAAATCGACCTTGTAGGGAATGCGCACCGAGATATCCGGCTTGGCAAAGTGGAACAGGATCTCCCCGTCTTTCGCCAGTGCAGCGTCCCCACCGGGCGCCGAGCCGCCCAACCCCAGCTTGATTTTGCGACCCGCCCCCAGATTCAACTCGCGGGTCGCAGCATCAAAGGTGTGACTCGAATTGAGGAAAGTGAACCCCTGATTGGCCAAAGAGAGCTGGGTACACTGATCTTCCTTGTTCAGCAGCCAGTTGCCAGCGTCGTAATATTGCATTTGCTGCGGAATGGCCAGCGGCGCCGCAGCCAGCCCCGCAGCCGTACCAGCTTGCAGGCGACCGTACAACAACTTTTGCGTACCGAGTAACACCGCATTACACCCAACACCGGAACATGCCCCAGCCACAGCAGTATTCATATTTGGATTAGCCAACAGTGTATTGCCGCCATCCTTATCATCGACTTTGATACCAAAGCTCAACGTGGCAAAAGGTGCTTCTGGACTCGCGGCGCGATCAAAACGGGTATTCAGCCCCAAAGGCGACTGCTGATTGATACTGGCGACACCATTTGCCCAACTGAGCGATGGCGACAACGTAATACGCTGGTCACGCGCAATGCCATCCAAAGCATTAGCCGCCACCATCTCAGCAACCCCTTTAGCGAACGCCCCCTTATAGTTCTGTGTCGTCCCTTTCTGCAGATTGCGTGCAGTGAGGACAAAACCGCTGGCAAAGGGCTGACTCATGTATGTAAAGGCATTGCAGGCTGGAGTGATAAAACCGCCGCTCAAACTGTAATCCCAAGGCACAAAACGACCGATGGGGGCGCTGGTTACAGCTGGTATTGTGTAGGTGAAGTAACTACCAGCAGGTGGGTTCGCTGTCATCCTGAACACTCCCACCTCACTCACTGTCTGACTAACGCTATTAACACTGTTGGGTGCAGCCACATGGCTATAGGTGGTAGTCCCCAGCGTTGCATTGGTGCCCGGATTGGGTGCCACCAGCGTACTGCCCAGAGCAATATTGGGCAGGGAAAAGTTGGGCGTAGTCAGATTCCCGGCGCAGATATCCCCATCATTGGCTGACTCCCAGGCCATCGCCTTGATATCTACCTGGAACGTATCCCCCGCTTTCTTGAAGACTGGACAGCTGCTATCACCTGCCGCGCATACCCCTTGCGGAGGGGTAATGCACAAGCCCACCGGACGCGCCACAAACTGATCCGCTCCGAGCATCACCAAACCGGCTTCACTGCCAGTACCATCATAACGGGCATCCAGTTGCACCTTACCCGCATCCGGATAATTAACCGTGATGGTCGACTGCCCCTGAGCATCAAATGCGAGGGAAAGCTGCGTCGCAGCTCCCTGACTGGTACTGAGCACACTATTGTTAATGCTCATCTTGCTGTTGTAAGGGTTGCTGGCCGGAGAGATATAACTGCTCCAGAACTTGACGCTCTTGGTCTGACTGGCAAACCCCGGCACACACTGCTTGGTCACATCGCTCTTTTTGACTGCCTTGATAGTCACCGTCTGCGGCTGATTGGAATAGGTATCAGGCACATCAAAGAAGAAGCCGCTATCGGCAAAGTTCAGGGTACAGGCGGCAGCACTGGGCGTACCAGCCCCAGCCTTGCACAAGGTGGTACTGAATGGCTTGGTCGTCGGAGTCGAACCGGAAACGCCGATGGTTACTGCGGTCGGCGTATTGTTGCGCAGCTGCACAGTGGTCGAACCGCCGCTGAAGGTCACTGTATTGCCACCAATCCAACCATTGCTGGCAGAAATTGGGGTTAAACTCAGGGTCGCGGTCACCGGATCTGTGATTAGTGTGGTACAAGCGGCATTGGCGCATGCCTTGACAGTCACCGTCTCGGGATTGCACGTCAGCGCCTGACCGGAGTGGTCAAGCTGGAAGTGGTCAATCTGAACACCAACCGGGTTGGATCGCAGAGCACAGATCTGCACATTGTCGAGTTCATGGACGTTGGTGGAGCCCCCGGTCGAACCGGTAAGAGAGAGCAAAAAATCACTCGGCACCTGAGTCTGGCCGCTCTGACTCTGAGCATTGAACGAGTCGATCAGCGTAATGTAGCCATTACCGGTATCTCGCTCTATTTTCACCATCGACTGGCCGGCAACACGTGAGTCAATGGTAAGTTGATACTTGTGGTTAGCATTGCCATTGCCATCAACTGCCGGGCTCAGGCAATTTGTGCTCGTGTTGGTCGTGCCGTTGTTACAGGTACCCCGCAGATAGTTGTAACCACTTGTTCCTGAACCGGAACCACGGATAACCACCGCCTGCCGACGCTGCCCCACGTTGGCCGTCCCCCCCTCGCCCGAGTAGTTACCGAACTCGTCGAAGCCAATCCCCAGCCAACCTCCTGCAAAACCGGGGATACCCGGCTTGAAACCATAGCCAAGCGGACCACCAAATGCTCCGGGCTGTGGTGTCACTGTCGCATCGGATAGCACTACCGCCATACCATCAGCCCCGTTGCCACCGTAGGCATAATGGTTAAAGGAGATGGTCACCAGATTGTTCGCTGCCGGAAATAACCGCTGATAGGTAGTTGAGGTGGCCTGATTACCCACCGCTTGGGTCAAGCGCAAGCGGCCGTTGACAATTGAAGGGGTGAAAGAACCACTACTGGTCTTCACCACCCAGTCACTGCTCAGAGAGCCGGACGAGAAGTTATCGTTAAAACAGGTCAATGGCGGAGCAAATGCCTGGTCATTGATGGCGCTGCTACTTGCCATCGTCAGGGAACGGCTGGTAGTACGGCCGTTAATGACGGAGGTATTGTTCAACACCAGCGTCTGATCGGAATAAACATACCCATTCAACAAGGTATCGTTGTTCAGGGTGATATCCTGATATCCAAATAGCAGCAGAGAACCCGTACCGGAACGATTCAATACAGCACCGTTGAGCTGGGTTGCCTGTTTCACAAAAATCCTCACTTCTCCCTGAATTTCAATCTCGGCCCCCTGATTAAGGGTCAACTGATCGATCCAGTAGTCTCCACTAGGCAAAATCAGCTTGGCACCACTGCCAGCCTCTATCTTCTGGATCCGATATTCGGTGCGAGCTGAGGAGAAGGTCACGGTGCAACTGCTATACAAAGAGAGGCTGGAGAACTGATACTGACTTGCACTGCCTAAACTGATAGCCTGCCCAGCACTACAGAAAGGGACTCCGCCACTACTACCATTCCCAGCTAAAAATGCGTTACCCCCACTGGTGGATAGACCCTGAATCGTATCGGGTGTAATCGTACATAGTCTTCTACTGCCATTGCTGTTATCACAGCTATCAACAGGCATTCCCGCATTTTGGTTGGAATAACAGAAATTTAGGGTTCGCCCCTCTGTGCCGGTTATCTTGGCGCTGCCATTCATGGTGAGAGTGGAGTAGTTATTTCCCCACCACCCACACCAGCCATTACTCGTGCCACCATGGCCTTGTACAACAGCAGGAAACGTTGTCCCATTATTGATAGTTTGAAAGGCCCCTGCTGCGCCACTAAATAGCCACACGGCTGCGACGATCCATAAATTGCGCATCAGGGTGTTCCTCCATCATAAGCTTCGACCATCAGGGTTCGGCTCACGGCAAAATCAGGGTTGGCACTGTTAAGGTCCGAGCTGCCACAGGTTCCGACACTCTCGAGACGATAGCCATTGGTCACAGATCCGTTGTAGGTCACCGGCACCGTGGCGCAACGAACCACAGCCTGACAGTTGGTCAGCCCTGGATTGCTGGCAAAGCTCAGTGGGCTGCTTGCCAGGCAGACCGCTGGGGGGGTCGGTTGGGCAAGCGTGCGCTTGGGGAACAACCGATAGAGCGCCACTTCCAGCCCGCTCTGGGCGGCCAGCAGGGCCCGCACGCTGCGCACCTCCACGGTATTTTTCTCGCCGCTATCGACCAGAAAACGGCCCATGGCAGCCGCCAGCAGTGCCATCACCACAATCACAAACAGGGCGATCATCAAGGCACTGCCTCGCATCCGTCCGAAAGCCTGTGGATCAGGGCACATTGAACACCTCTATCTTGTGGTTGAAGGTGACCGACTCCCCCTTGCGTTCGAACACAAAGCGCATGCCAAACTCCCCTTCAGCGTTAAACGCCGAGGTTTCCCGATAGAAGGTTCCAATACGAAGGGAATCGGCCATCAATACGCCTTGTGCAGGTAAGGATGCTCCAATGGGGGCAGTGGCACGGATCAGCGTGTTTCCTTCCACACAGTAACGTACCTGCTGGTTGGCAAAGTAGACCCGGCTGCCCGGAGAGAGACCAGCCAGGCTCTCGGCACTGGTATAGCGGATGGTTTGCGCTCCGGATACGGGCGTCAGCACATCCGTGACCTTGGCCACGCAGCGGCCATAATCGCAGCCAGCCGTGAGCGAACCGGCATTTTTGTCCGGCACAGGGAAGACGATCAGCTGATCATTTTTTTTGACGGCGGTGGCATCCACATCCAGTGGGTTGGCAGCAGAAGCCGGGGTCGCCATCACCAGCTCAAGGGTGGCCGTGCTCCCCGACATAGCACGGTTAAGCGCCAGATAGCGGCTGGAGGTGCTGATGGGCCAAAACCGCAGACAGGCACCGGAGTCGACCCATGCCCCGCCAGTCGTCTCGATCCGCTCCGATCCCGGCACCGCATCGCGCAGTTCGCGGTTAAGCCGCTCCATGGCGAAGCGGGCATCGCTCATCAGCTGCTCACGGCTGCTGGCATCGCCATAAATCTGGGTACCGATACCGATAAACTGGCTGGTAAAGGTCGCCATTATCCCGAGCAGCAGGATGACCATCACCAGCTCGACCAAGGTAAAGCCACGGTTACCCCGAGGTTTGTGGTAGGTTCGATTGGCCACCAGGCGTAATCTGGCGCCGGAGTTGGCTAGGGGCGCTGATATTCTGGTAGAGAGGCAACCCCCGACAGCAGAGCGATCCATCAGTAGTTCCCCCGGTAGAAGGAGAAGTCGAGCACGCTCTGATCCGGTAGCTTGATCTGCAGATCAATACGCTTACCCACAGAGCAGGGTGCGGCACAACTCTTGAAGGTGCCGTCGCTGAAATCGGCTCCGCTCACCACAATTTTCACCTGATAGTTGCGATACTCCTCACCGCCGACTCCCGCTGCAGTCTGAGTCAGGGTGTTGGCATCCACCCAATTACCTGAGGTATCGAAATCATCCACATCGTTATAAGCATAGGATGCGGGCTCACCATCAGGACCATATTGACTAGGCTGCCAACCAGCAATCGTCGGAGCAGGAGGTTGCGGGGTACATGCCACACCAACAGGGCAACTGCAATCCCCATAAAATTGGCCATTAAAGGTCTCGCCACAACGATAACGACCACCGTTATGCTCCGAATGTTCATCAAACGACTTTTGCAGGATCTCGCCGGAGAGGCGCTGGGCAAGCTGGGCGGCGCGCACCTGCTGCACCGGATCCACTGCCTGAGGTGCTTGATTGATAAGTAACCCCAACATACCGGTCAAGGCCACGGCCAGCAGCACGATGCCGACGATCAGCTCAATCAGGGTAAAACCACGCTTAAGGGATCTCATGGATAAACCCCTCAGACTCAATCTGGATGCGGCTGGTTTCGCGACCATCACTCACCTGCAAGGTACAACCGGCGGCGCAACTGCCTAGCGGCCTCCCCATCTGATCGAAGCGCAGCACGAAGCTGTTGTTGCTGTTCAGGGAAAGAGTGATGCCTTCAGAGACGGTTACCAGCCGACCACGGGTGCGCAAATTGTCGGTCCAGCCACTGCCCAGATCATCGCTGGCAGGACACGCAGTATAAGTTCGGTGGGCAAAACGGGGAGAGGCGACCACCAGCTGGGTACAGCGGTTGGCAGGCTCATGCATATTGACGGTCTGCACCAATCGCAGCCGGGTCAGCAGCTCGTCACGCACGGTTTGAGTTTCAACGCCGCCTTTGCCCAGCCATTTGGGCACAGCAAAGGCGGCAAGAATCCCGAGTAACAGGATCACCAGTACCAGTTCAATCAGGGTAAAGCCCTTGGTTGCAGGCATGGTTTTTCTCATTGGGGAAAGAAGAAAGCGAGGCCGAAGCCTCGCTTGCACGCTTACTTACAAGTATCCGCCAATTCAACCTTGAAAGGAGTGTCTTTATCAGTAGCTTGCGTATAGGTCACATAACAAGAGTTACCCTTTGTATTATCAGGATAAAAATCTGCAGTGCTCCCTGTAGGGGTCGCAGGAGAAACAGACCAACCATCCAATGTAAGTGCATTTTTAACTGTCGCAGCAGTCGGATAACCATAAATCGCCTGAACTGTAGTTCCAGCAACAGATACGGCAGAAGACGATGCCTCAAGACCTTCCAAAGCAGCCTTGCTATAAACCAGATTAGCTGCACTCTGCAGTGCAGATTGAACCCCCTGCGCAGCAGACTTACGTGCATCATCCTGCAGATTCAGGAACTTGGGTGCAGCAGTGACCGCCAGAATACCCAGAATGATGATCACGATAACCAGTTCGATCAAGGTAAAACCCGCCTGTTTTTTCATTTCACTTTCCTCTGTTAATTAATATTTGTGGTCACCTGACCGGATGCCGGGCGGTAACTGAAACTCATAAATGCATCAGTCTTGCCTTGCGGATCCTGATACTTGCCATCACTGCCCTTACTCAAACTATTGACCAGATAGTAACGGCAGACCGAATCCAGTCCATTACTGCTCACAGTGGCATAGTATTTCAGGTCATTGCCGCTACCGCGCACTTCATTGAAGCTGGCCGTAGCCTTGGGCGGGTTTTGCAGTAGTCCCTCCCAAATATTGAGACAACGCTCGGCGGTCAAATTGGCTGGGTCCACATCCGGATTACCGCTGGCCGCAGTATCCATGGGGTAGCCAGGGGACAACTCACCATTGCTGATCTGGGCATCCGTCGGTGTGGTCAGATAAAAGCGACTGCCATCATAGAGCACGGTATTGAGGCTATCCTGTTTGGCTCTCCCTTCCGCTTCCCACTGGGCCCGAACCAGAGATACACCGGTAGCAAAGCCACCAGATACCCCCTCGACGCTGGCCTTCTTCGCCTCGTCGGTCACATCCAGAAAACGGGGCAGCGCCGTTACCGCCAGGATCCCCAGGATCACGATAACGATCACCAGCTCAATGAGGGAGAAGCCGGCAGCTTGTCTTGTCATCCCGTTATTTGGCATTGATGGTGCCATTGGTTTCATTTTCATGCTCCCTTGGTAATGGCCGATATTATTTCATGCAGACCTAAAAAAATCATGTAGTTGGGTCATATGATTAGCCTCATTCAAGGCTTTTTCATCACTCGCCCGTCGGAAAACAGATAAACCAGCCAATAACCATCCCATCCTATCTCGCAGCCACTGCCATCGGGGCGAGCCAGAAACTGTAAGGGTGGCATGCTCCCCTCCGTCTCGCCCACCAGCGCAAGCCACAACTGACGACAATTCTCTGATGGGGATTGCGGGGGCAATAGTCCGAGTGGCCAGCCACGCTCATCAAATTGCCAACCATGACCGGCGCTATGCAGGGTGCCGGGGCGCCGCTCATTCAGCCAGATCCCGTGCAAACGCTGTGCCCGCTCAGCAAATTGCTCCCCCAGCAGGGTGAGCGAAAGCTGTTGCGCCTCCTCCCGGTTGATCTGATAGCTGCGCACCAGGGTCGTGACGATCACCATCAGCAGGATTATCACGGCGATCCGCCGATATCCGGCCAGCCAGCGATCATCCTGTTGTGTCTGTCTGCTCATCCACTCCTCGACTCCCTCGCCCTATTGCCTCTTACGACGCTCATCATGTCCCGCCAATCAGAGTTAAAGATGCATGGTTACTTACCCCGAACAGCGCGCATCATGTCCCACATCGGTGTAAAGATCCCGAGCGCCAGGATCAGCACCATCACCGCCACGATCCCGATCAGGATCGGCTCGATCCGTGCAGTGAGACTCTTGAGGTCATAATCCACCTCCCGCTCGTAATACTCGGCCGCTTCATGGAGCAGGTCATCGACCTGACCGGTCTCCTCCCCCACGGCAATCATCTGCATCACCAGCGGGGTAAACAGGCCGCTACTGCTGGCTGTGCGCAGCAGGCTCTCGCCCCGCTCGATACCGGCGCGCATATCTCGTACCCGCCCCGCCATCCAGGCGTTATCCACCGCATCGGCCACCAGGGTCAGCGCAGTGTTCAGCGGCACCCCTGCCTTGAGCATCATGGAAAAACTGCGGGCAAAACGAGCCAGCAGGGAGCGTTCTATGATGGTGCCGACGATCGGCAATTTGAGCTGCCAGCGGTGCCAGGTCAGCTTGCCCTTGGTGGTAGCAACCCAGCGGCGCCAACCAAACACCATCCCCGCCAAAATGGCGAGCAGCAACCACCAGTAGTGAACAAAAAAGTGGGAAGTGGCGAGCAGAATGCGGGTCGCCAGCGGCAACTCCACCCCGAACTTGGCGAACATGCCGGCAAACACCGGGATCACCATGATATTGAGGATAACCATGGCGATACCGATGGCGATCATCACGAAGCTGGGGTAGCGCATGGCGGTCTTGATCCGCTTGCGGGTCTCCAGCTCCAGCTCGAAATAGTTGGCAAGCTGCAAAAAGGCCTCTTCCAGCTGACCGGTGTTCTCACCCACGTGGATAATGGCGACAAACAGGCTGCTGAATACCTTGGGGTGCGCCTGCATCGAGCTCGACAGCGGGCGACCGTTGCCAAGATCTTCCCCCAGCGAGTGAAGCGCCCGCTTGAGCGGCTTGCTGTGGGTGCTATCCTCCAGCCCGGAGATGGCGCGCAGGATCGGGATCCCGGCCCGGGTCAGGGCATACATCTGACGGCTGAAGATCACCAGCTCGTCCAGCTTGACGCCCCCTTCCAGCAGCAGTGACCAGTCGATGGTGGCGGATTTGGCCTTGCTGGCTTTCAGCTCGGTAGGCATCACCCCGCGGCGCATCAGCTGTTCGGCGGCCGCCATCTCGTTGGCAGCCTCTACAACGCCACTGGTGGCGTTGCCCTGGCTGTCACGCCCCTTGTAGGCAAAATTAGCCATCGCTTACCCCAAATCCTCGGCCAGTCGCAGCACCTCGTCCACCGAGGTGATCCCCTGACGGGCATAGTCGAGTGCGGTGAGGGCCAGCGGCCGGTAGTGTTCGTGTTGACGGGCCGCCTTGGCGAACCCTTCCGCATCGTTGCGGCGCAGGGCATCCATCATCGGCTGATCCAGCTCCAGCAGCTCGTAGACCCCAATCCGTCCGGAGTAACCGGTAAAGTTGCAACTCTGGCAACCCCGGCCCTTGTGATAGGTATGCTGGCCAGGCGCCTCGCCGGAGAGCACGGTAAGCCAGGTGGCCTGCCCTTCGTCCGGCGCCTTCTCCTCAACGCAGTGCTCACACACTCGCCGCACCAGCCGCTGGGCGACCACCGCTCGCAGGGCGCTCGCCACCAGATAGCCGGGCGCCCCCATGTCGATCAGACGCAGGGCACTGGTCACCGCATCGTTGGTGTGCAGGGTGGTCAGCACCAGGTGACCGGTGATGGCGCCACGCAGACCGATCTCCACCGTCTCGTTGTCCCGCATCTCACCCACCAGCAGGATGTCCGGGTCCTGGCGCAGGGTGGAACGCAGCACATGGGAAAAGGTGAGACCGATCTTGGGATTGACCTGCACCTGGCTGATACGGGGCAGACGATACTCCACCGGATCTTCGACCGTGATGATCTTGTTGCTGGACTGATTGAGCTCGGAGAGGGCGCCATAGAGGGTGGTAGTCTTGCCGCTCCCGGTCGGGCCGGTCACCAGGATCATGCCGTGCGGGCGTTTGAGCTGACGGCGGAAACGGGTCAGGATCTCCGGCGGCATGCCGGTCTCGGTCAGTGACAGAATGCCGGAGGATTGATCCAGCAGACGCATCACCACCGACTCGCCATATTGCACCGGCATGGTGGACATCCGCACATCGACATCGCGGCCGCGCACCTTCATGTTGAAACGGCCATCCTGCGGCAGCCGCTTCTCGGAGATATCGAGCCCGGCCACCAGCTTGAGGCGCAGCACCAGCGCCTGGGCGATGCGTACCTCATTGAGGATGTTTTCGTGGAGAATGCCGTCGATCCGCTGGCGAATGCGCAGCACCTTCTCGTCCGGCTCGATGTGGATATCCGACGCCCCCACCTGTACCGCATCCTCGAACAGGGAGCGCAGCAACTTGGCTACCGTCGCCTCCCCCTCGTCACTGGCCCCCAGATTGCCGGAACCCAACTCGAAGCCGGAGTCCTGATACTCCTCCTGCAGCTGTTCGGCGAAGCTCTCAATCTCGCGGGTACGGCGATAGAGGCGGTCAAAATAGTCCAGCAACTGCCCTTCCCGCGCGACCGCCAGCACCATCTCCCGCGGGCTCAGCAGGGCGGCGATGGCATCCAGCGCACTCAAATCCGCCGGATCCGACATGGCCACCGTCACCTTGTTGTCGGTGAGGTTGACTGCCAGCGCCCGATAACGGCGTGCCTGCACTTCGGGCAGCAACGGCACAGCAGCGGCGTCGATGGTGAGGTTATTGAGATCGAAGAAGGGCACATCCAGCTGGCGAGCGAGGAACTGCAGTAGCTGCACCTCACTGATAAAACCGAGGTCAATCAGAGTGGTACCCAGTTTGCGGCCGGTCTGACGCTGCTGCTGCAAGGCAAGCTGCAACTGATCATCAGAGATGATCTGCTCTTGAACCAGCAGGTCGCCGAGGCGCATTTTCAGTCTGGGTTGTGCCATGTTTGCTCCGATATCTGTTACTTCACACCCGTTGCCACATCCGATGATCTCTTCGCTCATCGAACCTGCGTTTATCAAGGGGTTAGTTGGCCAATTCGTTGTTCCAGCCAGTTGGTCGACGCCTCGCCGAGGTTGCCGTGCAGCAGGGCGTTGCGATAGGCATCGAGCGCCCGCTGGCTGTGCCCCTGACCATCCTCGGCCACGCCGAGACCAAGCCACCAGCGGCCCTGATCCGGCTGCTGGCGCAGCAGCTTCACATAGAAATTGGCCGCCTCGACATTCTGTCCCAGCTCCTGAGCCAGTCCGGCCCAGGTGGCGTAATAGTCCAGGTTGCTGGCAAGATCAGGTTGATAACCGGACAACCAGCCAAGTGCCTGCTGCTGCTGTCCCTCGCTGATGGCAAGACGGGCCAGCAGCAGACGAAAATCGGCCTGCAGGGGATCGAGTCGGATCCCCTCCTCCAGCAGCTGACGCGCCTCGGTCAGACGCCCCTCGCCGTAGAGCAGCCCCGCCAGTTGCTCCCGCGCCCCCTGGTTGTAGGGATCGTGGGCCAGCACCTGATAGTAATTGTCCTGCGCATCCCGCAGACTCCCCTTGGCCATGGCGGTCGTCGCCTTGCGCTCCGCCAGTGCCGCCAGCTCCTTGGCCGACAGTTCAACCGTCTCGATCTTCAATACGCCAGGTTTGCGTGGCGCACTCGCGACAGCCTGCTGTTCTGCCGCCAGTTCAGCGTAAAGCTCGGGCTGCAGCTCTTCATCGGTCGGCTCCGACTCGTCGATATCGCTGGAGGCATCAAAGGGGGCACCATCGGCCATCTCTCCATCTACCTGCCCGCCAGCGGTATCAGCCACTCTCTCATCCCCACCCGGCAACGGCAGCGCAGCGGCCACCTCGACCGGCTCGGGCGGGTTGACTGGCGCGGCGGCTCGTGTCACCACATCGGGGGCCACCACTTCACTGGCGGCGACGACAGGGTGAGCTTGCTGCCAGTAGATCCAGGTGCGCCAACCGAGGATCCCCAATGCCAGACCACAGATCAGGGTCAACAGCAACATCCACCAACCCTGCTGACGTACTGGCGGGATATAGACGGCAGTTCCCTCGGCGCCTTGCTGGCGCCGATCCAGATCTTTCAGCATCTGGTTGATAACGCTCATGGCCAGACTCCATAAGCCAGGGCGCACCCCAGCAACAGTAACAGGGGCCACCAGCGCAAGGGCGCAAAGCGGCTGGCATCGTCGGTATCGCGAATGGCGAGCCTCACCAGACGGCTATCGATCCGGCGCCCCCCCTGACCGTAGGCCAACATCAGGCATTTGTGCGCCAGGATGTTGATCAGTCTCGGGATCCCTCGCGAGGCCCGCCACAGCATCCGCATGGCGCGGCCAACAAACAGTGGTGCCCCGCGGTAGCCGGAGACCTGCAATCTGTGCTCCAGATAGGCGCGGGTCTCGTCAAAGCGCAGCGGGCGCAGGCAGTATGAAAAGCCGATCCGCTGGCGCAGTTGGCGCAGGTGAGGCCTGGCCAGTCTGACATCCAGCTCTGGCTGGCCAAACAGCACGATCTGCAGCAACTTGCTCGATTCTGTCTCGAGATTGCCAAACAGGCGGATCGCCTCCAGGGTCTCGTCAGGCAGTGCCTGGGCCTCATCGATCAGTACCACCACCCGACTGCCCTGCTGGTGCAGGCTGATCAGGTGACGATGGATGCGATCGGTGAGATCCAGCTCACTCTGCTCCCGCACCGACAGCCCCAGCTCCAGCGCCAGCGCTGTGCGCAGCTCGGCTGGGCTGAGGTGGGGATTGGGCAACCAGGCGAGCCGCACCGGGCACTCTTCCGAGCCCAGCTCGCTCAGCAGTTTGCGGCAGAGCAGGGTCTTGCCGGTACCTACCTCGCCGGTCACCTTGATAAATCCCTCCCCTTGCGCCAGCGCCCAATTGAGCACCTGTAGCGCCTCCTCGTGAGGGGGAAGGCCGTAGTAGAAGCCGGTATTGGGGGTAAGGCCGAACGGCGCCTCCTGCAGACCGAAGTGGCTCAGGTACATGCGACATCACCTGCCAATTCGAACAAGCAGCCTGTGCAGGCAAAGCAGCACAGGCCGTTCGGGATAAGAGTGACCGTCTCTGGTGTCATGGTTCAGCCCTTGGCCGGATACCACTTGTCGAGCAGCTCGGAGGAACGTTGTAGCTCGTTTTGCCAGGTGTCTTTCTCTACCACGGTCGGTTTGAGCATGATCACCAGCTCCACCTTCTTGGTGCTCTCGCGGCGGTTGGTAAAGGCTTCACCCACCCAGGGAATGTCGCCCAGCAATGGTACCTTGCTGACGATCTCCTGTTTATCGGTCTTCATCAGACCCCCGATAACGATGATGTCGCCATTATTGGCCTGCACCACGGTATCTGACTCTCGAATGGAGCTTTTCGCCAACGGCAGCACCAGCGTATCGCTGTTTGTAACCTTGATGGTCTTGGTTTGCTCTTCAGTATCGATAACGGAGGGGTGGATATGCAGCAACACCTTACCCTCTTCATCTATCTGTGGTGTCACATCCAGAGAGATACCCGAGAAGAAAGGGGTCAGCTCTACATTGGGAGTGGTTCGGTCACCACTCGTCGTGCTCACGGTTGTCGTCGATGCATTGGTGACAAAATATTCGTCCGTCCCGACCTTGATCACCGCCTTCTGGTTGTTGGTCGCGGTGACGCGGGGGCTGGAGAGGGTATTCACATCGCCTTGGGTCTTGAGCAAGTTGACCGCCACGTTGAAGTTACCGTCGGAAATGGTAAAGCCAGCCCCACCTCCCAGCGCCGTAAATATCTGGTTAGGGGTAGTGGGCAATTGGGAATTAGCCGCCGAACCACCGCCTGTGATCCCCTTGCCGCCATCCCAACTGGCGGAGAGACCGCTCCAGTCCACCCCCTGCTCGTACCCTTCGTTGAGGGCGACTTCGATAATCCGCGCCTCCAGCACCACCTGACGCTTGAGGTGACTCTCGGACTGATTGAGGAATTCACGCACCGCCTTGAGCTCTTTCGGATAGGCGCGGATGGTGACCAGACCCGCCTGCGGGCTGGTGATCACGGCGCGACCGTCACCCGTGCCAATCAGGGTCTGCAGGGAGTCACGCAGATCGGTCCAGTAGTCGCTGTTGGTGTCAGTCTCGATACGGGTGCCATTGCCGCTGTCGCCGCTCGAGTTGTTGCCGGAGGAGTTGTTGGTGCTGCTGTTGTTGTTCGACGCACTGTCAAAACTACTGTCGCTGTTGCCGTTATTGCTGTCATTGGCTGTCACCCCGCCGGTGCTGACCGAGGTGCGGGAGAGGCCACGACGGGACATCATCAGATAGTTGACCGGGATGGTTTCGGTGCGCAAACCCGCCGGATAGATATGGAAGACGTTGCCCTTGCGCTGTACGTCAAAACCGTACATGTCGCCCACCACCGCCAGCACTTCCGGCAGGGTCACATCCTTGAGCTCGACCGAGATCTGACCAGCCACCCCGGGGTGCACCGCCACGCTGTAACGGGAGCCCTTGAACAGGGAACCGAAAAACTCCACCGCCTCCACGTCGTGAGCCGCGATACGCAGCCGTTTCTCCGGCATGCCGACCGGCATCTGCGGCCGGTTCAGCTGCAGCAATTCACTCTGCACCGACTTGGGCAAGGTGGTCAGCGGGGCAGCCTGCTTCTGCTGTTCGTTCATGGCCTGCTTGAGGGCATCCTTCGCCTGGGTCGGCTCGGGGTGCTGATACGTGGTACAGCCTGCAGCCATCATGGCCACGGTGATCAGACAGAGACGGTGTTTTTTCATGTAATTAGGGCACCCTGACTTGCAATTAAACTCGATAAAGCCACTCCACCTCTCGAGAGGCAAGCACGACTCAAACCCGGATCTTGCTGGCAAACAGTGTTACCGCATGGCGTTTTCCCGCCTTTTCCAGCACCACGGCATCGGCATTGATGGCCACCAGCGTATAGCCGTCCACCTGTTGTCCGACCCGATAACTCTTGCCATTGAGTACCGCCAGTGCAGGGCCATTGCCCAGCACCACACTCTGCAGCTTCGGCAAACCGGCGCTGCTCTCGCCGGTCGCACGGGCGCCAACCGCCACATCCGCCAGCGGCGCAGTGGGATCCTGCAATACCTCGACCTGCCCCGCCTGAACCAGCAAGCTGAACAGGCAACAGCACAACGCAAACACTCTAGCCACGGATAAACTCCTTGCTGGTACTCAGGGTGTAGATCTCCATCTCCACCACCGCGCCGGGATAGGCTTTGACCTGATAGTCGAACTGCTTCCAGTAGAAGTGGCGCGGCAAGGCTTCCAGCGCTTTAAGATATTGATACACATCGAAATAGCCGCCTTCAAGCTGAAGCCGGATACCATGCTTGTAGAGATTGACCTTCTGCTCTCCCGCCATCAGCGGGGTCGGCTCCAGCGAACTGAGCGCCAGCATGTGAAGGTTGGCGGAGCGGGAGAGCAGCGCCTCCAGCACCAGCGGCATCTCGTGCGCCGGGATCAGATCGACGGTCTGTGCCTTCAGCTCATCGTCGATACGGGCCAGATCCGTTTCGACCTGCGCCAGCTGGTCGCGAACGCCCTGATTGGGATCCCGCTTGAGCCGGGCCTGTTTGCCGAGGTTTTCCAGCTCCATGATCTCGAGGTCGCGCTCGGCGGCGCTCAGGGCCATGCGATCCTGCTGCAGGCGGGTATCGGCGCCATCGAGCCAGCCGTAGAGTCCGGCCGCGCCCAGCAGCACCAGACCAGTCAGCAGGATCAACACCCGCTCCCGCTGGCTCAACACGGCGATACGCTGGCCCCATGCCTGCCATTGTGCTTTCAGGTTCATCAGGGTTTCTCCCGCGCGATGCCGCTCAACTGGAAGGTCAAACGACCCTCCTTGTCACGGCTGAGGGTCAGTTCACCAAACTCCTTGCCCACCAGACTCGGGGTCTGCTTGAAGCGGTTGACCCAGGCCGGTACATCCTGACTGCGTCCGGCAAAGCCGGAGAGGTTGATCCGCCCTTCGTTGATCTCGATGCGCTGCAACGAGAGGTTGTTGTTGCGAATGCGGGAGAGATCCGCCATCACGCTGGCATAGCCCTGGGATTTTTGCAGGGTCAGGCTGCCCAGCTGGCGCATCAGCCCCTGCTTGGCCGTCAGCTCATCCTGCTTGTTGACCAGTTGCTGTTGCAGCCGGGGATCTGCCTGATGGCGCGCCAGCTCGGCATCGAGCCGCTGCGCCTCGCTGCGCTTGAGTTCCAGCTCGGCAGAGCGCTGCGCCAGCGCCCGGCTGACCTGCTGCTGCTGCCAGCTGTAACCCCCCCCCGTCAACAGGATCAGCAGCAGTGCAAAGCCCCATACCAGCGCCATTTGATTGAGGCTGGCCCACTGCCGCTTGGGGCGAAACTCGGCGCCATAGAGGTTTATCTGACGTTTCATCACGCATCCTCCCCGATGGCGGCGGCATAGGCCGACAGGTACTCAACGCCAGCCAGCACCGCCTTGTTGGCCATGGCGGAGACGGCAAAGCCGAAGGTCTGCTCCATGTGACGCACCAGGGTACCGATAAAGGGCGAGGCGACGGCAAACTGCATCTGCCCCAGCTCGGGCAATTTCAGCTGGCCCGCCAGATAGTCGAGGGAGCGCTGGATCTCCAGCGCCAGTGAATCGAGCAGCATGCTGTCCGGCTCATGTTCGCCAGTCAGGCTGATGAAACCGCGCAGCTGGCGGGAGAAGCAGAGCCCGCCCTGATGGAAGACCAGCAGTTGCAGATCCTGCCCCTTGGGCTGCCACAGCAGCATGCGCACCGTCTCGTCAGCGTCATAGAGAGAGGTGAGCGCCAATTCGTCGCTGATGATGGATTGCAGGGTGGCGATGCCGTTGATGGCATCGGCCAGCTGTTGCACCCGGCTCTTGGGCAGGCAAATCACATTGATGCGAGGACGACCGGCCGGCGGGGTGGGCAAGTCCACATAATCCATCGCCAGTTGCAGCACGGGTTCGCTGACATAATCCTTGATGGCCCAAGGGAGCGCCCCCGCCATCTCGGCGTCAGGCACGGCAGGCTTGTCGATCTGGATCTGTTGATAAAGGCTGGCGGCGAGGGCCACCCGCACTTTAGACTTGGCCAGTCCATGACGGCTGAACAGCTCGTTCATGGCCACTGCCCACTCCTGTGGGCCGTTGATGGTGCGCGTCGCGAAGATGGGGGGATTGCCCACCGCAGCCAGCATGATCCTGTCATTGGCCAGCAAGAGCCCGACCTGGCGGCTTGGCGTCGACCGTCTGAACAGTTGTTTCATGTAAGCCCGCCCATCAATAGTGATTAAATGTATGAAATATTAACATAAACAGCAGATTAGCCTCCATATTAAAAGACGGACTCACCATTGCAAGCCAGCCTTTCCGCCGAGTCAGAGGGTCAAGCCATCCTCCCTTCCCCCCTGCAACGCCTCCACCATCCGTTGCTGACCCGCTATGGTGTGGAGCTGTGGTGCAAGCGGGATGATCTGATCCATCCGGCCATCTCCGGCAACAAGTGGCGCAAGCTCAAGTACCACCTGCTGCATGCCAAAGAGCACGGCAAACAGCATCTGCTCTCGTTTGGCGGCGCCTACTCCAACCATATCCACGCGCTGGCGGCAGCGGGGTGCCAATCTGGTCTTCGTACTACCGGTATCATACGGGGCGAATATGACGCCGTCAGTAACTCTACCCTGAGGGATGCCCGGCGCTGGGGCATGGATCTCGTTTTTGTCGACCGCCAGAGTTACCGGCGACGGCAGGATCCCGACTGGCTGGCCCAATTCGATGCACCCGATACCCTGATCGTGCCGGAAGGGGGTAGCAGCCCGCTGGCCATCCCCGGGGTGGCGGAACTGGTCGGCGAAGTGCCCTTCTCGCCGGATCTCTGGGTACTGCCCTGCGCCAGCGGCGGCACTCTGGCGGGCCTGATCGCCGGCAAACGGGATCGGGAGCAGATCCTCGCCATTGCGGTACTGAAGGGGGGCGGCTTTATCGCTGACGAGGTGTGTCGCCTCCATCCTGCGGCAGCCAGCATTCCCGGTTGGCGGATCGCTCTCGATCACCACGATGGTGGCTACGCCAAATTCAGCCCGGCCCTCTGGCAGTGGGTTCAAGATTTCAGCGCCGAAACAGGTCTGCCTCTGGAGCCGATATACAGCGGCAAGGCGATGTGGGGACTGTTTCGCGAGCTTGCTGCGGGCCGCATCGCTCCTGGCAGCAAAATCGTCTTTATCCATACCGGCGGCATGCAGGGATTGGCCGGACTGCGGGAACAAGGGCGACTGTGAGCCCCGCCTGACGGCAACCGCAAACGAGAGAGGGTCGCCCCACGACGACCCTCTCTCATTTATCTCAATCACCAGCCGGCTCCAGCACCAACCGGCGTGGCTCGGCAAACCAGGGCCCCTGCCCGGCATGCACCCCGAGGTGGCGCAGCATCTTCCACTCATCGCCACTCTCTACCCCCACCGCCAGCACCCGGGTACGGGTATTGGCGCAGCCTCCTACCAGACTGCGGACCGCCATCTGGTTGACCTGTCGGGCGTGTATCTCCCGCACCAGGCTGGGGTGCAACTTGAGGAAGTTGATCTCGAACTCCTTGATGTACTGGGTGCTCACCACATCCTGGCCAGCATGATCAATGGCCAGCTGGCAGCCCAGCATGCGCAGGGAGCGCAGCGGCCGCTTGAGTGCTTCGAAGTGGCGGGTCACCTGGGATTCGGAGAGTTGCAGGATCAACCGCTCGTTGGTGCTGCGCGGCAACTGGAACAAGGCGAAGAAGAGCCAGCGCTGGAACTCGCGGTTGAGCAGGCTCTGGGCGCTCAGGGTCAGACTGATGGGACAGCTCTGCTCGGAACGCTGGCGCAGCAACACCAACGTTTGCTCCGCCACCAGCCGATCCAGTTGCAGCAATAGCCCCACCTTCTCCGCCATTGGCATGAAGATCCCAGCTTGCAGTTCCCGCCCCTGCTCATCGTGGATATAGGTAAGCAGATCCTGTTGCAGCACCACCTGATCCCGATCCTGCTGGACCGGTTGGGTATAAAAATCGATGCCCTGTTCTTCAAGACGGCGACTGATGAGGGTACGCCAGCGCACCGTCCCCTTGCTGCTCTGCTCCTCGTCCAGCTGCTTCTCATAGAGAAACCAGCCATTGTGCCCCTGTAGACGGGCACTCTTGAGGGCCAGCTCTGCCTCCTCCTGCACCTTGAGCAGGGTGTCTTGCGCCTGGTAGCAAACAGCACCGATGTAGATGGCCGTCTCCGGATTGACCTGCTGCGGCCAGTGCAGCCGTTGCAGGCTCTTGAGCAACTGGCTGGCACTGTCCACCATCTCGCTCTCCGACATATTGGGCAACAACACCGCAAAGACATGCCCAGCATAACGAGCCTGCAAGGCGCCATTATGCTTGCGCACAAAAGCACTGATCACGGCACTCGCCTCCAGCAGCAGATCGTGTCCCTGCAGCTCGAACTGGTCAGCTTCCAGCTCTTCCAGGCAGGCGAGTTCAATCAGCAAGACACCGCCACTCATGACGCTCGCCTCCATGATGGCGCTCTCGAGCCGGTTATCGAAGAAGAGGCGGTTGCCAATACCAGTCATCTTGTCGACGAAGGCGTTGCTGCGAATGAAGTTATCGAAGCGGCTGCGCTCCTTGCGAGCATCCGCCAGCTCAGCCAGCAGATGGTCAAGTGCCTGGCTGGCGGCAACCGGCCACTCTTCGGCGGGGTCATGGCTCAGTTTGACCAGTTTGTCATCGAGGATCAGCTGGGCGCGTATGCCCAGCAGCTCGGCCCCGCGCAACTGCTGGCGCAACCAGCGGATGGAGTACCAGAGACCGAACACCACGATAAAGATACCGAACGAGATGCCCGACATCGCCTTGATGGAGTACTCTGCCTCCTTGAAAGGACGCTCCAGCTTGAAGTTGGCCTGCATGCCCGCCTGATGGGGCAGTAGATGGCTGTATGGCACCAGCAGCGGTTCATTAACCGGACGTTGTACATCACGGAACCAGTAGACCCGCTGGTCGTTCTGGCGCACCTCCAGCTCCACCACATGAGCCGCCCGCAGCAAGGTGGGCAGCCAGCGGCTCATATCCTCCATGCCGTGAGCAACATCGAGCTGCTTGTCGATCACTTCGACCAGCGCATCAACCTTCTTTTGCTGCAACTCCATGCCCAGCTCACGAAAGCTGAACACCCCGCCAATCAGCACGGTCGCCATGGCAGCGATCACGCACAAGGTAATAAACGAGACAAGATGTGTTGTAAGTTTCATGTGCCTTTCCGTATGCCCGGCATCATCCATTGGAGTTCATGGTAGCAGTGGCACTGTAGCCATCACTATGGACGGGGATCCCGCTTCTGTAATTTAAGCGAGGCAGCATACCCAAAGCAGAGAGGGAATACCAAGGAAGGTACACAGGTGGAGCAGGGGAAGATAGCAGACAGAAAAATGGTCCCTCAAAAGGGACCAAAAGGAACACTCATATCAAAACTAACACTCTGTGCTACTGACAAAAAACAGATACAGGAGTATTGAACACACGGTGAGTCAAACCGCAGGGGTACTCTAAAGCAGTTCGGATAAGTTGGGCAATTGTCATTTATGACAGGTCAACGATTGCCTCTTTTAAAAAGAAATTAAAAAATCGATTAAAACCAATTAGTTAAAAAATCAATCAATAAGTGTGACATATCGGACTCAAATTGATTGTGCTAATGCACTATGATGGCGTGACCCATCTGTGTCTCGTGAAACAGGCAGGACTACCTTGTTACGCATCTCCCCCCTCTGGATCACTGTTCTTCTATGTGTCTTGCCCATTCTGGCAAGCCAGTCCGTCGGCATCTGGCTTACCAGATCAATGGCCAACCACCTCATGGAGCAGAAGGTGGCCGAGATAAAGCGTGCCATGGCGATACGCCATCACACCCTGGACAAGGCCATGAACGAGCAATTGGCACAGTTTGATTTCGATTGTGGTGCCAACGACATGGCGTTGCTGCGGGATCCCCGTTTTTACAGCACCCATATTCGTCTGCAGGGGTTGGAACTGGCATCAGGGAAAAGCTGCTCAAGCCTGGGTATAGGCATTTCGCTCATCAAAAATGTCAACCAGGAGGGAAAGCTTCCCGATAAACTGGGACTGACCGCCACAACAGCCAGCTTCAATACTGAGCAGGAGATGGTTGCCTACTACCAAAGCGGCGGCAACATTGCCTACTGGGTGCTCGATAACAGCTGGAGCCACGATCTGCTGCAACTCCCCTGCAGTGGCTGTTTCTATCTGGAGTTCAGTCAGCGGGATCCCGTGGCAATGACCCCCCGCTTCCCGCGCGGTAACCAGGCAATCAAGCTCGAAGAAGGCAGCCGCAGTCTGAGCTTCTTCGATCAGGACAAACTCACCCGACAAACCATCTGGGCAGGTTCCGCACTCGATCAATTTGCTCGCGAGCAAGTCAGACGCATCGCACTCTGGTGCGGTGCTATCCTGAGCGGACTGCTGGTGACCGCCTACTGGTCGCTGCGAAACTATCGCCGCTCGCTCAAGGGGCTATTGCAGGCCGGAGTGGTGCGCCAGGAGTTCATTCCCTTCTATCAGCCCATCGTGGATATTCGTACCTGGCAGGTGGCCGGTTTTGAGGCTCTGTTGCGCTGGCAACGGGGACACGAGCTGATCCCCCCGAGCGCCTTTATCGAATATGCGGAAGATCAGGGACTGATCCTGCCGATTACCAGACAGTTGTTGGAACAAGTGATCACGGATCTGCCGCAGCTGGCGCCAGAGCAGTGGATCAGCGTCAACCTGGTCGCCGCACATATCGAACAACCCTTGCTGCGCAACATGTTGAGCGAACACCACAATCCGTCGCCCGAGCGCCTTACCTTCGAGCTGACTGAACGCAAGCCGATCATCGATATTCAGAGTGCCACCGACGAGATCACCCTGCTGCAACAAATGGGATATCACTTCAAACTGGACGACTTTGGCACCGGTTACGGGGGGTTTGCCTATTTGCAACGGCTGGGCATTCGCCAAATCAAGATTGACAAGATGTTTGTCGACACCATAGGCACCAACGACCTCAAACGCAGTGTGCTGGATGCCATCATCACATTTGGTCTGGAATCAGGCATGGAGATGATTGCAGAAGGGGTTGATACGCGAGAACAGGTTGAGTATTTACGACAACGCGGCGTCTGTCTGATCCAGGGTTACGTCTTTGGCAGACCAATGGCGCTGGCAGATCTTGCCATCTGGCAACAAACGTGGCCCCCACAATATTCGCAGGAGAGCTGACACTGATATTACACAAGACAGGTCCGGCAGAGCTCGTCCCAACTGACCCGCTTGCTCCCTTTTCCACAGAGGCAGGCTGGCACTGACGCAGCCTCTGGAGCCACTAGGCTGATCGCCTTCAACCACCTGTTTACATTCAGAAACAAAATGATCTGCCCCTGGCCGGATGGAGCGCTTATCATAAGCATTCGGCTACCGTGAGCACCTTTACGCGTGCCTCCCATCAATCCCCGTCGGCCAGTGCCGCCCCGAGATGAGAACCATTGCCTATGAAGACATTTATCCGGCAAGAGATTGCCCTGCCCGTTGGCCTGCTCACCCTGCTCTTTTTCAAGACGCTCGGCAGCGACCTGCTGACAGAGACCACTCCGCTCGGGATTTATCTTCCTGTCTCGGCGATGCTGCTTGCTATCGTCACCTGGGCCATCTTTTCGGTGGTGCGCCACTCGGATGCCCTCGCCATCAAGCTTGGCGAGCCCTTCGGCACCCTGATCCTGACCCTGTCGGTCATCTCGCTGGAAGTGGTGATGATCTCCTCGGTGATGCTGACCGGCGAGCCCAACCCCACCATGGCCCGTGACACCATGTTTGCGGTGGTGATGCTGGTAAGTACCGGCCTGGTGGGCTTCACCCTGCTGTTCGGCGGCTGGCGCTACCACACCCAGAGCTTCAATCTGGACGGGGTCAAATCCTATCTGGTGGCCATCATTCCGCTGGCCCTGCTCTGTCTGGTGCTGCCGAACTTCACCCGGGGCGGCACGGTCGGCAGCATGTCTAACCCGATGTCATGGATGCTGATCATCATCTCGATCTTGCTCTACGGGGTCTTTCTGCTGATCCAGACCCGCAGCCACAGCCACTTCTTCATCGACAGCGATCATGAGGATTACGAAGAGCACCACGGCCCGCTACAGAGCAACCTCTATCACACCCTGTTGCTGCTCGCCTATCTGCTGGTGGTGATCCTGCTGGCCAAGACCCTGGCCATTCCCATCAACCACGGGGTCAAGGTGCTGGCAGCTCCGCCAGCACTGGGCGGCTTTATCGTCGCCTGTATCGTGCTGGCACCCGAAGCAGTCGGCGCCATCAAGGCGGCCTTCAATAATCAGCTGCAGCGGGCCATGAACCTTTACTTCGGCTCTGTGCTGGCCACCATCGCCCTCACCGTGCCTGCCGTGCTCTTTATCGGCTCCATGCTCGGTCAGGAGGTGCGCCTCGGTCTCTCCCCCGCCGATATGGTACTGCTGGTCACGACCTTGATGGTGTGCAAGGTGACCTTCAGCAGCGGCCGCACCAATGTGCTGCACGGAGCCACTCACCTGGTGCTGTTCGTGGTCTATCTGTTCCTGATGTTCGAACACGAATAACCGCGTTCAACCAACACCAGAAACGCAAAGACCGCCCGATTGGGCGGTCTTTTGTTATGGGCTGGATGGCCACCTAGAGGCTCGGCAGCACCCCGGTCGGGAGCAGGTCGTTGTAGCTGGCACGGCCCAGCAGCGCGGCGGCCGCCTCGATGTCCGGCGCGAAGTACCTGTCCTTGTCGTAGAAGCTGACCTCTTCCCGCAGCCGGCCCTTGGCCAGCTCGATGAGCTCGGTGCTGCGCAGGGGAGCACGAAAATCCAGCCCTTGCGCTGCCGCCAGCAGTTCCACCGCCAGAATGCCACGGGTGTTCTCGGCCATGTCCGCCAGTCGACGGCCGGCGAAGGTGGCCATGGAGACGTGATCCTCCTGATTGGCGGAGGTGGGCAGGCTGTCCACCGAGGCCGGATGGGCCAGCGTCTTGTTCTCGGAGGCGAGCGCCGCCGAGGTGACCTGAGCGATCATAAAGCCGGAGTTGACGCCGCCGTTGTTGACCAGAAACGCCGGCAGACCGGACATCCGCGAGTCGATCAGCAGCGCCATGCGCCGCTCGGAGAGCGAGCCGATCTCGGCGATGGCCAGCGCCAGGTTGTCGGCGGCGAAGGCCACGGGTTCTGCGTGGAAGTTGCCGCCCGAGAGGATCTCTTCATCCTCGGCAAACACCAGCGGGTTGTCGGAGACCGCGTTGGCCTCGCACACCAGCACCTCGGCTGCCTGGCGGATCTGGGTCAGACAGGCGCCCATCACCTGTGGCTGGCAGCGCAGGGAGTAGGGATCCTGCACCTTCTCGCAGTTGTGATGAGACATGCCGATCTCGCTGCCATCCACCAGCAGGTGACGGTAGCAGGCGGCCGCGTCGATCTGGCCGCGCTGACCGCGCACCGCGTGGATACGGGCATCGAACGGCCGGCGGCTGCCAAGGGCGGCCTCCACGCTCATGGCGCCGATGGTGATGGCACCAGCAAACAGATCCTCGGCGTGGAACAGCCCTTCCAGCGCGAAGGCGGTGCTCGCCTGAGTGCCGTTGAGCAGCGCCAGCCCCTCTTTCGGTGCTAGCGCGATGGGCTCCAGCCCGGCAATCTTCAGGGCAGTGGCGGCGTCGATCAGCTCGCCCTTGTGGCGAGCCTTGCCTTCACCGATCAGCAGACAGCTCATATGAGCCAGCGGCGCCAGATCGCCGGAGGCACCGACGGAGCCCTTCTTCGGTACCACCGGATAGACTTCGGCGTTGATGAGGGTCATCAGGGCCTCAAGCACCGCCAGCCGGATGCCGGAGAAGCCGCGCGCCAGCGAGTTGAGCTTGAGCACCATCATCAGCCGCACGGTGGCGTCATCCATGTACTCGCCAATCCCTGCCGCATGGGAAAGCACGATGGAGCGCTGCAGCTCGTCCAGCTGCTCCACCGGAATGCGGGTGTTGGCCAACAGGCCAAAGCCGGTGTTGATGCCGTACACCACTCGGTTTTGCTCGATCACCTTGGTGACTACGGCGGCGGAGGCGTGGATCCCCGCCAGGGCGACGGGATCCAGTGAAATGTGTACCGGCTCGCGGCTGACGCGACGCAGGGTGGCAAGATCCAGCTCGCCCGGGGTAATAGTCAATTCAAACATGGTGTTACACCTTTCCTTTGACACCGTTGGCGCCGTCAATCATCGGCAGATCCAGTTTCGCCTCGTGGGCGCAGTTGATGGCAATCTCGTAGCCGGCATCGGCGTGACGCATCACCCCGGTGGCCGGGTCGTTGCGCAGCACCCGACCGACCCGCTTGGCGGCATCATCGGAGCCATCACAGACGATCACCACGCCGGAGTGCTGGGAGAAGCCCATGCCGACCCCGCCGCCGTGGTGCAGGGAGACCCAGGTCGCGCCGCTGGCAGTGTTGAGCAGGGCGTTGAGCAGCGGCCAGTCGGAGACGGCATCGGAGCCATCCATCATCGACTCGGTCTCGCGGTTCGGGCTCGCCACCGAGCCGGAATCCAGGTGATCGCGGCCGATGACGATGGGGGCTTTCAGCTCGCCATTCTTGACCATCTCGTTGAAGGCCAGGCCGAGGCGTACCCGATCCTTGACCCCGACCCAGCAGATCCGCGCCGGCAGGCCCTGGAAGGCGATGCGCTCGCGAGCCATGTCGAGCCAGTTGTGCAGGTGAGGATCATCGGGGATCAACTCCTTCACCTTCTGGTCGGTCTTGTAGATGTCTTCCGGATCGCCGGAGAGCGCCACCCAGCGGAACGGGCCAATGCCCTCGCAGAACAGCGGGCGAATGTAGGCCGGGACGAAGCCGGGGAAGTCGAAGGCGTTTTTCACCCCCTCCTCCAGCGCCATCTGGCGAATGTTGTTGCCATAATCCAGCGTGGCCGCACCGCGGGCTTGCAGAGTCAGCATGGCTTCGACCTGACGGGCCATGGAGTGGCGAGCGGCCTGGTTCACTTCCTGGGGCGCGGATTTTTGCAGCGCGCGCCACTGGGCCACGCTCCAGCCCTGCGGCAGGTAGCCGTGCACCGGGTCATGGGCCGAGGTCTGGTCGGTCACCACGTCCGGGGTGATGCCACGGGCCACCAGCTCGGCGAACACATCGGCGGCGTTGCCAAGCAGGCCGACGGAGACGGCGCTGCCGCTCTGCTTGGCCTCTTCGATCATGGCCAGCGCCTCATCCAAGCTGTGGGCCTTCTTGTCCACGTAGCGGGTACGCAGACGAAAATCGATGCGGGTCTCGTCGCACTCCACCGCGATCATCGAGAAGCCGGCCATGGTAGCGGCCAGCGGCTGGGCGCCACCCATGCCACCCAGACCGCCGGTCAGGATCCAACGCCCCTTGGGCTCGCCGTTGAAGTGCTGGTTGGCCACCGCGAAGAAGGTTTCGTAGGTGCCCTGCACGATCCCCTGAGTACCTATGTAGATCCAGGAGCCGGCGGTCATCTGGCCGTACATCATCAGGCCCTTTTTATCGAGCTCGTTGAAGTGCTCCCAGTTGGCCCAGTGCGGCACCAGGTTGGAGTTGGCGATCAGCACCCGCGGTGCGTCCTTGTGGGTCTGGAACACCCCGACCGGCTTGCCGGACTGCACCAGCAGAGTCTGATACTCCTCCAGCCGGGTCAGCACCTCGACGATCTTGTCGAAGCAGGCCCAGTTGCGGGCGGCGCGGCCGATGCCGCCATACACCACCAGCGACTGGGGATGCTCGGCTACCTCGGGATCCAGGTTGTTCATCAGCATCCGCAGCGGCGCTTCGGTGAGCCAGCTCTTGGCGGTCAGCGTGGTGCCGCGCGGGGCGCGGATCACGCGATTGGGATCGTGACGGGGATCCTGGTGTTGCTGGGACATATACACTCCTTGTTTATCGATGCAGCAGGGTGGCGGCCGGCCGGTGGCAGGCCGCTACTTGGTTAACTGATGGACCAGCCGGGCGGCCACGCGGGCACTGCGGTTGTCCTGATCCAGACTCGGGTTGTATTCGGCCAGATCGGCGAGCCGCAGCTTGCCGCTGGCCCGGATATGGGCAATCAGGGGTTCGATGACCGCCAGCTCCACGCCGCGGGCGGCGGGGGCGCTCACTCCCGGTATCACGGCTGCCGGCAGCACGTCGAGATCGATGGTCAGATAGAGGTGATCGCAGCGGGCGATGAAGGCATCCAGCCCGCAGAGCAAGACCGGTAGCTCGGCCGGCGTCATCGCCTCGTCCAGCACGTGCCACACTCCCAGCGCCTCGGCGCGCGCGAACAGCGCCCGGGTATTGGCGGTCTCGGCCACCCCGAGGCAGGCGTAGGTAAAGGGCGTGCCCTGGGCGGCGCACTGCTCGGCGATCTGGAAGAAGGGGGTGCCGGAGCTCGCCTGCTCCAGCTTCATGCGCAGGTCGAAGTGGGCATCGAAGTTGATAATGCCGACCCGGCCACGGCCAGCCAGATGACGATTGAGGCCGCTCCAGCTGCCAAAGGCCACCTCGTGACCACCGCCCAATACCAGCGGGAAGTGCCCCTCGTCCAGCAAGCGGGCCACCCGTTCGGCCAGACGGCCGTGGGCGGCATCGAGATCGCCATCCTCGCAGTTCACGTCACCGCTGTCATAGACGGGTCGGCTCAGATGCCAGGCGCTGTTGGCCAGCAGCTTGCGCACCGCCAGCGGCGCACCGGCGGCCCCTACCCGCCCCTTGTTGCGGCGCACCCCCTCGTCACAGGCAAAGCCCACCAGGGCTACGCCCGGGGCGGCGCTGCCGGCTTGTGACCAGGGTTGTACCTTGTCGTGCCAGCGCAGGGCCAGCTCGCCATCTTCCGGATCCTGGCGCCCCTGCCAGACCGACATGTCGACCGGGTTGAACTTATCCATGGAGCGTCTCCTCGCCGTTGACCACCCGGCTCACCAGCTGATCGACGCCGATGAGGTAGCTGAGCTCGGCCGGATGGCCGCAGTTCCAGACCAGAAAGTCCGCCAGCATGCCGACCCTGAGCTGTCCCAGCTGCTCCTGCTCGCCGAGGGCGCGGGCGGCGTGGCGGGTCACCCCTGCCATGGCCTCCACCGGGGTCAGGCCGAACAGGGTGCAAGCCATGTTCATGGCCATGCGCAGGGAAACGATGGGGGCCGTGCCGGGGTTGATGTCGGAGGAGACCGCCATCGGCACCCCCGCCTTGCGCAGCGCGGCGACCGGCGGCAGCTTGGTCTCCTTGAGGAAGTAGAAGGCGGTAGGCAGCAGGGTGGCCACCACGCCGCGGTGGGCCAGCGCCTGGATCCCCTCCGGATCCAGGTACTCCAGGTGATCCACCGAGAGGGCGCCGAAGTTGGCGGCCAGCGTGCTGCCGCCCAGGTTGGAGAGCTGATCCATGTGCCCTTTCACCGCCAGACCGTATTGATCCGCCGCCAGATAGACCTGCTCGGTCTGGGCCAACGAAAAACCGATGTGTTCACAGAAAACGTCCACCGCATCGGCCAGGCCCGCATCGGCGGCGGCCGGGATGATCTCCTGACAGATGGTCTCGACCCAGGAGTCGGGATCGTCGCGATACTCCGGCGGCACCGCATGAGCTGCCAGCAGGGTGGTCTTGACCCGGATCGGCAGCACCTCCCCCAGTCGGCGGGCGACCCGCAGCATCTTGAGCTCGTCTTCCAGGGTGAGGCCGTAACCGGACTTGATCTCCACCGTGGTGACCCCTTCCCGGATCAGGGATTTCACCCTCGGCAGCGCCAGATCGAACAGCTGATCCTCGCTGGCGGCACGGGTGGCGCGTACCGTGCTGATGATGCCGCCGCCCTTGCGGGCGATCTCCGCATAGGGCACCCCCTTCTGGCGCAGTTCGAACTCTTCGGCGCGGCTGCCGGCGAAGATGAGGTGGGTGTGGCAATCGATGAGGCCGGGAGTGACCAGCTTGCCCTTCATATCCTGCCAATGGGCGGGATAGGGGCCCTTGAGATCCTGCATCGGCACCAGGGCGTGGATCCGCCCCTCGTGAACGCCGAGGGCATGGGGCTCCAGCAGACCGTAGTCGACCAGATCGGAGCGCAGGGTGGCGGGTGTCACGTTGAGCCAGACCCTCTCGCAGTTCAACAGTTCCTTGTTCATACCGACCTCTAAATGTATATACATTAACTTATATCCGATCTCTGACGGGAAAGAAAGGATCAAGTTCACATCTTGATAACATCGTGTTCATTAGAGCTTAAACACAAAAAAGCCCGCCAGAGGCGGGCTTTTTCAAAAATGATATGTATATACAATTAACTAAGGCTGGTCTTGGAGCTCAACTTGTAACGGGAGCCAGGCGACAGCAAACGGGCATAGGAGACCAGATAACCGTCGGACCAGGTACGCCGATGCAACAGCAGGCAGGGGGTGTCGACCCGCACCTGCAACAAGCCGGCCTCGCCGGCGCTCGGCAGCACCGCCTCTACCACGTGCTCCATCTCGGAGAGGGGGCAGACCTCCATCAGATAGCGGTTGGGGGTCTGGCTGGCAAAGTCCTGCTCACCGTACTGTGGCAACCGCTCGGCATCGACGAAGCGCTCTTCCAGCTGCAGCGGCTCGCCATCGGCCTGATGGACGATGAGACTGTGGAAGATGGGAGCGCCGACCCGCAAGCCCAGCTGCACCGCCACCTTCTCGTCGGCAGCCTGGCGTTGCAGCCGGATCACCCGGCCGCTGTACTCGCTGCCCCGTTCGGCGATCTCGTCGGCGATGTTGCGAATGGCCAGCAGCGGCGACTCGGTGCGCCTGTCCGCCACGAAGCTGCCGGAACCGGCGGTGCGCACCAGCCACCCCTCGGCCACCAGTTCGCGCAGCGCCTTGTTGACCGTCATCCGGCTCACGGCGAACTGCTCGCACAGGGCGGCCTCGGTCGGGATCCGGTCGCCCGCCTGATAGTGGCGTTCGCGGATCCCGTCCAGGATGTGCTGCTTGATTTGCATATAGAGGGCCGGTGCCAACGGGATGCTCCTCAGCGACGGCGGTGGGGCGGACGCATATCCGGCCAGGCGCGGTAGACGTCGGGGATCTGATCCGGCCCGCTGATACAAAGATCAAGGTCATGCAGCAGACCGTCCTTGATGCCGTAGATCCAGCCGTGTACCGCCAGCTCCTGCCCCTTGCGCCAGGCATTCTGGATGATGGTGGTGTGGCAGACGTTGGCGACCTGCTCGGCCACGTTCAGCTCGCACAGGTAGTCGAAGCGCTCGTGCTCATCCTCGATGGCATCCAGCTGCTCGCGATACTTGAAGTAGACATCCTTGATGTTGCGCAGCCAGTTGTCGATGAGCCCCAGCTCTTGGTTCTGCATCGCCGCCTTGACGCCGCCGCAGCCGTAGTGGCCGCAGACGATGATGTGCTTCACCTTGAGCACCTCGACCGCATATTGCAGCACCGAGAGGCAGTTGAAGTCGGTGTGTACCACCAGGTTGGCGACGTTGCGGTGGACAAACACATCCCCCGGCAGCAACCCCATCAGCTGGTTGGCAGGGACCCGGCTGTCGGAGCAGCCAATCCAGAGGTATTCGGGGGCCTGCTGGGCAGAGAGGGTAGCAAAGAATTCGGGATCCTCGGCCTTGATCTGCTCCGCCCACTCGCGGTTGTTGGTAAACAGGTCGTTCAACAGTTTCACTATCTGCTCTCCCTACAGTGGCAGTGGCGGCAACATACCATACACAAGGGTAACCAAGGCAAGGCCGACCAGCCCCCTGCAAAACAAAAACAGGGCCATTAGGCCCTGTTTTTATGAGAGGAAGCATCAGGCTTCCATGGCATCTTTCAGCTTCTTGAGCGCATTCTTCTCAAGCTGGCGCACTCGCTCGGCAGAAACGCCGTAGGTATCGGCCAGCTCCTGCAGAGTGGTCTTGCTCTCATCGTCGAGCCAGCGGGCTCGGATGATGTGCTGGCTGCGCTCGTCCAAAGTAGCCAGAGCCGAGCTCAGGCGACGGGTCGCATGGTCGTCCCAGTTGTCGTTCTCGATGGTCGCAGCCAGATCGGAGGATTTGTCCTCCAGATAGTGGACCGGTGCGAAACCACCCTCTTCGTCATCATCACCGACCAGGTCGAAGGCTTGATCATAGTTGCTCATGCGCGCTTCCATCTCGGTCACGTCAGCGGCAGAAACGCCTAGATCGGCCGCCACTGCCTGAACCTCTTCGTGGTTCAGCCAGCCCAGACGTTTTTTGGATTTGCGCAGGTTGAAGAAGAGCTTGCGCTGGGCCTTGGTGGTCGCCACCTTGACCATGCGCCAGTTGCGCAGAACATATTCGTGGATTTCGGCCTTGATCCAGTGCACGGCAAAGGAGACCAGGCGCACGCCGACACTCGGGTCGAAGCGCTTGACCGCCTTCATCAGGCCGATGTTGCCTTCCTGCACCAGGTCGGCCTGGGGCAGACCGTAACCGGCATAACTTTTGGCGACATGAACGACAAAGCGCAGGTGCGACATGACCAGCTGACGAGCAGCCTCAAGGTCGCCATCCTGCTGCAAACGCTCAGCCAGCTCACGCTCTTCCTCTGCGCTCAGCACCGGAATCGAGTTGACTGCCTGGATATAGCCTTCCAAACTACCTTGCGGAATCAAAGCCATAGTGCGCTGCAATGAAGTTCCCATCTGTTACCTCTTACTTTTCAATCGAATCAGTCTAACACCCAGATTGGGTCTGTCTACTGACCTGATGTCATTCTGCGGCGTCTATCAAAGAACATGTCCAGCTTTAGACCGGCTTATCTTATGCCTGCAGGATGAATCATGAATGAACAGTCAAAAAAAAGGGGTCACAATGAAGGACCCCCGAAAAGTAGCATGCTAAGTCCATTGTTGCGGAGCTCGCAACCTTCACATGCTTGCCAAGTCTGACGAGCAAGGCAGAGGGGCCACACTCGTATAAATGCTTCAGCCTAATAGACTGCTTATAAATCAGAAGGTTCCGTGGATCCATAAAAGATCCGAGAGATCTTATTTAATTCAGAATACTCTGACTAAGGGGGTCAAGCCAGAAACGGACCTTCTTTTACTTGATCCACCTCTCAAAATCCAGCGATTTACTTTGATAATAAATTAATCAGGATGGCTCTATATCGCGAATGTGACGATGAACTGAAAACCATGATGCGATCAGCCCCAGCAGAGCCCCCAGCAGGATCAGGTTCACCCCGTCCACCAGACCCATGCCAACCAACCGGAAGTTACTGTTATACAAGCCCGCAAGCTCCTTAACTACCCCTTCGCTCCAGATTACCATCACCTCGGTCAACCACCAGGCCAACATGCCACCAATCACCCCGAACCAGATGCCGGTATAGAGGAAAGGGCGATGGATGAAGGCATCAGTTGCCCCCACCAGCTTGAGCACCTCAATCTCTGAGCGCTGGTTGAGGATGTTGAGACGCAGGGTATTGCCGACGATCAGCAGCACGGCGGAGAGCAGCAGCACCGCGATGCCGGTAATGGTGTGGCGCAGCAGGTTCATGATCCCCTGCAGGCGAGTCAGCCACTGCAGATCCAGCTTGCCCTGCTCGACCCCATCCTCATTGTTTAGCTTGCCGAGCAACTCGGCGGCCCCTTCCGGATTCTGCCAGCGCGGATCCGGAATGACGCTCAACACTGGCGGCAGCGGGTTGCTGTCGAGGTAGTCGAGAGCATCGCCGAAGCCGGAGATCTCGCGAAACTCCCGCAACGCATCGTCACGGCTCAGGTAGGTGACCGAATCCACCTCGGGATAGAGCAGGATCCGGTGCTGCAGATCGAGAATGCTCTGCTCCGGCAGATCCTTGCGCAGGTAAAGGGAGATCTGGGAACTGCTCTGCCAGCTCCCCTCCACCACCTCGGCGTTTTTCAGCAGCACATGGAAACAGGAGGGCAGTGCCAAGCTGACGCCAAGCACCGCCAGCGTCATCAGGGAGGCGAGCGGATTGCGCCACAACTCTCCGAGACTGGCAAACGCCTGCCGCACATGGTCAACCCCGTACATCATCAGACGGCGCAGTGGCGGTTGTTTATGACGAACGATAGCCATCAGAGCTCCTCCCCGGCCGAATACATGCGACCCGCCTTGAGGGTCAGGGTGCGATAGCGCATGCGGGCGATCAGCCCCAGATCGTGGGTGGCAATCAGTACCGAGACCCCAAAATTGTTGAACTCCTGAAATAGCCGCATGATGTCCATGGAGAGCTGGGGATCCAGGTTGCCGGTCGGTTCATCCGCCAGCAGCAGCGGCGGCTTGTTGACGATGGCGCGGGCGATACCGACCCGCTGCTGCTCACCACCGGAGAGCATGCGCGGCTGGTAGCGCTCCTTGCCGAGCAGCCCCACCTTGTCCAGCGCCGCCGCCACCCGCTTGTTGATGTCCGCATGGCTGTAACCATCGATCACCAGCGGCAGCGCCACGTTGTCGAACACGGTTCTGTCCATCAGCAGGCGGTGATCCTGAAAGATCATCCCGATCTGGCGGCGAACATAGGGGATCTGGCTGCGCTGGATATGGCTGACATCATCACCATGAAAGAAGACGCGACCATCGGTCGGACGCTCCATCACGCTGATCAGTTTGAGGAGGGTACTCTTGCCCGCCCCCGAGTGCCCGGTCAGAAAAGCCATCTCCCCCTTGCGCAGGTGAAAGCTGACCTTTTGCAGCGCCTGATGGCCGCCGCTGTATACCTTGCTGACCTTGTCAAAACGAATCATAACGGTTCCCTGAAATTGACAAACCCCGACCGGAGTCGGGGCATGGAACACTTACTCATCACGGCTGAGCTGACTCATCGCGGCCGGACTTATTCATCGCGGCTGAAGAGCGCCTCGATGAAGTCGTTGGCAACGAAGGGACGCAGATCGTCGATCCCCTCGCCCACCCCAATGTAGCGGATCGGGATCTGGAACTTGTCGGCCACCGCAAAGATGACGCCGCCCTTGGCCGTGCCATCCAGCTTGGTGAGGGTAATGCCGGTCAGGCCCACCGCCTCGCTGAACAGCTTGGCCTGGCTCAGGGCGTTCTGGCCGGTGCCCGCATCCAGTGTCAGCATGATCTCGTGGGGCGCCGCATCGTCCAGCTTCTTCATCACCCGCACCACCTTCTTGAGCTCTTCCATCAGGTTGCTCTTGTTCTGCAGGCGGCCGGCGGTGTCGGCGATCAGCACGTCAGCCCCGCGGGAACGGGCGGCCTCGATGGCGTCATAAATAACGGAGGCGGAGTCGGCACCGGTATGCTGGGCAATCACCGGAATGTTGTTGCGCTGACCCCAAACCTGCAGCTGTTCGACAGCGGCAGCACGGAAGGTGTCACCCGCCGCCAGCATCACGCTCTTGCCCTCGGCCTGGAACTGCTTGGCCAGCTTGCCGATGGTGGTGGTCTTGCCGACGCCGTTTACGCCGACCATCAGGATCACATAAGGCTTCTTGCTGGTGTCGATCACCAGCGGCTGCTCCACCTTGGCCAGCATCTCGCCCATGTCCTGCTTAAGCAGGCCGTAGAGCGCCTCGGCATCCTTGAGCTGCTTGCGATCCGCGTGCTGCACCAGCCCTTCGATGATGCGAGTGGTGGTATCCACACCGAGATCGGCGGTCAGCAGCTGGGTTTCCAGCTCCTCAAACAGCTCATCGTCGATCTTCTTGCCACGGAACAGGCCGAAGAAACCGGAGCCGATATTCTCCTTGGTGCGTACCAGACTGCGCTTGAGGCGAGCAAAGAAGCCCTCCCGCTGCGGTTTGTCCTGGGTGTCGTCGTCCACCTTGGCGGCCAATGGCAGAGCAGCCAGTGCAGCGGCCTCAGCCTCCATCGCGGCGACCAGGCGCATATCTTCCGCGCGCTGGGCCTCTTTGGCGATACGGGCTTCTTCCGCAGCCTGAGCTTCAGCGGCAATACGAGCCTCTTCCGCAGCCTGAGCTTCGGCGGCAATGCGAGCTTCTTCCGCTGTGCGGACTTCGGCAGCAATGCGAGCCTCTTCCGCGGCGCGAGCCTCGGCAGCAATGCGAGCCTCTTCCACAGCGCGAGCTTCGGCAGCAATGCGAGCCTCCTCTGCAGCGCGAGCCTCGGCAGCAATGCGAGCCTCTTCCGCAGCGCGGGCTTCGGCGGCGATACGAGCATCTTCCGCGGCACGGGCTTCGGCGGCAATGCGAAATTCTTCCGCGGTGCGAGCTTCGGCGGCGATGCGGGCCTCTTCTGCGGCGCGAGCCTCGGCGGCGATACGAGCATCTTCTGCAGCGCGGGCTTCGGCCGCGATACGAGCCTCTTCCGCGGCGCGGGCTTCGGCGGCAATGCGAGATTCTTCCGCGGCGCGAGCTTCGGCAGCGATGCGAGCCGCTTCAGCAGCTTGTGCTTCTGCGGCAGTGCGAGCGGCTTCAGCGGCACGTTCCTCTTCGGCGATCAGCGCTTCGTTGACGATCACCGGCTCCAGATCGGAGGCGCACTCCTCCACCACCAGCGGGCCGTGGTCGTCCAGCTCGGTCGGCAGGCAGCAATCATCTTGCAAAACGGGATTCTGTGCGCTGGCAGGCACTTCGGGGGCAACAGCCGGCGTACTATCGGAAACAGTTATATCGGAAACGGGAGCGGGGGTAGCAGTGACCTCGGGCTCAACGGTAACGGGGGTGGCTTGGGGTGTCTGTGGTTGGACAGCCTCAGCCTCTTCTTTCTTGCGGCCGAAACCCAGCCAGGAAAACAAACCTTTTGCCATCTAAAAATACTCACATCAAAGGCTGACTGCTAAGATAGCCGTCCCTTGGCGGGTCGGCATAAAAATGAACCGCCTTATACTACCACTTTATTTTCTGACGATGAAACGCGATGCCCAGAGTGAAATCCAGCCGTAGCAACCCGAGCAAGAGTCCCGCCCCGCAAGGAAAATCGGGCTTTGTAAGAATCATCAGCGGCCAGTGGCGAGGCCGCAAATTGCCGGTCAAGGATGTGGAGGGGCTCAGGCCCACCACGGATCGCGTCAAGGAGACCATCTTCAACTGGCTGGCCCCCCACATTCGCGGCACCCGCTGCCTGGATCTGTTTGCCGGTAGCGGCGGACTCGGGCTGGAGGCGCTGTCGCGCTATGCCGAGCAGGTGACCCTGATCGAGATGGACAAAGGGGCCGCGGACCAGATCAAGAAGAACCTGACCGCCCTCGGCAGCAGTCAGGGTCAGGTGATCCAGTCAGATGCAGTGAGCTGGCTGCAAGGCCCAGCCACGCCGTTTGATCTGGTGTTCCTCGATCCGCCGTTTCGCCGCGAGCTGCTGCCGCAAGTGTGCGAACTGCTGGAGCAGCGCGGCTGGCTGGCACCGGACGCCCTGATCTATCTGGAGCGGGAAAAAGAGATGGCCGATCTGGCGCTGCCCGCCAGTTGGCAACTACTCAAGGACAAGCAGGCAGGTCAGGTCTGTTATCAACTCTATCTACGGGAGGTAAACAATGAAGCGGGTCTTTAATCTGTTGGCGATGGGGCTGATACTGTTCTTCTGGTTTGGCGTACTGGTGAGCCTGATTGCCCCGCTACCCGGCAAACTCAACGGCTTTCTGCCGGTCTGTGGCGTGATTGTCGCCCTGCTGCACTGGCTGCAGGCCAGCATGATCAAGGCAGCTTGCAAACGCTACTTCGCGGTCACCAAGGCCGAATTTGTCACTGTGCTGATCTTTGGCGTGTTTGGCATGGTCGACATTCGTCAGCGCCTGCAAGAGATCGTCAACGCCGCCCAGCGAGGTAATCTCTCGGACAAACCATAAAAGAAAAGGGGACGGCGGTAGCCGTCCCCTAGAGTCGTGTCGTCCTGTCCTTAGAACTGCAATGCTCCCTGCAATCCCTGACTTTATCCTAATCCTTTGGAATATCCCCTTTCCAATCCGTTGGCATGTCCTGCGGCGTTCCTGGCCTGGCAATTCATCCTGAACTGCTTCACTGTCTCCATCCTGGAGGTGTCCATTACCACGTCCTGTGGGGGTCCTTGCGTCTTCCTGACAGATAACCATCCGGGTTATCTCACTTCATCTTGAAGTATTCCTCTCGCATCCGGCGAGGTCCTGTTCATCCTGAAGAACGAGGTTCCGTTCGTTCTGCTCTCATCCCGAGAGTGTCCTGCCGCGTCCTGCGGTGTTCCTTATTCATCCGTGACGATAATCATCCTGATTATCGAGCTCATCCTGAGGTGTCCCTTGTCCACATCCTGCGGACTATTCCATCTTTATGCGCTGCCCTGCATCCTGCCGGACCAGCTCCGTCCTTGTGAGACCCATAGTAAGGAAATGCGGACCCCGAACAAGGGCCATCCGATGATAAAGATCTGATGCCGCTCCCATTTCAAAAAACAAACTTAAAAACTAACCCTTCAATATCAGCAAGTTAATTAGTTTCACAGGAAAGCTCGATCATTCTGGCATGGCTTCGCGTACGGTTCAAAGCGCCAGCCTCTTACAGTGGCTATGGCAGATCTCTTACACGGGATTCGCCCCCAAAAACGGGGCAGGAAAACGGTTCAATCCTGTCGTTAACACTTAAAAATTAGTTGAATAAATATGCTTAAAAAAACAGCAAAAAAAGAGCCGAGACCAGGCTCGACTCTTCACATGCAATTTCTTAATCAGCTCAAGCGGTTGGCCGGATTGAGATAGGCCTTGCGCAGCGATTCCGGCGCCAGCACCTCCAGTTCACCGCTGATATTGTTCAACCAGCTGCGAAACTCCGGGGTGTCCTGCACTTCGGTCTCCACCACCACGCTGCGCTTGTCATAGCGGGTCATGCGCGGATTGTTGCCGGGGATCTGGTTATCCAGCAGCGACTGGCTGTTGGCATCGATCCGGCCGACGAAACGGATCGGGCCGCTCACATCCTGATAACCCTGATCTCGGATCAGCTTCTGAATATTGAAATCCTTCGGCTGGGTGGCGCTGAAGTTGGTCAGCTCCACATTCTTGATATGGTCAAACGGGATGCCGTAGACCTTGGGATCCAGCTCTGAGAGAGTGCAGAGCAGGATCGGACCGTCCGGCTGATTGAGAATGCCGAGCGGGTTGATACGGTCGTAGCAGAGCCACACGGTGCGCTCTTTGATCACGCGCTGGATCTCGGCACTGAACTTGCGACCACGCCAGAGCGCATCGCGGATCAAGGTGCTGCGGCGGATCTCCGGGTTGCCGGCAAACGGACGCGGTGACTGGTGGACACTCTCCAGCCAGCGTTCGGCCAGTTCGCTCTGGCTGTCGCGGATCACCTGACTCGCTTTGTCGACCAGCGGGTTCAATTCGGTCAATACACTCGCCGGTAACAGTTGGCTCGCCTGATCACTCCAGGTTTTCAGGGCCACTGCCAGCGAGAGGGGCATGATATTGGCAAAGTCATTGAGGCCGTGGCGCTCGAAGCACCAGCCATGGGGTTTACTGCGCTCGTCCGAGGTGAGGTCGAACAGTCCCATGCCGGACATCTCCTCCAGGTCCCGTTGCACGGTACGCAGACTGACGTGGATGCCTTCCTCTTCCAGTTTTACCTGAAGTTGGCTGGCGGTCAGCTTGTAAGGGCGGTGCGGGATGCAACGCGCCAAGGTCAGTTGTCGTAACAGCTTCTTACTCATGGTGCATGCCTTCACTGGTTTAGCGTTGATCGTATCCTAGTCGCAACTTGCGACAGTCTATGTCGCAAGTTTTGCGGCGACAACTGTCGCCATTTTCATACAAAGCAACTCATGTACATGATTTATAATATAAAAATCACTTAGCACGGCAAACTTAACACTTTAAGACAAGCTAACCATCACGAAGAAAACTAAGTGGAGAGGCAGGCTAACATCAAGGGGAATAGGATTTTTCTGAATCTGTTCTTTTGAAATAGCCGGAGGGAGGCAATCCTCCCTCCAAGCTCAATCACATCAGCCACGACCAGGCTGACTTGGTGATGGCCGCACCGACCATGTAGCCAAACACCGCCAGCGCCGCCACACCGGCCACCAGCTTCTGACCGCGGGCCGGGCGCTTGAGTGCCATGACACCCAGACCGATATAGAGCACCAGTGCAATCAGCTTGGCCATCAGCCAGGGCTGCTGGCCGGGGCTCAGCTGCAAGGTCACCGCCAGCAGCACGCCAAACAGCAGCAGGAAGGTGTCGTTGATATGGGGCAGGATCTTCAGCCACTTCTGCTGCAACCGATCGCTGCCGGCCAGCGCCAGACTCCAGCGATAGATAAAGAGCAGCAGACTGACCAGCGCCAGCGTCATATGCAGGTGTTTGAACATGGGATAATAGGCAATCATTTTGCTTCCTTGTCGTCGTCGGGTAGCCCGCTGTTCCAGTTGTGGGCATGGATACGCTCCTGCCCCTCCTCGTCGTCTTGCAACAGATCGGAGAGGATCTCCCGGTATTGCAGGCTCTTGTTGATATAAGTGTGTTCGTCGTCCAGATAGTTGACCTGCTCACGCAACAGCCAGTTATCGTGCTGCTTGAAGGTCTGCCCCGCCCGCCAGGCCTGGTTGGCCCTAAACCCAAGCTGGGTCAGGGCTTCCACCCCCAGATCGACCGCCGAGCCCAGGGTTTCCCGGTGCACGCTCTCGACCCCGTGGCGCAGGATCTCGTGGGCATGGGGTCGATCCAGCGCTCGCGCCAGGATCTTCAGGTGCGGGAAGTGCTTCTGCACCATCTCGATCACCGCCAGCGAGGTAGCTGGATCGTTGATGGAGAGCACCAGCAGCTTCGCCTTGTGCGCCCCTGCGGCATGGAGCAGATCGATCCGGCTGGCATCGCCATAGAAGACCTGATAGCCATACTTGCGCAGGGTCTCTATCTGGCTAGCATCCTGCTCGAGGATGGTGGTACCGATGCCGTGACCGTGCAGCAGACGCCCCACGATCTGACCGAAGCGGCCGAAACCCGCGATGATCACCGGATGCTCCACCAGCTCCGGCTGCTCATGCTGCGGCGCGTCGCTCTGGTTACGGTAATCGAACCAGGGCTGGATCACCCGATCATTGAGGATCAGCAGCAGCGGGGTGAGCGCCATGGAGAGCGCCACCACCAGCGTCAGCAGCGAGATGGTCTCACCGGGCAGCACCCGGTTTTGCGCGGCAAACGAAAAGAGCACGAAGGCAAACTCGCCCCCCTGCGCCAACGCCAGTGCGAAGGTCCAACGCTGGCTCGGCGAGATGCGGATGATGAAGCCGAGCGCCATCAGCACCAGCCATTTGAGCACCATCAGGCTAACGACGAGAGTGGGTATCAGGAAGGGGTGCTCGGCAAACAACCCGAAGTCGATCCCCGCCCCCACCGACATAAAGAACAGGCCGAGCAGCAAGCCCTTGAACGGCTCTATGTCTGCCTCCAGCTCATGGCGATATTCGCTGTCGGCCAGCACCACACCGGCGAGGAAGGAGCCAAGTGCAGGCGAAAGCCCCACCGACTCCATAAGCACAGCGATAGCGATCACCAGCAGCAGGGCGGCGGCGACGAAGATCTCCCGCATATGGGACTGGGCGATGGCACGAAACACCGGCCGCATCAGGTAGTGGCCACCCAGCACTATGCCTGAGATGGCCGCGACCACCAGCAGACCATGCTGCCAACCCGCCAGCTCGGAGCCACCATTGCTGGCGACCGGCGCCATGGCCAGCAACGGCAGGATCGCCAGGATCGGAATGACCGCAATATCCTGAAACAGCAGCACCGCAAAGGCGGAGCGACCGCTCTCGCTCTGCATCAGCTTGCGCTCCTGCAGGCTCTGCAACACGATGGCGGTGGAGGAGAGCGCCAGAATGAGGCCGATAGCCAGCCCCTGTTGCAGCGGCAGGCCGATCAGGTGCGCCACGCCGGTCAGCGCCGCCGTAGTGAGCAGCACCTGCAGGCCGCCGGTGCCGAGGATCGGCCCCTTCAGCTGCCACAAGAGGGCCGGACGCAATTCAAGGCCGACCAGAAACAGCATCAGCACCACGCCAAACTCGGCGAAGTGCATCACATCCTTCTGCTCGCCCACCAGCCCCAGCAGGAAGGGGCCTATGATGATCCCCGCCAACAGATAGCCGAGCACCGAGCCCAACCCCCAGCGTTTGGCCAGCGGCACCGCGATGACGGCGGCGGAGAGGTAGATAAAGGCATCAAACAGGATCCCGTGGCCCATCAGTCGGCCCTCCGCATGAACATCTGATCCGGCTCATGAGCTCGGCCAACAAACTGCCCGTGTGTCATCAGAGTACCTCCAGCAAGTCGCGCAGATAAGGACGCCCGGCCAGTTGCTCCGGGGTCAGCTGATCGTCACGCAGGGCGCAAAGCAGCTGGCGGTAATCCTGTCCACAGCGGCGCAGGGCGGCGGGATCCTTGATCTTGTGAAAGGAGTGCAGCACGAAAGGGGGCAGCCAGTTCATGCCGCACAAGGTGGCCGCCTGCTGAAATGGCAGCAGAAAATCGAGCAGCGGTCGGCTGTTGTAACCCTCGCTGCAGTAGGACTCCGGCGCCCCGCCGGTGGTAATGGCGCTCAACCACTGCTTGCCCTTGAGGGCGTGGGCCTCGGGGCCATAGGCATAGCCATACTCCAGCACCAGATCCATCCACTCTTTCATGATGGCCGGGCAGGAGTACCAGTAAAACGGGTGCTGGAAGACGATGATGTCGTGCTCAGAGAGCAGCGCCTGCTCCCGCTTCACATCGATAAACATGTCGGGATAGTGCTGATAGAGGTCGTGAACCGTAACCCCCTCCAACCCCTCAATCGCCTGCAACAGCTGCTTGTTGGCCCGCGAGCTCTGCAGCGCGGGATGGGAAAAAATAACCAGAATACGTTTCATGACCACATCACCCGAACAAAGCCTTGCGGTGCAAGGCGAGGTAAACAGAAAAGGGGAATCTGGGGAGCTGCATCGTAAAGGTGCACAGGAGAGCGACCTTATCAGGAAGCGCCATAGCCTGCCAACTCGGGGATCAGCTCCCGCAGCGCCGGATTGAGGGTCTGGTGGGCGGGATAGCAGAGCCCGATCCGGCGAAACATCCGCGGTCCGCTCACCGGCAGGGTACAGAGCCCCGCCTCATCCTCGACCAGCCCGTCCGGCAGAAAACTGATGCCGACCCCCGCCAGCACCAGCGCCATCACCAGCCCCTTGCTCTCGGCCTTGGCCACCAGATTGAGGGTAAGGCGGTCACAGGCCAGCAGGCCGATAGTCTGCTGATGGGCTTCGCAGGGCGGGCACTCAATAAAATCATAATGTTGCAGCTCGGCCAGCTCGATCCTTTCGCGACTTGCCAAGGGGTGATCGACCGGCACGCAGAGCACGTAATCCTCCTCCCACAGCGGCAGGAAGATCTCGTCCTCCCGGCGCAAAGCATCCAGCGTCAAGCGGCAGTCGGCGGGCGTGGTGTAGTCGGAGAGGGTGAGATCCAGCTGCGGCAACACGCCCTGCACTTGCTGCAACAGCCCGGCCACCCGGCGGCGACTCAAGTCCGGCATGATGGCGATATTGAGCCTCGCACGCGTCGCTTTCTGGCGAAACAGCTCCGGCAGACGGCGCGCCTCCTCCACCAGCTTGACCGCGTGAGGATAGAGATAGTGGGCCGGATCTTTCGCCACCACCCCCTTCTTGCCCCGGACAAACAGGCTGTCACCGAGCGCCTCTTCCAGCTGGCGCAGCCCCGCCGAGAGGGAGGGCTGGCTGACGTGGCAGCGCTCGGCCGCCGCCGTGATGTTCTTCTCTTCATAGATGGCGATGAAGAAACGCAGCAATCTCAAGTCCAGCATAAACCAACCATAGTTTTTTCAGATGATAACCAGCGGAAAACAATATTTATCACTTATAGATGCAGTGACTATAGTGATTGGGTTCCGTGCTGGCCAGCCACCTGTTTGCTCAAACCGACTCTTGAATCAGAAGGAAAGACCCATGTCCAAATCTCTCGTCGTGATCACCGGTGCCTCCGCCGGGATCGGTGCCGCCATCGCCCGTGCCTTCTCAGCTGCCGGTCATCCGCTGCTGCTGCTGGCCCGCCGGGTCGAGCCGATGCAGGCACTGAACCTGCCCGATACCCTCTGCATCGGGGTCGATGTCACCGACACCGCCGCCATGAAAGCCGCCGTCCAGCAGGCAGAAGCCCAATTCGGCCCAGTCGGCTGCATGGTCAACAACGCCGGCGTCATGCTGCTGGGTCAGGCCGATGTGCAGGATCCCGCCGAGTGGCAGCAGATGCTCAATATCAACGTGATGGGGGTGCTGAACGGCGTCCACGCTGTGCTGGCAGGTATGAAAGAGCGCCGCAGCGGCACCATCATCAACATCAGCTCCATCGCCGGTCGCAAGACCTTCCCGAACCATGCTGCCTACTGCGCCACCAAGTTCGCCGTGCACGCCCTGACCGAGAACATCCGCGAAGAGGTGGCCGATGTGGGCGTACGGATGGTGACCATTGCCCCGGGTGCGGTCGAGACCGAGCTGCTCAGCCATACCACTGACGAGAGCATCAAGGCCGGTTACCACGACTGGAAAGATCAGATGGGTGGCGTCATTGCGCCGGAAGTGATCGCCGATGCCGTGCTCTACGCCTGGAACCAGCCTGCCAACGTCTGCGTGCGCGAGATCGTACTGGCGGCGACCCGTCAGCAACCTTAATCCTGACTGACTGACACCATGCGGAGGGCTTGACCCTCCCCCGGGGCACAGGGTTACCATGTGCCCCTTGTTATTTTCGAGTCATTCCATGGTTCTCACCCGTCGCCAACTCGCTCACGCCCGTCGCTGGCTCCCCTTGTGGAGTCTGGTGCTGGTGTTGATGTCGTTTGGCAGCCGGGCCGCAACCGACCTCTGTACCCTGACCACCCACTGCAGCCAGAGCGAGCGCATCCTGGAAAAAGCAATGCCCTGCGGCAGCTTTACCACCGCCCTCTCGATGACACTGGTAGGCAGCGACAGCCTGACGGTCGCCGTGCTGGAACCGGATACCCCCGACTTCGCCTCCCCCTCTCTCTTTATGCCGGACGCTCCGTGCGAGCGGCTCGAACGTCCCCCACGCACCCGGATCTGAAACGCATCCCGTATCGGGCATCTTTTCTTTCAATCTGAGGTGAGTGATGTACAAACCCCTGTTACTGGCCATGCTGGCCGGTACCGTCAGCTTTTCAGCTCTCGCGGCCGAGAAGATGACCGTCTACAAATCCAAATATTGTGGTTGCTGCCAAAGCTGGAACGAGCACATGGAGCAGAATGGCTTCGAACTGGACGTCATCGAAACCGAACAGCTCGGCGCAGTGAAGCAGCAATACGGTATCGCGCCGGAACTGGCTTCTTGCCATACCGGTATCTTAAATGGCTATGTGATCGAGGGGCATGTACCGGCCGCCGATGTGCAGAAGCTGCTCAGGGAAAAACCGGCGATCCGTGGCCTGACCATTCCGGGCATGCCCCAGAGTGCGCCGGGCATGGATATTCCGGGCCATCCCTATGAGGTACTGAGTATCAGCAACGAGGGCGCGACCAACCGCTGGTCGAGCTACCCAGGCTGACGAAAACTGGTCATGAGAGGGCACTCCCATATCATGTGAGGCACACCTGAGCGGACTCTTGCCGCTCATGGCCAGAAAGAGGGCCGCTATCGCGAGATAGCGGCTTTTTTTGATTACATTTCCTGCAATAACAAGGGATTGCTTGCAACCACCGGCAACAAGGGGCAGATTTAACGCCAATTCATGGAGCCGATGCTCAGGTCTACCAACCCTTTCCAGCGCCAAGGATGCGACATGTTTACCTTTTCCCGAGGAGTTCTGCTGCTAGCCTTTCTGACAGTTCTCCCCCCCACTTATGCCAATGAAGAGCCCGCCATGCTGACAAGCGAACATCCAATCCAGCCGCCCGTGGCCGCCAAACATCCCCGCACTCTGAAAAAACACGGGGATACCCGCATCGACAACTACTACTGGCTGCGTGACGACGAGCGGCAGAAGCCCGAGGTGTTGGACTATCTCAAGGCCGAGAACGCCTATACCGAGGCCATCCTCAAGCCGACCAAGCCGCTGCGCGAACAGCTTTACAAAGAGATGGTCGCCCGCATCCCCCAGCAGGATGAGTCGGTGCCCTATGTGAAGAATGGCTACCGCTACCAGACCCGCTATGAACCGGGCAAGGAGTACGCCATCTACTCCCGCATCAGGCTGGGAGAGGAGCAGGCAAACCTGCTGCTCGACAGCAACCTGCGGGCTGAAGGGCACGAGTTCTATGCCCTCGGCGCCCTTGAGGTGAGCCGCAACAACCGCTGGCTGGCGGTGGCGGAAGATTTCCTCTCCCGCCGTCAGTACCAGATCCAGTTCCTCGATCTGGAGAGCGGCCAGTGGGCCACCGACAAACTGGAAAATACCTCCGGCAATCTGGTATGGGCCAACGACAACAAGACCGTCTTCTATGTGCGCAAGCACCCGCAGACCTTGCTGCCCTATCAGGTCTATCGCCATACGCTAGGGACGGATCCGGCCACGGACAAGCTGGTCTACGAGGAGAAGGATGACTCCTTCTACATCAGCCTCTACGCCACCACCTCGGAAGATTTCATCGTCATCGCCCTCTCCAGCACCACCACCGGCGAAGCACGGCTGATCGATGCCAACCAGCCGGAGCACGCCCCCCGCCTGTTCCTGCCCCGTCAGGTGGATCACGAATACAGCCTGGATCACTACCGCGGCCGCTTCTATGTGCGCTCCAACAAGGACGGCAAGAACTTCGGCCTCTACGAGACCAAGGAGAGCCCGGTCGATCGCTGGAAGGCGGTGATTGTCCCCAATCCGGACGTGCTGCTGGAGAGCTACGCCCTGTTCAAGGATTGGCTGGTACTGGAAGAGCGCAACAAGGGGCTGACCCGACTGCGCCAGATCAACTGGCAGAGCGGTGACGAGAAGGAGATCGCCTTCGACGATCCCGCCTACGTCACCTGGCTCGCCTACAACCCGGAGCCGGATACCAGCGCCCTGCGCTATGGCTACTCCTCCATGACCACCCCCGCCTCCACCTATGAGCTGGATATGGCGAGCGGCAAGCGCACCCTGCTCAAGCAGCAACCGGTGGCCGGCTTCAAGGCCGACCAGTACGCCAGCGAGCGACTCTGGGTGACCGCCCGCGACGGCGTATCGGTGCCGGTGTCGCTGGTCTATCGCAAAGACAAGTTCAAGAAAGAGCTGGCTGATGCGCCCAAGAATCCGCTGCTGGTCTATGGCTACGGCTCCTACGGCGCCAGCATGGATCCCGACTTCAGCAGCTCGCGCCTGAGCCTGCTGGACAGAGGCTTCGTCTACGCCATCGCCCATATCCGGGGTGGCGAAGAGCTGGGCCGTCACTGGTACGAAGATGGCAAGTTGCTGAAAAAGCAGAACACCTTCAATGACTTTATCGATGTCACCAAGGCGCTGGTTGAGCAAGGCTACGGGGCCAGGGATCAGGTCTACGCCATGGGCGGCAGCGCCGGCGGCCTGCTGATGGGGGCCGTCATCAATCAGGCGCCTGAACTCTATCGCGGCGTGGTGGCGCAGGTGCCGTTCGTCGATGTGGTCACCACCATGCTGGACGAGTCCATTCCCCTCACCACCGGGGAGTATGACGAGTGGGGCAACCCGAACCAGAAGCGCTACTACGACTACATGAAGAGCTACAGCCCCTACGATCAGGTGAAGGCGCAAGCCTATCCCAACCTACTGGTCACCACCGGGCTGCACGACTCGCAAGTGCAGTATTGGGAGCCCGCCAAGTGGGTCGCCAAGCTGCGCGAACTGAAGACAGATGATAACAAGTTGTTACTGAACACCGACATGGACGCCGGCCACGGCGGCAAGTCGGGCCGCTTCAAAGCCTACGAGGATATCGCGCTGGAATACGCCTTTATCCTGGATCTGGCCACCCCGGCCAACTGATCCATTATGACCTCGGCCCTTGTCATTCAAGGGCCGCATAAGAATCCTCTCGCAGTTTTTCCCTCTTCCATTTCCCTCCATATCAAATTAATCTTCGGCAAGAAAATGAATGATCGAGGTCATGTTTCTCAAGATTTAACTCCGTTATTTTGCCATTTCGTTTGATTTATGTTGGGTGAATGTGCTTAATCGGAGTGCTTGCAACTTTTTATTTGGCCCCTCAGGGGCCAATTTATCTTCGACCGACAGGAGGTCGGTAGCCTCACCACAGGATGAGGGTGACTGCCGGAAAAGGGGTGATCAACTCCCCCGCTTTCGCGCAACGAGAAGAGCGGGCAAGCCCGGCGCAGAACGGGATTGCCATCAATTTATCCGGGGATCGGATAAACAAAATCAAAGAAAAGGGAGAAAAAATGAAAGGATTAACTTTGGCATGCGCCCTGTCGGCGGCTCTGGTCGGTGTCTCATTCGGTGGTCCGGTACAAGCGCAGGAGCGCTTCGTGACCATAGGCACCGGCGGTCAGACCGGCGTCTACTATGTCGCTGGCCAGTCCATCTGCCGCTTCCTCAATCGCGGCGCCGCCGATCACCAGATCAAGTGCAACGCCCCGGCCAGTGGCGGCGGTGTTGCCAACGTCAACGGCATCCGCAGCGGTGAATTCAACTTCGGCATCATGCAATCCGACCACCAGTTCAAGGCGATGAAGGGGCTGCCGCCGTTCCAGGCCGAAGGGGCCATGGACGATATGCGCGCCGTCTTCTCCCTGCAGAGCGAGGTGTTCACCATCCTGGCTCGCCGCGATGCCAAGATCGCCAGCTTCGACGATCTGAAGGGCAAGCGCGTCAACATCGGCAACCCGGGCTCCGGCCAGCGTGACACCATGGAAGAGATCATGGCGGTCAAAGGCTGGAAGAAGGGTGACTTCGGTCTGGTCTCCGAGCTGAAACCGGCCGAACAAGCCTCCGCCCTCGGTGACAACAACATCGATGCCATGAGCTACTTCGTGGGTCACCCGAACGGCGCCATTCAGGAAGCCTCCACCACCACAGATGCAGTTCTGGTACCTGTGACTGGCGCCGACATCGACAAGCTGCTGGCTGAGAAGAGCTACTACAGCAAGGCCGAGATCCCGGGCGGCATCTACAAGGGCAGCGACAAGCCGACCCCCTCCATCGGTGGCAAAGCGGTGCTCTCCACCAGCGCCAAAACCGATCCGGAAGTGGTCTATCAGCTGGTCAAGTCGGTGTTCGACAACTTGGATCGCTTCAAGCGCCTGCACCCTGCCTTTGCCGACCTGAAAGAGGCCGACATGATCAAGGTGGGTCTCTCTGCACCGCTGCATGAAGGGGCTGCCCGCTACTACAAAGAGCGCGGCTGGCTCTGATTAAAGGCCCCGGGGCCTTTGTCACTCTCTTCGACACCCGTCTGCCGCCTGATTGCGGGGGCGGGTGTCGCTCTTGTTGTACTCGTTGGCACAAGTTAACCCTATGCAAGATAAACAACTCTCTACCGAGGAACTGATCGCCCAGGATGTGGGCGCTCGCCTGCCGCTGGGCCCGCTGGGCTGGATCATCACCACGCTGGCGCTGGCCTGGTCCCTGTTCCAGCTCTGGATCGCCTCGCCACTCCCCTTCATGGTGGGGTTTGGCGTACTCAATGACACCGAAACCCGCTCCATTCACCTCACCTTTGCCCTGTTGCTCGCTTTTCTGGTGTTCCCGGCGTTTCGCTCCTCGCCGCGGGATCGGGTCCCCCTCGGTGATATCGCCCTCGGTCTGATCGCCGCAGGCGCCGCGTCTTACCTGTTCGTGATGTATGAAGCGCTGGCGCTGCGTCCCGGCACCCTCACCACCGCCGATCTGGTGACCGCCTGCATCGGCATTCCGCTGCTGCTGGAAGCGGCGCGCCGCGCCCTGGGGCCAGCACTGGCGGTCATCGCCATCGTCTTTCTGATCTACAGCCTGGCGGGCCCCTGGATGCCGGGACTGCTGGCACATCGCGGGGTAGGTTTCACCGCGCTGGCCAACCACCAGTGGATCACCACCGAAGGGGTGTTCGGCATTGCCCTTGGCGTCTCCACCAGCTTCGTGTTCCTGTTCGTGCTGTTTGGCGCCCTGCTGGAGCGTGCCGGTGCCGGTCACTACTTTATCCAGCTCGCCTTCAGCCTGCTCGGTCACCTGCGCGGCGGCCCGGCCAAGGCAGCAGTGGTCGCCTCCGGCCTGACCGGTCTGATTTCCGGCTCGTCGATTGCCAACGTGGTGACCACCGGCACCTTCACCATCCCGATGATGAAGAAGGTGGGCTTCAGTTCAGAGAAAGCGGGGGCGGTGGAAGTGGCCTCCTCGGTCAACGGCCAGATCATGCCACCTGTGATGGGGGCTGCGGCTTTCCTGATGGTCGAATACGTGGGCATCCCCTATGTGGAGATCATCAAGCACGCCTTCCTGCCTGCCACCATCTCCTACATAGCGCTGCTCTACATCGTCCATCTGGAGGCCCTGAAACTGGGCATGCAGCCCATCGGCAACCATCAACCCAAACCCTGGCTGCGTCGCCTGACCGGTTTTGCCTTTGGCGCAGCCCTCATCAGCGGCCTGTCACTGGCGGTCTACTATGGCCTCGGCTGGCTCAAACCTGCTCTGGGTGACTACGCCCTGCCGGGGATCTCGGTACTGCTGGCTGCCGCCTATGTGGCCCTGCTGAAGATCGCTGCCAGCAATGAACCGCTGCCTGCTGAAGATCCCGACAAGCCGCTCACCGAGTTGCCCAACACCCGCGCCGTGCTGCTCTCCGGCCTGCACTTCCTGCTGCCGGTGGTGGTACTGGTGTGGTGCCTGATGGTGGAACGCCTCTCGCCGGGGCTGTCGGCCTTCTGGGGGACCGTGATTCTGGTGATCATCCTGCTGACCCAGCGCCCGCTGCTCAACTGGCTGCGCAAGGACGGCAAGCACGACTACGGCACCGTCGCTGACGGCGTGGTGGATCTGCGGGAAGGGCTGGTCGCCGGTGCCCGCAACATGATCGGTATCGGCATTGCCACCGCCACCGCGGGGATTATCGTGGGTGCGGTCTCCCAGACCGGGGTCGGTCTGGTGCTGGCGGATCTGGTGGAGTTCCTCTCCATGGGCAACCTGCTGCTGATGCTGCTGCTAACCGCTCTGCTGAGCCTGATCCTTGGCATGGGGCTGCCGACCACTGCCAACTACATAGTGGTCTCCAGCCTGCTGGCACCAGTGGTGGTGACGCTGGGGCAGCAAAACGGGCTGATCGTGCCGCTGATCGCGGTGCACCTGTTCGTCTTCTACTTCGGCATCATGGCGGATGTGACGCCGCCGGTGGGGCTGGCTTCCTTCGCGGCTGCCGCTGTCTCCAAGGGCGATCCCATCAAGACCGGGATCACGGCGTTTTACTACAGCCTGCGTACCGCGGCGCTGCCGTTCCTGTTTATCTTCAACACCGATCTGCTGCTGATCGACGTGGACTTCGCCCACGGGGTGCTGATCTTCATCGTGGCGACCATCGCCATGCTGATCTTCGCCGCCGCCACTCAGGGCTGGTTCCTGGTGAAGAGCCGCTGGTACGAAAGCGTGCTGCTGTTGCTGGTCGCCTTTACCCTGTTCCGCCCGGGTTTCTGGATGGACATGGTGCACGACCCCTATCGCGAGACCCCGCCTGCCCAGCTGGCCCAAACCATGGGTGAAGTGGAGGCGGAGAGCACCCTGCGGCTGCGGATCCTCGGTGAAGATGCCGTGGGCAAGCCACGCAAGTTCACCCTGCTGGTCGCCGTACCGGATGGGGCAAATGGAGAGGAGCGGCTGGCCAATCTGGGGCTGAGCCTCTATGAGCAGGATGGCAAGACGCTGATCGACAACGTCGCCTTTGGCAGCCCGGCCGCCACCATGGGGCTGGAGTTCGATCAGGAGATCCTCACCGTCAAGGCGCCCACCGATCGCTGGCGCAAGGAGTGGATGTGGATCCCGGGCTTCCTGCTGTTCGGGGTGATCGTCTGGCTGCAGCGTCGCCGCAGCGTCAAGGCCGGTTAATCCGCCAGGCAAATAAGACAGAGGGCCGCGATTGCGGCCCTCTTTTTATGGATATCGATCTCGCTGCAGCGGCGATCAGTGACCCGCCAGCTTCATATTCTCTACCAGCACCGAGCCGGTCTTGAGACTGGAGCGCTCATCCTCGTCACTACCCACCGCCACGATATGACTGAACATCTCGGCCAGATTGCCGGCGATGGTGATCTCCTCGACCGGATAGGCTATTTCGCCATTCTCGACCCAGAAACCGGCAGCGCCGCGGGAGTAGTCGCCATTGACGATATTGACCCCCTGTCCCATCAGCTCGGTCACCAGCAGGCCGGTGCCCATCTCTTTGAGCATGCCTTGAAAATCCTGGCCGGTATTGGAAACCTGCCAGTTGTGGATACCTCCAGCATGCCCCGTGGTGGTCAACCCCAGCTTGCGGGCAGAGTAGGAGGTAAGCAGCCAGCTCATCAGCTCGCCGTTACGGATGATATCCATATCGCGGGTACGCACCCCTTCCCCATCAAACGGGGTACTGGCGAGCCCGCCAAGCAGGTGGGGGAACTCCTGAATGGTGAGCCACTCGGGCAGGATCTGCTTGCCCAATTTGTCGAGCAGGAAGCTCGACTTGCGATAGAGGTTGCCCCCGCTGATGGCCATCACCAAATGGCCCCACAGGCCGGAGGCAGTGTCCGGGTGGAACAGCACAGGCGCATGGCGGGTGGAGATCTTGCGGGCGCCGAGGCGGGAGACGGTACGCTCAACGGCTTCGTCGGCAATGCGCTGCGGGCTCCAGAGCCCGTCGAGAGTACGGCTGGAGGAGTAGCCGTAATCACGCTGCATGTCGCCATCCTGCTCGCCGATCAGCACACAGCTCAGGGAGTTGCGCGACGCCGCGTAGCCTTTGACGAAGCCGTGGCTGTTGCCATAGACCTTGATGCCGAGATGGCTGGAGAAACCGGCACCGTCGGAGTGCTTGATGCGGGCATCGCGACCAAGCGCCAGCCGCTCGCACTCGATGGCCAGCTCGATGCCGCGCCGGGGATCCAGCTCGATTTGGTGACACAGTTGCAGATCGGGGGCATCCCAGGCCAGCAGCTCGGCGTCCGCCAGACCGGCGCAATCATCGGCCGAGGTGTGGCGGGCAATCTCGATGGCCGCTTCAACTGCGGCACGAATGGCGGGTTTGCTCAGATCGGTGGTCGAAGAAGAGCCCTTGCAACCATCGCGATAGACAGCGATGCCGAGGGCGCCATCCTTATTGAATTCAATGCTTTCCAGTTCACAACCCCGGGTGTTCACCGACAACCCGGTCTGCTTGCTGATGGAGACTTCGGCCAGCGAGGCGCCCAGTCCTTTGGCTATCTCCAGGGCTTCGGCAACCACGGCCTCGAGATGGGCTTGATCCTGGCGGATTTGGTCTTGCTGATCCATAACTCACATCTGTATGAAAGAAGGAAAGGGGGGTAAGCATATCAGACCCCTGCGCCCAGCGGGAGAAGCTGGTAACATATCCACCAAACGTGAATGACAGGAATCAAGAGACCGATGAGTCAATATCAAGACGACAACGAGTTCGAAGACTGGGGCCCCAGTAAGAGCCAGCTCAAGCGCGATGCCGAAGCATTGCAGAAAATGGGGGAAGAGATCGTCTCCCTCAGCCACAGCGAGCTGGAAAAAATCCCGTTGGATGAAGAGCTTGCAGAAGCTGTCGAGCTGGGTCGCAAGCTCAAGCCGAAGAAGGATGAGTCCTTCCGTCGCCATCTGCAGTTCATCGGCCGCCTGATGCGCAGCCGCGATATCGAGCCGATTGCCGAAGCGCTCTCCATCATCAAGAACCGTCACTCCACCGTGAATGCCCGTCTGCACCGCCTGGAGCAGTGGCGCGAACGCCTGATCACCGAAGGTGACAGCGCCCTCAACGAGCTGATGTCCCAGTTCCACGAACTGGATCGCCAGAAGCTGCGCCAGCTGATCCGCAACGCCAACAAGGAGCGGGAGCTAAACAAGCCGCCGGTTGCCTATCGCGAGATGTACCAGTATCTGCGCGGCGAGATCGAAGACCTGTTGTGATCCCCGAAGCACGCCTCCCCTCGCGGAGGCGTGTTTATCTTGATGCATTTACGCCTTCCCACCTCCACCACCCTGCGCGTTTAATATATCCACCACCATGGTGCTCCTGCTGTACATCTCTATCCAGTTTCTCCAGTAAAATCGCCACTCAAGAATCATCACAAACAAAATCGTTAACAATTCAGCATCATTTTGTTTGACATATTGAACGGCCTTGGCAGACTGGGGAGAGGATCCAGGCTGTCGCTGCCCAAGATGACTGACGATTCTGCCACCCGGTACGACGCGGGATCCCATGACCATGCCTTGAGGCATGCCCTTGCCCAGCCGATGTGCAAGGGTCTGCCCAAGGTGCAGGATGAGACTTTAACGCCAGGGATAATCAGGGTGTCCTATGCCAAATTCCGTACTCGCCACCAGCCGTAAACCCGTCGTGCTGATGACCATGGGGGCCCAGCCCCGTAACGGCCACGCCTATCAGGTAATGACCCACAAATACATCATGCCGCTGGTAGAGATCAGCGGCTGCGTCCCGCTGCTGGTACCCACCTGCTGCGGCACCGCCGATCTGGAGCAATATCTGGATCTGGCTGACGGCATCTATCTGAGCGGCGCCGGCTCCAACATCGATCCGGCGCTTTACGGGCAGGAGAACCTCACCCCGGAGAAACAGCAGGACAGGGATCGCGACCTGTTCGATCTGCCCCTCATCAAGGGAGCGCTCGCCCGTGGCTTGCCGATCCTCGGGATCTGTCGCGGCATGCAGGAGATCAACGTGGCACTGGGCGGCGATATCCACCAGAAGGTCTACACCGAACCGGGTTATGACGATCATCGGGAAGATGCCGACGACCCGGTCGACGAACAGTATGGGCCAAGCCATCAGATTGAGCTGCTGCCAGGCAGCTGGTTTGCCGAACTGATGGGGGCTGAACAGATACCGGTCAACTCCCTGCATGGACAGGGGCTAAACCGTCTTGGTGCTGGCCTGGAGCCGCTGGCACATGCCGAAGATGGGCTGGTCGAGGCCATCCATGCCCCGGCCCTCTCCCCTTTCCTGCTGGCAGTACAGTGGCACCCGGAGTGGAAAGCCAGCGAAAATCCTCACTCCATCAAGATCTTCCAGGCCTTTGGTGACGCCTGCCGACGCCGTCAGAGAGATAGCCATTAACGCTTATTCACCAAATCCTCGCGCCTTGAGCTTGGGTAATCCGCCCCGCTCGGGGCGCAGGGTTCGGCAGATATCCATCCCCTTCAGTCCACGCTGGATATGGTCAGGCGAGTGACCAAACACCATGCCGTTGCTGCGGTAGAGGTTGTTGTCATCCAGTTCGAACTTCTCGCCTCCGATCAGCAACTGCTCCCGGCCATTGATCTTGTCACCCCGTTTGATGGGTACCTTCATATCGCTCAGCACCTCACCGGTGGCACACCCCTCGCGCCAGTGCGCCTCACTGGAGAAGGGGGTGATGACGATCTCGCGCCAGGACCCATCCCGGAATTCGACCCGGTACTTGTCGACCAGCAGATCGCAGCCCGCCAATGGCAACATAACCATCAAACAGATGATTTTCTTTGAAAATTTCACTTAATCGCACTCCTTTGCCCGGTTCTGCACAGGATAAATAAATTGCAGCCCCAACGCACCATTTCCCCGTGCCGGAACGGCTATGCTGGAAATAAAACCATCACAAGGGGCCGCCATGTTCAGCGACAACCTCACTGCGCTACCCACACTGATATGGATCCGCGAACACCCGTTCTGGACCCTGCTCACCCTCTCTCTGATGCTGCTTCACTTCTGGCGCCGCCCCGGGCAACGACGAGAGCTGCTCTCCGAGCTCAGCTTCGTGATGATAAGCACTGTCGTGATCCTGCTGATCCAGTTGGAAGGGGGCTGGTTCAAACTACCTCTGCCCCATCAATTGCTGATCGAGATCTCCACCCTGCTGGCCGGCCTGATACTGGTCAAGATATGGGGGATCCTGCTGTTCGAGTTTCTGCTCCCCCTCTGCCATGTGCGGATCCCGCGGATCATCGCCGATATCGTCATCACCATCGGCTATATCGGCTGGGGTCTGTTTCGCCTCTACGCCTCCGGCATGGCGCTCGGAGAGATAGTCACCACCTCGGCGGTGATCACTGCGGTCATCGCCTTCGCCATGCAGGACACCCTGGGCAACCTGCTGGCCGGGGTCTCCATTCAGCTCGACAACTCCATCGCCATCGGTGACTGGCTGCAAGTCGACACCACCCAGGGCCGGGTGGTGGAGATCAACTGGCGTGCCACCACCATCGAGACCCGCAACTGGGAGACAGTCGTCATCCCCAACAGCCACCTGCTCAAACAGCGCTTCACCGTGCTCGGGCGTCGCCGTGGCGAGCCGCTGCAGTGGCGACGCTGGGTCTGGTTCGATCTGACCCTGGATACCCTGCCGACCCAGATCATCGCCCTGATCGAGAAATCCCTGCGAGAGACCAAGCTCCCCTGCGTCGCCAAGCATCCGCAACCGGATTGCCTGCTGATGAATGTCGAGGGGGGGATTGCCCGTTATGCGGTGCGCTACTGGCTGACCGATCTGGCTCGCGACGATCCGACCGACTCCATGGTACGCAGCCTGATCGATGCCGCCCTGCGTCGCAACGATCGCCGTCTTACCCCACCGATCTTCAATGTCTTTATGGCCAAGGAGAAGCAGCACCTGGATGCCCGCCACAAGCGCCACACCGCCGAACGAACCGATACCCTGCGCAAGCTGCCGCTGTTTGCCATGTTGCAGGAGGATGAGCTGATCAGACTGGCGGACCAGGTGAAGTTTGCCCCCTTTGTCAGCGGTGACATCATGCTGGAGCAGGGTGAGGTCTCCAGCTGGCTGTTCGTACTGGTCAAAGGTGAAGCCGAGATGCTGATTAATCTGGAAGGGAAAGAGTTGAAACTGGGCACTCTCGGCGCAGGTGACTTCTTCGGGGAACTGAGCCTGCTCACCGGCGAACCCAGTACCTTCACCGTGCGGGCGGTGGCCACCGTCGAAACCTATCGCATCAATCAGAGCATGTTCCAGGAGCTGGTCGCCCAGCGCGAGTCACTGGTCGAGCCCCTCTACCAGGTGCTGAGTGACCGTCAGCAGGAGCAACAGGCACTACTGGAACGAGAGGCAGAGTCAATGAAACGGCCACCACAACAGCTTGATCTGCTTGATAAACTGATGAAGCTGTTCGGGGGCAGATGACGTAGCATGGCATCTTGTTGAGGACGTGAAGAGAGAACAGCAGCCATGTTACTGACAACCCTGGCCCTTGCCGCCAGCCTGCAATTTGATTGTCCTGCCACCATCGAGGCTCGCCAGCAGCTGCTGACCCCGCAGCAGGGCTGGCAGGCGTTCACCCGCAATGACGATGGCAAACCGGACGAAACCCTCAGTCACCGGCTCGATAATCTGGCCCTGTTCGATGGAGATCCTGCCGAACTGGCCCAACTCAAACCGGATAATGGCGACAGCGACGAGCTCCACTACTGGAGCCAGCTCGATAGCAACCTGCGCCCGCTCTATCTGGTCTGCCGCTATCAGAACAGCGCCATCACCCTGCAGCAGGCGCTGCCCGTCGGCATCAGCTACTGCCGCGTCAACCAGCGCGATCGCAACACCCTGCTCGGGTTGATTTGTCGCAAATAGCGGGCGTAACCCCTTGCCATATATCGCTATTCGCTGACAGCCATTACCGCCTGAGCGTGACCACCCGCCAGCGCCATCAGAGCAGCAGCTCGGCCAGCTCCTCCAGTGCCGTCAGCTCCACGTCCGGCAACAGTTGCAGCTGTTGCCACGGTTGCTGCCGTTCGTTGAGCCAGGCGGCGCGAAAGCCATGCAATCGGGCACCCAGTACATCGGTCTCGGGATGATCCCCCACATGGAGGATCCGCTGCGCAGGCAGCTTGAGGGCACTGCGGGTCTGCTCAAACATATCCGGCGCCGGTTTCATCCTGGCGCCCGCCCCCGCCTTGCAGACCAGCGTGAAGTAGCGATCCAGCCCGGCCTGAAGCAGATCCAGATTGCCGTTGGTGATGACCACCAGCGGGTAGCGTTCGGCCAATCTGGCCAGCAGCTGATGAGTGGACTCGCTCACCTCGATCTTCGAGCGCTCTGCCAGAAACGCAGCAAAGACCTGCTCCGCCTCGCGACTGGCCTGCTGGTCGACCATCCCCCCCTCGACCATGGCGGCGCGGATGGTCTGCTGGCGCGCCAGGCTGACATCGTGGCGCAGCCCGGGGTTGGCCAGCAACACAGCGCGTTTTAGCTCCAGCCAGCGTGGCTTGTCGAGCATGGCTGTCGCCAGATATTCGCTGCGCAGATGGCTCAACATCCACTGCTCGGCCCGCACGATGGCGGGGCCGTTGTCATAGAGGGTGTCATCGAGGTCAAACGAGATGGCAGCAACCGGCTGCCAGCGGCGATAGAAGTGCATGGACTATCCTCTGCAACGGGGCTCAGGGCCCGTTATTCATCGTCCTGCGCATCCGGGTCACGCTTGGCCCTGGGGTGGGCGCTGTCGTAAACCTTGGCCAGATGCTGGAAGTCGAGGTGGGTATAGATCTGGGTGGTGGAGAGGTCGGCATGTCCCAGCAGCTCCTGAACCGCCCGGAGATCGCCGGAAGACTCCAGCATATGGGTGGCGAAGCTGTGGCGCAGCTTGTGGGGATGGACGTGGGCGTTAAGCGCCTGCTTGTTGCCCCAGCCATCGAGGCGGGCCTGCACCGAGCGCGCCGACAGCCGCTGCTTGCGGTTGGAGACAAACAGCGCCTCGCTCTCATCCCCGGCCAGCAGCGGGCGCACCTTGAGCCACTTCTGCAGCCACTCGACCGCCATCCGGCCGATGGGCAGCACCCGCTCCCGCGAGCCCTTGCCGGTCACCTTGAGCTGGCGGTCGTCGAGCTTCAGATCCACCAGATTGATCCCCACCAGCTCGGCCAGACGCAGCCCTGAGGAGTACATCAGCTCCATGATGGCGCGATCCCGCACCGCCAGCGGATCCTGCTCGTCGGTAATGTTGAGCAGCTGGTGCATCTCGTCCACATCGAGGTTTTTCGGCAGCGGCCGCCCCTGTTTGGGGGTGACGATACCGCGAGCCGGATTGGCGGTGAGCCGCCCCTGCCGCACCTGCCAGTCGCAAAAGCTGCGCAGGGCCGAGACCTTGGTGGAAAGGGAACGAGGAGCAAGGCCCCCCTTGTGCATCCGGGTCACCAGAGTGCGCACCTGACTCGCCTCGAGCCGACCCCAATCAGTGAGCCCGAGGGCCACCAGCTCGGCGGTCATCGCCTCCAGATGGGCTTGATAGTTATTGCGGGTATGAGGGCTGAGCTGACGCTCGACCCTCAGGTATTCGATAAAGGCCGCCAGCTCGTCCGCCAGTGCCGCAGGCAGTGGCGGTGCGATGACGGGTGCTTTGGCAGGCGCCTTGGCCGGTGTTCTAGCCATGAGTCAACTCGGGCAGACGCAGTTGCAGCAGGCGCCCCAGTTGGCCCAGCAGCAGGGTGTCGTTGTGGGGAGTAAAGTGGCCTGGATCCGAGCTGGCGAAGGCCAGCACACCGAGATCGCCGAGCCGCATCAGGGCCACCGAGTTGACCAGCACATCATGGCCAAACAGCGCCTGCTTCTCGCTCTGGCTCAGGCGGCCAAAGTAGTAATCCTGCCCCGGCAGACGCTGACCCAGCAGGGATTCGAGCTGCTTGCCCTGCGCCAGAAAGCGCTGCTCGGGCCCGCTCAGGGCAAACTTCTTGGGATTGAGCCAGAGCCGCAGCCCGGTCAGGCGCAGCCGCTGGACAAAGGCCTTGCCCATCACGGCACTTACCTCGAACAGGGTCTGGCAGCCGTACAGCTCGCCGTAGAGATCGGCATAGACCCGGAAGATCCGCTCGTTTTCGCTGGCGATCCCCATCAATTCGGTGATCTCCTGCTCCAGCTGTTCGATCCGCTCGCGCTGACGCTCCAGCTGGCGCTCGACCAGCGAGACCGACCCTTTGCGTTCATGGGGAATGCGGATCCGGTCCAGCACGGCGGCATGGCGTTGGAAAAACTCGGGATAACGGGCCAGGTACTCCAGCACAGTGGCTTCATCCACCGATTGCTCCTGCCGTTTGAGTTCGCTCATAAATTGGTTGATCCATCAGAGAAATGGGGCTCGCTGCCCCGACATCATGGGCAAAGGGGGCCAGCGCCCCCCGTACCTGAACCTTTATCGGCTAAACCTCTATCTGGCCGTCAAACACATGCTCGGCGGGGCCTGTCATGTAGACCGGCTGGCCCGGCCCCTTCCAGGCGATGGTCAGCTTGCCGCCCGGCAGACTGACGGTGACCCGCTCCTTGAGCTTGCCCTGACTGATGCCAATCACCGCCGCCGCACAGGCACCGGTGCCGCAGGCCAGGGTCTCGCCACAGCCCCGCTCGAATACACGCAGTTTGATCTCGGTGGCGTTGACCATCTCCATGAAGCCGACGTTGACCCGCTCGGGAAAACGCTCGTGGCGCTCCATGATGGCACCCAGCGTTTCGACCGGCGCATCGGCGACCGAAGGCACTTCGATGACGCAGTGGGGATTGCCCATGGAGACCACGCCACACATCACGGTATGCTCCTGCGCCCGCAACAGATAGGTTTTCTCTGCCTTCTGGGCCCGGAACGGGATCTTGCCCGGCTCAAACTGGGGAACACCCATGTTGACCGTGACCTGGTTCTCCCCCTCCAGCTGCAACACGATGCGACCCCGGGCGGTGCTGACCGCGATGCGATCCCGGTTGATCAGCCCCTTGAGACGCACGAAACGGGCAAAACAGCGGGCGCCGTTGCCACACTGCTCCACTTCGCTGCCATCGGCATTGAAAATGCGATAGTGAAAGTCGAGTTCAGGGTCATAGGGCGGCTCCACCAGCAGCAGCTGGTCAAAGCCGATCCCGAAGTGGCGATCTGCCAGCTTCTTGATGACGTCATTGCTGAAAAATACCTTCTGGGTGACGCCATCCACCACCATGAAGTCGTTGCCCAAGCCATGCATCTTGGAAAAATCTATCAACATCGTGCATTCCTGTGCTGTTAGGGCTGTAAAAATTCACCGAACCAAGAGTCGTCAAGCGCCATGAAGTCGTTGTCCAAAGCCCCATGCATCATGGAACAATCTGTACACATCGCGCACTCCTGTGCTGTTAGGGCTGTAAAAACTCACCGTCAACCGTTATGAAATCATTGTCCCAGCCTGCGCCATCAGGGCAGCAGGTGCTCACCGCGCCAGAGATCGGCCAACTGCTCACGCTCGCGGATCAGGTGTGCTTCGGCACCATCCACCAGCACTTCGGCTGCCCGCGGACGGGTGTTGTAGTTGGATGACATGGTAAAGCCGTAGGCACCGGCCGAACGCACTGCCAGCAGGGAACCCTCGGCAATGGCCAGGGTGCGCTCCTTGCCAAGGAAGTCGCCGGTCTCGCACACCGGGCCCACCACGTCATAGATCGCGGGAGCATGACCGGCGCGGCTATCCACCTCGATGATGTTCATCCAGGCGCCGTAGAGCGAGGGGCGCAGCATGTCGTTCATGCCGGCATCGATCAGCGCGAAGTTGCGGGTTTCGCCCGGCTTCAGGTACTCGACCCGAGTCAGCAGCACGCCGGCATTGGCGACGATGGCGCGGCCCGGCTCGAACAGCAGGGTCAGATCCCGGCCCGCCAGCTTCTGCTTCAGCGCTTCGGCATACTCGGTCGGATGGGGTGGCTGCTCGGAACCGTAGTTGACCCCAAGGCCGCCCCCCACGTCCAGATGATGGATATGAATGCCTTCTGCAGCCAGACCGTCGATCAGCCGCAGCAACTTGTCAGCTGCTTCCATAAAGGGATTCAATTCAGTGAGTTGCGAGCCGATATGGCAATCCACCCCGACGATCTCGATGTTCGCCATCGCGGCCGCCTTGCGATAGATGGCAGGTGCCAGCTCGATGGGAATGCCGAACTTGTTCTGCTTGAGGCCGGTGGAGATATAGGGGTGGGTACCGGCATCGATATCCGGATTGACCCGCACCGAGACGCGAGCTTTCTTGCCCATGCTGCCCGCCACCCGATTGAGGCGCTCCAGCTCGGCTTCCGACTCCAGATTGAAGCAGAGGATCTCTTTATCCAGCGCAAGGCGCATCTCCGCTTCACTCTTGGCCACCCCGGAGAAGACCACCTTGGCCGGATCGCCACCCGCTGCCAACACCCGCGACAGCTCGCCACCGGAGACGATGTCAAACCCCGAGCCCAGACGGGCCAGCAGGTTGAGCAGCGCCAGGTTAGAGTTGGCCTTCACTGCATAGCAGATCAGATGGGGAATGTCGCCAGCGGCCTTGTCGAAGGCGTGCCAGTGGCGCTCGAGAGTCGCCCGGGAGTAGACGTAAAGCGGGGTACCGTACTGCTCGGCGAGCTGTTGCAGCGAGGTTTGCTCGGCCTGAAGCTGGCCGTCGGCGTCGTAGTTAAAGTGATCCAAGGGGGCGGTTCCTTCCTAGAATGGGTGCGGCATTAGTGCGGCGTGGCCTCGGTGGCAGCCTCGGAGGTCGCAGGCGGTGCTGCTTGCGGTGTACTCTGGCTCTGTGGCGGCTCGGGGGGCGGCATATAGAGCGGCCCCTTCAGACCGCACGCGGCCAACCCGAGGGACAGAAGAGTGGCAAGCAGACACTTGGTGAACTGGGTGATCATAATGGTTCGCTGCGAAAAAATTTTTGGCCCTCTATAATCGCACTCACATTGTTAAAAGCAACAGGATAAACCGATGAAGGATCACGAGTATCACGCCCTGACCGACGCCTTTTTCCAATATGTGGAAGACACCCTCGACGAGGGGTATCCGGATATCGACTGCGAACGCAACGGCGGCGTATTGACCCTCTCTTTCGAGAACAAGACCAAGGTCATCATCAACAAGCAGGAACCACTGCACCAGATTTGGGTCGCCACCCGCGAGAACGGCTTCCACTTCGAACTGCAGGGTGACACCTGGATCGACAACCGTTTCGGCCACGAGCTCAAGGCGCTGCTGAGTAAATCCTGCACCGCCCAGGCTGGCGAAGAGGTGGTGTTCCCATGATCGACCTGCACCCGCAGGGCGCCCGCCACGCGGTGATCTGGCTGCACGGGCTGGGTGATTCCGGTGCCGGTCTCGCCCCGCTGGTGGACGCGCTGGACCTGCCCGCCGAGCTACCGGTGCGTCACCTGCTGCCGGATGCGCCGGAGCGCCCCATCACCATCAATATGGGCTACAAGATGCGGGGCTGGTACGACATCAGGAGCTTCGAGGATCCCGACGAGCGAGCCGTGGAATCCCATGTGCGGGAATCAGCCGACCAAATTGCCACATTGCTCGATCAGCTGGTGGCCGACGGGTTTGCCCCCGAGCGCATCGTGCTGGCAGGTTTCTCTCAGGGCGGAGTGATTGCCTCCTTCACCGCGCTGCGCTATCAGGCAACGCTGGCGGGCCTGCTCTGCATGTCCACCTATCTGGCTGCCCCCGACAAGCTGCTCGGCGAGATGAGCGAGGCTGCTCGCACCCTGCCCATCTGCTACATGCACGGCATCTACGACGATGTGGTGAGCCTGTCGCTCGGTTGGGATGCCAAGAACCGGCTTGAAGCTGCCGGGCTCGCCCCCGAGTGGCACGAGTACCCGATGCGCCACGAGATCTGCCGTCCGCAGCTCGGCGACATTCGCAGCTGGCTGCTGGCCCGCCTCGGCGCGTGAGCCCTTCCGGTAAAGCAAACGGCCTGCATCTGCAGGCCGTTTTTTATAGCGATTCCAACTGACGGGTCAGCCCACTTCTCGAGCGGGCGGCACCTGTTCGCGCAGGGAGCCCTGACTGCGATAGGGGATCACATCCAGCTCGCCATTCACCTGTACTATCTCGTAGTACTGGGGCAGGTTGAAGTTGATGAACTGCCCATCATCGCTGAACCGCTCGTGATTGGAGGTATAGAAGCGGTTGACCCCCGCCACCAGCTCATCCTTGTTGCCGGCAAAGTGCTGGTAGATCTCCACCCGGTTCGCCTCATCGAGGATATAGATGTTGGTGCCCGCATCACGGGTATCGAAGAAGAACTGCACCAGCCCTTCGCTGGCGTAGGCATCGACGATGCTCGGCAGATGCTGGCTGTGGGTCTTGTCGAGCCGCAGCGGCAGATGATCCAGCTTGTTGTGGGAGATGTGGCGGTAAAAATCGATGGCGTTTTCCAGCTTCTTCACCGACACCCCGCGCCGCTCGAAGAAGATGCCGTACTTTTCACGGCCGAGCGCCATGGTCTTGACCAGCTGCTGCTTGTCGCGGGCCAGGCGCAGATCGATACACTCCGCCACCAGGGTCTGGAAGCGGGAGCGCACCAGAGAACGGAAGTGCTGGCTATAGCAGAACACCTCGATCATCTCGGGGGCGGCGGCATCCTGATGCATCTTGCCTAGGATGGTGGTGAGGGCATCGACCACAGCTTCATCCCCCTGGAAGTGCAGGGTGCGGATCTCGCTCCAGGAGTTGCGGTAGACCAGATCCACCGAGCCAACCAGACACTCCTGATTGCGACCGAACGAGAAAACATCCACGGTGTTGGCGTCGAACTCGATCACCTGACCGACCCAATGGCTGGTCGGGTCCATCTCCAGATTGAGGAAGATGGAGAGCTGGCGGATCTCGCACGGGCGGCTGAGGGCCAGGTTGGTGGCAAGCGGGTACTTCTCGGGGAAGCAGCCGGAGAGATCGCGACAGAACTGGTGCAGATTGTCGATGTGCAGATCCGAGCCCTGATTGAACAGGTGCACCCGCGACTGGGGGGTCAGCAGATCGTTGAAGTAGGCCCAGGAGACCAGCTTGCTGATGTAACCGTTGAACTCGAGCGGCGCCCGGCCAATGATGTCCACCGGCTCCAGCGAATGTTTGTAGAGATACCAGCCGGCACGGTTGAGGCGACCGTGCGGCACCTGCACGAAGCTGAGATCAGGCTCGCTCAGATCCGGTGCGATCTTGAGGTTCACCCTCTGCACCTTGCCTGGCAGGCTCTCGAATGCGGCATAGAGTTTGCGCGACAGGATGCCGATATCTTCCGGGTTGATCGACTCGCTGATGTTGTTGCGACGGGCGAACTGGATCAGATTGCGGTAGCTCTGCATCAGAGCCTCCAGCAACTCGGCATGGGCGATCTTCACCTCCTCGACCTTCCACTCGTGGCGGTGATCGAGGTGGTACAGCTTGTCCTGGCTCCAACCCCAGTAGGAGACCAGCTGGCTCATCTGCTCGCGGCGCCACTCGGGGGAGTGATCATCCTTGGGATGACTGAGGCCGTCGCACACCTTGAGGTAGAAGCAGCGGCGCACCAGATCGAGTCGCGCCATATCGCCGATGGACTTGAGGTAGTTGGTGACCTTGTCCAGCATCAGGCAGTAGTTGTCGAGCCGGTAGTGCATCCCCTCGTTGTGCTGAAACCAGTCACGGCTGATCATCGAGAGCAAACGGGTGTTGGGGTACTCGTGGGAGTAAGCCTCCATCAACACAGACTTGAGCACCGCCTTATAGGGAGAGTCGATCCCCTTGTAGAGCTGCCACAGGGCAGAGCCGAAATACTCCTCCGCCGGAATACGGTCAAAACTGCCGAGATCAAGCCAATCATCCTGTTTGAGCTTGCCACTCTCAAACAACCCGTTCACATAGTCGTCGTAGTGATCATCACACTCGACAGGAACCAGATACCAGATGAGTCGCTTACCGGCGATGCGCATGGCACTGCGGTAGAACTCGTCAAGCAGCAGCAGATGCTGGGCGCTGCCACAGCTCTCTCCCTGCATCTCGGCATCGTTGGTCTGGCGAAACTTGTCTTCGGGGATCAGGAAGAAATTGAGATCGACCCCGCGCTGCTCCGCCCACTTGGAGAGCATCCGGCACTTCTGTTCCAGCAAGGCGAGCCGCTCTTGCGACAAACCGGCCACGTGGCAGACCCAGATATCGAGATCGGAATGACAGCACTGGCCGATGGAGGAGGTGCTGCCCATGGAATAGAGCCCCTGAATGGCCCGATCATGGGTTGCCAGACCACTCTGACAGTTGGCATTGCGACAAAGGTCATCGATAAAGGCTTGCTGCTCGGCGGTGGCGCTGAAGCTCCAGATGCCATGAGGGACATCGCCGGAGACATAACCGGGCAGCAGGGGGTGATTGAAGTGCAGCATGACAGGCAGCAGTTGGAATACCTGCTGCCCATAGCGACTCATGAGGCCTAACGCCCGTTGCGTCTTGAGACGGGTAATGTCGTCATAACGCGCAACCAGCGTATCGATGTGTTCCTGCAATGCCCTGCCTATCACCTAGGTGAAAATGACGCACCAAAAGGGGGATACGTCAAAAAAGTGTGATCATGTTAACAATGCAAACAGCGGTGGTAAACAAGCCTACAGCTAAACGCCAGATTATTTCTGGTATGACCACATCAAGTATCAGGGGAAATCATTAAATTTCAATATATTCAATGAATTAATCAATAGCAATTGCTTAATGAAAATCATTTTCAGCATGCATTTTTGAGCTTGCCCCCGCTTTTGCGGGCTCTGCCATGAAAGCCCGGGCAAAGGGTGGTAATATCGATTTCCTTCTAAAAATGAAACAACTGATTGATATGGCAGCCCGAACCCTGAAAATTGCCACTCGCAAGAGCCCGCTGGCCCTGTGGCAGGCCAACTTTGTCAAAGACCGGCTCGAAGCCCTGCACCCACAGTTGCAGGTCGAACTGGTACCCATGAGCACTCAGGGTGACAAGATCCTCGATACCCCGTTGGCCAAGGTCGGTGGCAAGGGGTTGTTCGTCAAGGAGCTGGAGACCGCCATGCTGGAAGGACGGGCCGATATCGCTGTTCACTCCATGAAAGACGTGCCGGTGGAGTTCCCCGAGGGGCTCGGTCTGCACACTATCTGCGAGCGGGAAGATCCCCGCGACGCCTTTGTCTCCAACCGCTTCAAAACCATTGCCGAACTGCCGCAAGGGGCCGTGGTCGGCACCTCGAGCCTGCGCCGCCAGTGCCAGCTGCGCGCCGCCCGCCCGGATCTGGTGATCCGCGACCTGCGCGGCAACGTCAACACTCGCCTCGCCAAGCTGGATGCCGGTGAGTACGACGCCATCATCCTCGCCGCCGCCGGTCTGAAACGACTGGAGATGGCGCATCGCATCACCGCTTTTATCGAGCCGGAACAGAGCCTGCCCGCCAACGGTCAAGGCGCCGTCGGCATCGAATGCCGCCTCGACGATACTGAGCTGCACGCTCTGCTGGCGCCGCTGGAGCACGCCGAGACCCGCGCCAGGGTGCTGACCGAGCGCGCCATGAACCGCGCTCTGCAAGGGGGATGTCAGGTCCCCATCGGTGCTTACGCACTAGTCGAAGGCGAGCAGATCTGGCTGCGCGGTCTGGTGGGCAGTCCCGATGGCAACCAGGTGATCCGTGACGAGATCCGCGGTCCGCTGGCCGATGGTGAGGCCCTCGGCGAACAACTGGCCCAGCGCCTGCTGGCCGCCGGTGCCGACGAGATCCTCGCCGAGGTCTACCGCGCATGACCCCGCTGGTGGTGCGTCCGGCCATTCAGGCCGCCGAGCTGGTGCAGTTGCTGCGCCAGCACGGCCATGCACCACTCTGCTGCCCGCTGCTGGAAACCGTGGCGGGCAGTGAACTCCCTCTCCTGCCCGACCTGCTGCGCAGTGCCGACGTGGTTATCGCCGTCAGCATCCATGCCGTTCATTTTGCACACGATTTTCTGTTGCAAACTGGTCAGACCTGGCCACATATTGAGTACTTTGCGGTGGGTCAGGCCAGCGCAGATGCGTTTGCCACCATCGGCATCACGGCAAGCTGCCCGGATGACCCGCGCAGCGAAGGGCTGCTGGCCCTGCCCGCCCTGCAGCAGGTAGCAGGCAAACGGGTACTGATCCTGCGCGGTAATGGCGGGCGGGATCTCATCGCCAGCACGCTGGCCTCACGCGGTGCTCTGGTGCACTATTGTGCGGCCTATGAACGCCACTACCCCGAGCTAGACGGGGACAGATTGACCCACCACTGGCAGGCAGCGGGGCTGGACAGCCTGCTTATTACCAGTGGTGAACTGCTGCAACGGCTGCTGGAGCTGGTTCCCGACCACCAGCGGCCCTGGCTTTTTGACCGCCTGCTGGTGGTCCCCAGCCCGCGCGTGGCCGAGATGGCCAGTGCTGCGGGCTTTATCCATATCACGATTGCCCAAGGTGCATCCAACCAGGCCCTGACGGCCGCACTGGAACTGAGGAAGATGGAATGACAGAACAACAAGAATCCCAGGTCAAACCCCAGCCGACCGCTGCGGTCAATGGCAGCAAGAGCCGCTCCGGTGCCGTACTGGGAGGGGTCGCCATCCTGCTGGCCCTTGGCCTGACCGGCGGTCTCTATCTGCACGGTCACAAGAATGCCGTGGCCCAGCAAGCCGAACTGGCCCAGCTCAAGCAGCAGCTGGCGAGCGCCCTGAGCAAGATCGACCAGACCAGCAGCAAGGATGCCGAGCAGCTGGCCGCGCTGGATCAAACCCAGCAGCGGCTGCAAGGGGAGATGCAGGGTCTGCAGAACCGGGTACTGGATCTCAACGATAAACGCCCCAACGACTGGATGCTGGCCGAATCCGAGTATCTGGTTCGGATGGCGGGTCGCAAACTGTGGCTGGAGCATGACCTCGTCTCCGCCATCACATTGCTCGGCAATGCCGACGAGCGGATCGCCGCCCTCAACGACCCCAGCCTGATGCCGATCCGCAAGGCGCTGGCCGAGGATATCGCCAAGCTCAAGGGGATGCCGCGCATCGACCGCGAGGGACTGACCCTCAAGCTGGCGGCACTGTCCGACCAGATCGAGCTGCTGCCCCTCTCCACCGTCAGCATGCCGGAAGCCAAGGCCGAGCCGGATCAAGCGGTCAGCACCAATCCAGATGAGTGGGAGAGCAATCTGAAGAAGAACTGGGTCAAGTTCACCGAGAACTTCGTCACCATCCGTCGCCGCGATGGCGCGGTCGAGGCGCTGCTCTCGCCGCAGCAGGAGATCTTCCTGCGTGAAAACCTCAAAACCAAGCTGTTGCAGGCCCAGCTCTCCGTCTATCGCGAGCAGCAGGCGCTCTACGAAGACAGCTTGGACAAGGCCCAGCGCTGGCTGACCCAATATTTCGACACCGACAACAGCGCCACCCGCTACATGCAGGGCGAGATCGACAAGCTAAAGGGTGAGCAGATCCAGATCGACTATCCGGCCCAGTTCAAGACCCAGGCCATGCTGGAGCAGGTGCTGACCGAACGCCTGCAACGCATTCTGGCCAGCAGCTGAGGAGGGCACCATGATCCGTATAATCATTCTGGTTGCCGTGATGGTCGCAGGGCTGATCTTTGGCCCGCAAGCCTCCGGTAACAAGGGCTATGTGCTGATTGCCCTGGGCAATTACACCATCGAATCTTCCGTCACCAGCGCGGTGATCCTGGCCGTGCTGTTCTACGGCGCCCTGCTGATCGTCGAGTGGCTGCTGGGTCGGGTATTCGGCCTGCGCCGCAAGACCCTCGGCTGGTACGGCTCGCGCCGCCGCCGCAAGGCCAATCAACAGACCGTCGCCGCCACCCTGGCGATGGCCGAAGGGCACTACAGTCAGGCTGAAAAGCTGATGATCAAGGGGGCCAGCAACAGCGACACCCCGCTGCTCAACTACCTGAGCGCCGCCAAGGCGGCACAGGCCCGTGGTGACGACGCACGCCGGGATCAATACCTGCAAAAAGCGCAGGAGGAGAATCCCAAGGCCGAGCTGGCGCTCACCCTGACCCAGACCCAGCTGCAGATCGAGCAGGGCCAGTACGACACGGCGCTGGCGATGCTGGAGTCGGTCTACGCCCTCAACCCGCGCCACCCCATGGTGCTGGATCAGCTGCGCCAGGTGCATCTGGCCCGTCAGGACTGGAGCGCTCTGTGCGACCTGATCCCGGCACTGCACAAGGTAGGCAAGCTGACCCCGAAACAGGAAGAAGAGCTGCTGCAACAGGCCTGGTGTGGTCGCCTGCAACAGGCTGCCAGCAGCCTCGAAACCCTCAAGGCGGTGTGGCAGGATCTGCCGCGCAAGCTGCGCCTTGAGCCAGAGCTGCTGGCCTGCTACGGCGATCTGCTGCGCCAGCTGGGCGCCGACGGCGAGGCCGCCACCCTGTGGCAGGAGGCGCTGCGCAAACAGCCGATGCCGCAGCTGCTGGCTCGCCTACCCAAGCTGAAACTCGACAGCTATCAGCCGCTCTTGGCGCTGCTGCAAAAACAGCAGGGGCAGCCGGAGGTGGACACCGCACTGGCCCAGCTTTATCTGCTGGCAGGTCAACTGGACGATGCCCAGAAGCTGCTGGAGCAGGAGGTGGAGCGGGCGCCGAGCGCCGCCGCCTACCACGCCCTCGGTCAGGTGATGGACAAGCGTCGCCTTACCAACAAGGCCAACGAGTACTACCGTCAGGCGCTGGAGCTGGCGGGGATCTGATCCCCGGCGAACAGAAACGTGAGAGGCCGCATGATGCGGCCTCTTTTTTATCTCTTCGCCCTGCCCTCGTCAGGTGGTGAGCCGTTCCAGCTCGCCGATCAGCCAGATAGCCTCGGCGCGATGGCTGCCGCACACATCCATCATGGGGCGAAAACCGCCGCACACCGCCGGCCGCTCCGGTTGACCGAAGATCTTGCAGCCAAGGCGCGCATCAAGCTGGATGCAGGGGACACCAGCCGGTTTGCCATCGGGCATGCCGGGGATGGCACTGCTGATACTGGGAGCGATGCAACAGGCACCGCAACTGGAACGACACTCCATACAACCCACTCCTGTCACAGGATCAACCTGCACTGTCGGACTCTCTGCCACCATAGCCCAGGCAAGCCCACAAACGTAGAGGGAAGGCAGCAAAAAGCCCGACCGCGAGGCGATCGGGCTTGATTCACTACCGCATGGCGGGCAGAGCCATCATCACAGGATGATGTCGCGAACCACGCTGTCTTTGCGCTCCAGATAATGGATCGACTTGATACGGCGGATGGTACGGGATTTACCACGGATCAGCAGAGTCTCAGTGGTCGCCATCACGCCATCGCTGGTGATGCCATCCAGCAGGTCACCCTTGGTGATGCCGGTGGCGGAGAAGATGACGTTGTCATTCTTCGCCATGTCTTCCAGCTTGAGCACCTTGTTGACGTCGATGCCGAGTGCTTCGCAGCGGGCAATTTCCTGCTCGCCCAGCTCACGCACTTCCGGGCTGTCACCCTTGACGCGGTGGCGCGGCACCAGACGAGCTTGCATGTCGCCATCCAGCGCGCGGATCACCGCAGCGGAGATCACCCCTTCCGGAGCGCCGCCGATGCCATACAGCATGTCGACTTCGCTGTCCGGTAGACAGGTGAGGATGGAGGCGGCAACGTCACCATCAGGAATGGCGAACACCCGCACGCCCAGACCCTGCATCTCCTTGATTGCCTTGTCATGACGCGGCTTGGCCAGGGTAATGACGGTCAGGCGGGAGAGCGGCTTGCCCAGCGCCTTGGCCACAGACTTCAGGTTGAGCTCGAGAGCCTGATCCAGGTCGATGGCCCCTTTGGCTTTGGGACCGACGATCAGCTTTTCCATGTACATGTCAGGCGCTTTCAGGAAGGAGCCCTTGTCGCCCACCGCCAGCACGGCCAGCGCATTGGCCTGGCCCATGGCGGTCATGCGGGTACCCTCGATGGGATCGACCGCGATATCGACGCCGTCTCCGTGTCCGGTACCGACCTTCTCGCCGATATAAAGCATCGGCGCTTCATCAATTTCACCTTCGCCGATCACAATCTCACCATCGATCTCGATCTGGTTGAGAATGTGACGCATGGCAGCCACGGCTGCCCCGTCGGCGATATTCTTGTCACCACGTCCGAGCCACTTGTAGCCAGCCAGTGCTGCCGCTTCCGTCACTCGGGAAAACTCGATTGCCAGTTCACGTCTCATCGCATATCCAACCTATGGAGCTCGAAAACGGGCGGCATTCTACCACAAGGGCAAACCTTTGCGCACAAAAGTAGCTGCCAGGAGCATAAATGTAGCCAATTCATCCAATTGCAACCCAATTGCCATCGACTCTTCATCCAGTTGTCACCCCGCTGTCATGCCTCCTCCCTAGGATGGCCCCGTCTTCAAAACAAAAGCTTGCAACACAAGGGATTAAGATGAAAAAGCTGACTGTAGTGGCACTGGCTCTGACTGCCGCCTTCCAGGCACAAGCCGTTGAAGTATATAAAAATGATACCGCCATGCTGGACCTGTATGGACGCATCTACGCCGGTCAATTCTTCGGCGACAAGAAAGAAAACGTCGATACCGCCAACCCGAATGGCACCAAGGATTACAGCGCCAAGCAAGGGGCCAACCAGTTTGTCCGCTTCGGTGCCAAGGCCGAGACCCAGATCCAGAGCGGTCTGAAGGCGCTGGCCCAGTACGAAGTGCAGATGTACATCAACGACAGCGAGAAGACCATCAGCGAGAGCTCCGACAACCTGCGTACCCGTCTGGCCTTTGCCGGTGTGGGCGCTGACTGGGGTACAGTGACCTTCGGCCGCCAGAAAGGTGCCCCGGGTTTCCTGGCGGACTGGACTGATGTCTCCCTCTCCGACGGCTACGGTAACGAAGCGCTGGGTGCAAAAACCGACACCTTCGCCACCAACCGCGCCGGTTCCGTACTGAAATACTCCGGCCTGTTCAATGGCTTCCAGCTCGACACCAGCTACAAGTTCGACGGTGGTGACACCGAAGAGACTACCAGCAAGGATAGCGACGCGGCCTACGGAGCAGCCGTGGCCTATACCTTCCCTTTCAACCTGTCGCTGGGTACCGCCTATAACGTCGGCCTGCGCGACAAGAGCGGTGAAGAAGATGCAAAACTGTGGCTGATCTCCGCCAAGTTTGACAACAAGGCCGCCTACGCCGCCCTGAGTTATGCCGATGGCAGCGACTTCCTGGCGACCGGCACCGATCACACCGGTTGGGAAGCCGCGCTGGGCTACAACTTCGAGAATGGCTTCGGTCTGATGGCGCTGTGGAACAAACAGGAGCAGGACAAGGCTGGCACCAAGAAAGACAATGTGGATTACTACACCCTGGGAGCCCAGTACAAGTTCAACAAGAACCTGCGGGTGATTGGCGAGTACCGCATCAACAATCTGGACAGCGTTGCCGGCAAAGCGACCGCCAACAAGGATGACTTCCAGCTGGCTGCTCGCTACGACTTCTAATCGAGGTTTTCTGATACCCAAAGCGCGATGGCTTGCCATCGCGCTTTTTCGTCGCTGTTGCTCAGAAAACCACAAACTGGCCTAGGCTCAAGAGTAGATGTATCGCCGGAGAGATGATCATGGTCAGGCTGCTTTTCGTCCTGCTGTTGCTGCTGGCTCTTCCCGCTCACGCCCTCAATATCGCCATGGTGCTGTGGCGTGGCGAAACCGCCGCCGAGGCGGGCTTTCGGGCCGAGCTGACCCGACTTGGCTACCAGACCACCATCACCATCTACAATGCCGATCAGGATCGCACTGCGCTGGCGACCATGCTGCGTCAGCAGATGCTGCCGAAACTGGCGGAGTACGACTACATCTACACCTTCGGTACCACGGCCACCACCATGGCAAAGAGTCTGATAGCCAATCGAAAACCCATGATCTTCAACGTGGTTTCAGATCCTGTAGGGGCAGGCTTTCTCTCTGAGGACAAAACTCAGAACAGCATGGTCGCCGGAGTAAGCAACATGGTACCCATGGCGCTGCAACTGGCCAATGCCAGCAAGTACCTTCCATCGAATAAACGGCTGTTGCTCCCATTCAATCCGCGGGAGCAGAACACCCTGCTGGTGGCCGACATGCTGATCAACGCGGCCAAAGGTTACCAGTGGCAAGTCGCAACCTGGCGCATTGCACCAGATCCAAAGCGACTGGAGACCGAGTTGAAGCGACTGCAACAGGATGCCAAAAACGACATCGTCTTTCTGGCCGCAGACAGCTATCTGCTCTCCATCGCCCCCCGCCTGCTGAATGTACTCAACGAAGCTGCCATTCCTACCATCTGTAGTGCCGAGCTGTTCGTAGAGCACGGCTGTAGCGTTGGCACTATCAGCAGCTACGAGGCGCTGGGCAAGATGGCCGCCGGGATCATCCATCGCCATCAGCAGGGAACAGAGTTGCAGGATATTCCGCTGCAGACCGACCCCCATCCCAAACTGGTGTTGGGGCAACTGGGTAACGCCACCACGCAGGAGGCGAGCCCCGAAAAGCCGAAGCCTTGATAAAGATCTCGGCCCATCAGGCTCCGGGCGGGTATGCTGTTGACCCCCATCGCCCGAGAGCCCTTTCCCATGAGCACCACCGTCTTTTTTGCCGTTCTGCTGGCAGCCCTGCTTCACGCCAGCTGGAATGCGCTGGTCAAAATTGGCGAAGAGCGGCTGGTGGGCGTGTCACTGGTGGCGATCTTCTCAGGGCTTATCGCCGCCGTCGCACTGCTGCCCATGGGGCTTCCCTCCGCTGCCGAGCTGCCCTGGCTCGGCCTCTCAGTCCTGCTCCATACCGGTTACTGCCTGTTTCTCAGCCATGCCTACAATCAGGGCGATTTTGGCCAGATCTATCCGCTGGCCCGTGGCAGTGCTCCGCTGCTCGCCATGGTGTTAAGTGCCATGTTGCTGGGGGACTACCCCGGTTACGGCGGCATCATCGGCGCCTGCGTGCTGATCATGGGAGTCTTGCTGATGGCCTGGCGAGGTGGGCAGCAACGCCTTGACAGCAAAGCGGTTCGGGCGGCACTGATCACAGCTATGTTCACGGCGATCTATACCCTCTCGGATGGGGCCGGCGCCCGCGCAGGGGGTGAGCCGGTACGCTACACACTCTGGCTCTTTGCCTGTACCGGGCTGGCGATGCTGTTGGTGCTGATCGTCCACCAGAGGCGCAACGCATGGCGCCAGATCCGTCGCCATGCGATGGCGGGAATTGCAGGAGGTGCCATGTCACTGCTCGCCTACGGGATTGTTATCTGGGCCATGACCCAAGCTCCCATTGGCGTAGTCGCGGCTCTGCGCGAGAGCAGTGTGCTGTTTGCCATGCTGCTCTCGGTCTGGCTGCTGAAAGAGCCGCCCGGGCGCATGCGGCTGACGGCGGCGGCCATTATCACTGGCGGCGTGCTGCTGACCCGGCTGGGAGGATAAGCGCTGTCGCCATTGGTGCGAATTTATCAGGCAGGATGGCGTAATTCACTCCGCCAAATATGCCGAATACGAATAATGGAAATAAGTCTCGAACCTGGCGTAAATGTTTACATCCGCAACGTATCAATTAACTGGCAGGCCTGTTTATTTCAACCACAGCTTCATTCGGGAAACTTACCTGCCCAGCAGCATTAATGATAAAATCGTTCACAGTTAATTTTCGGCAACGCTGACCAATACCGCGCATGGCACAGACCATGCCGCTCCACCCATACATTCATTGACCGCCTGACGGGTAAGCCAGCCCGGTCAGAGATGACCCGATCGCGCCCGCCACAGCAGGATGGCATGGCGCTACCGCGTTATTAATGGGTCCGGTTTCGTCTGTTTAATTTTTGATTATTTTAAATCCAGCACCATCAGGGAGTTTTTAATATGTCGGCAAAAAAGCTGAAGTTGGGCGCTTTTATATTGATGATATTAACATCGGTATTTGGCGTCACTAATATCGGGATCGGTTTTTACCGAATGGGATATGCCGCCATTCCGATGTTCGTCATTGGCGGTCTGTTTTTCTTCATCCCGTTCATTTTGATGATGATTGAGTTTGGTACCGGCTTTCGCAAAGAGGCGGGCGGTATCTTTACCTGGATGCGCCACTCGGTCTCGACCCGATTCGCCTTTATCGGCCTGACTATGTGGTTCGCCTCCTACGTCATCTGGATGTTTGGCAAAGCGCTCTCCATGTGGGTGCCCCTCTCCTTCATGCTGTTTGGCCGCGACATCACCGTCATCCCGGTCACCCTGGGCACTGAGATCGACTTCGGCCCCTTTATTCTGGGGGTCGTTGCCATCGCATTGGTTGCCACCGTCACCAAGCTCATCACTCTGGGTAGCGCCCGCTTCGCCAAGGTGGCGGCCATCGGCGGTCTCTCCGTGGTGGCACTCAACGTGTTGCTGCTGGTCGGTGGCGTCTTCACCTTCGCGGTGAGCGGCATGACCCTGCAGGAGCCCTTCACCCAGGCATCGCTGACGGCTTCTCCCAATGCCGCTTTCAACGACATCATCCCCTTCCTCGGCTTTATGGTGTTCGCCATCTTCGCCTACGGCGGGGTCGAGGCGATGGCCGGGGTGGCTGACGAGCTGGAAGATCCCGAGCGCGACCTCAAGCGCGGCATCTTCCTCTCCGGCGCCTTCATCGTACTCTGCTACATCATCGGCTTTCTGGCGGTCGGCTCCATCATGCGCTGGAGCGACTTCCCGGCCGAGGGGATCACCTCTCTCTCCGCCCTCTTCATCATCATGCTGGAGCTGGGGCGCCATCTTGGTGGCGAGTGGCTGGGACAGGTGTTCATGCGCTTTGCCGGATTGGGCATGTTCCTGAGCTATCTGGGTGCCTTTATCGCCCTCTCCTACGCGCCACTGCGCCAGTTCATCACCGGCACCCCGAGCTACTTCTGGCCGGAGCGTTTACAACGCGAGAACGAGAATGGCGTGCGGATTGAAGCCCTCAAGGTGCAAGCCTGGGTGGTCTGTCTGTTCATTGCCGCCAAGTCCATTTTTACCCTGATCAACCCGGAAGGGGCCGCCGCCCTCTATGAGCTGATCATCACCATGACCAACGTCGGCATGACCCTGCCCTACATGTTCCTCATCTACGCCTGGTATCGCTATCGCAACAACCCGGCGCTGGGCAAGGACCTGATCTTCTTCAAGAGCGCGGGCTCGGTACTGCTTGCCACCATCATCAGCCTGATCCTGGTCGCCTTCGGCAACGTCTTTACCGTGGTCGCCCCCTTTATCTCCGGCGATATCTCCACCGGCGTCTGGACCATCATTGGCCCGCTGCTGTTCGTGGTGATCGCCATGCGCTTCAAGATCAAGCAGGAAGATGCCCACTAAACGGTAGCAATGCTCCATGCCAATCGGGACTATTCTGGTCCCGATTTTTTTAGCGCCTGCTTCCGCTCGCCATCACAACCAGCCCATAGTTTCAATGTAAAAGAAGACTCCATGGAGACCATATTTACGCTCTCCTCGTCGTCAGAGCGCGCTCAGCGCCGTAAATTATCAATATCAAGGTGAGAATGATTGTGAAGCGCCAGTTCACGACATATAACTTAGCGAGATGTCCCTGTATTTCGTCCGGTAGAGCTGATCATGATGATGCGTTCCCTCCTTCCTCTGTTGCTTGGCGCAGTAATGTTGCCGGCCACTATGGACAGTGCCCATGCCAATCCCTTTTCCGCCAGCAGCAAGAGCGGCAGCGGCTTTCTCGAGCGACGGGATGTGCCCAACCTCAGCTCGGCCGCTTTCGTGGTGGCCAACCACAGAACCGGCGAGGTGATCTCCGAGCGCAACGGCAACCGGGTAATGCCCATCGCCTCTCTCACCAAGCTGATGACGGCGCTGGTAGTGCTGGATGCCAACCTGCGCCTCAATGAAATGCTCACCGTGACCAATGCCGACATCGACCGCATCAAGGGAACCGGATCGCGCCTAGCCATTGGCTCGAAGCTCAGCCGCGCCGAAATGCTCCATATCGCCCTGATGTCCTCTGAAAACCGCGCAGCCTCGGCGCTGGCCCGCCACTATCCCGGCGGCCAGCGTGCCTTTGTCGAGGCGATGAACGCCAAAGCCCGCATGCTGGGGATGTGGAATACCCACTACGCCGACAGCACCGGGCTCAACCCGCGCAATGTCTCCACCGCGCAGGATCTGGCCAAGCTCGCCGCAGCAGCAGCCTCCTATCCGCTAATCCGCCAGTACTCCACCGACGAGCAGAGCTATGTGCGTACCAACAAGCGCCAGCTGCACTACCTCAACTCCAACCGGCTGATCCGCGAGGGGCAGTGGGAGTTCACCCTCTCCAAGACCGGCTATATCCGCGAAGCGGGCCGCTGTCTGGTGCTGGGCACCAAGGTCAATCACGAACCGGTGATCATGGTGCTGCTCAATGCCGAGACCACCAACGATCGGGTCGCCGATGCCAAACGGATCAAAACCTGGCTGGAGAGCTCGGGCAGAACCACCCTTGCCGCCAACCAGAGCAGCATGCTGACTCACCAGTAAGCTCGAGATCCCCAACCAAGCGAGGCGCCCGCCTCGCTTTTTTATCTACATGAGCGCGCCCAAAAAATGGGATCCAGTTCCCGCTACAGGTAACACCTTCCGCCATCCCGTTACAAAACTTAACTACTCAACAGCGTGAATCACACTAATAGAATCAATTGGTTGTAACCTGGCAGCGAGAATTTTAGCGTGCCATCACAACCCCTGTAACGACGAGCCACCATGCGCATTTCCAGTATCGAGTGCGGGCGGGTACTGACCATTCTGGCCGTGATGACCATTCATGTATCCCCTTTCGACAACCCCTTCAATCCCGCCCTGTGGGGAGGCGAATCCTGGCTCTGGCTAAGCGGCACCATCAACCAGTTATGCGGCTTTGCCGTGCCGCTATTTTTCCTCTGTGCCGGTTATTTTCTGCAGCCGAGACTGAGTCGCGAGGCGCCGCTGACCGTGACCTGGCGCTACTGCCGCCCCTTGCTGCAGCTCTGGCTGGTGTGGAGTCTGGTCTACCTGCTGGTGCCGTTCAATCCGCTGGATGCCGTGCAGCAAGGCTATCTGGCCTCCCTGCGCGGGCAGTGGCAATTCCAGCTCGGCGACCCCCTCAATGGCTGGCTGGTGGGCGGCATGATCCACCTCTGGTTCCTGCCAGCCCTGGTCATGGCGGTGGCCCTGCTGGCACTCTGCTACCGGCTTGGCAGACCATCGCTCGCCCTCTGGCTGGGTCTTGGCCTCTACCTGCTGGCGCTGCTGGGGGGCTCCTATGCCAAGCCGCTGCTGGGCGCCGAGTGGCCACTGCTCACCCGTAACGGCCCCTTCTTCTCCCTGGTGTTTGTGGCGCTCGGGGCCCTGCTGCGCCAGCTTCAGTGGCAACCGGATGCCCGCACCGGCTGGCAATTGCTGCTGGCGGGCGTGGCGCTCTATGGCTGTGAAGCCTGGGTGCTGCAGCACTTTGCCGCGGTACCGCTTACCCGCCACGACTTCCTGCTCGGTTCCCTTCCCTGGGCCCTCGGCCTGTTTGGCCTGCTGCTGGCCAACCCCGAGTGGGGCAAAGGCAGCTGGCTTGAACGTCAGGCCCCCAAAGTGCTCGGGATCTACTGCCTGCACATGATGCTGGTGCTCTGGCTCTTCGTGTTTGGCCCGCAGGGCGCATCCATCCCGTGGGAGATTGCCAAGGTGCCGCTGCTGCTGGGAGCATCTCTGCTGGCCTATCGCCTGCTGGCGGCCCAGCCCCTCACCCGCCGACTACTGCGCACCCACTGAGTCCGATATCCGGCCCGTCCTATCGGGCCGGATGCCTCTTCACGTTTTGTCCCTTTCTCTTCCGCTACGCCCTTTTTCCCTCGCTTCGTTCGCGCGGTTTGCTGCAATGGCTCTGCTTTTCAGCCGAGCTCCCCCCGACCGCACAACCCGCCTCCAATACCCCTATCCATTTTCACCTTGCCAGACAAATGAAAATCAATATCATTGGCATCCCGCTTAAGCGGGTCAGGCTAATTATAATTAAATCAATATGTTCGAGCCGTCAGGTCGACATACAAAGAGTCAATATTGAATATGCAGCACCCTCACTTTCGCAGAACCCTGGTCTCGCTGGCACTGCTGGGCACCGGCTTCACAGCCCAGGCCGCCGATGAAACCATGACAGTGGTTGGCAAACGCTCCCAGCATCAGGAAGTTGCCACCGCTACCCGTACCAATACACCAGCCAAGCTGGTTCCCCAGACCATCGACAGCGTCAAGGCCAGCGAGCTGACCGCCTTCGGCCAACCGACGCTGAGTGAAGCCCTGAGCGGCATCCCCGGTGTCAACGCCAGCGGTGACACCCGCTTCGACGGGGTCAATATCCGCGGCTTCAGCGCCAGCAACGACTTCTATCTCGACGGATTCCGCGACGACATGCAGTACACCCGGGATCTCGGCAACATCGAGCGGGTGGAAGTGCTCAAGGGCCCGGCCGCCGTGCTCTACGGCCGCGGCAGCACGGGGGGCATCGTCAACCGGGTCAGCAAGAAGCCGCAGAAAGGGCAGGAGTCCAGCGTCACCGCCCGGGTCGGCAGCTTTGACAGTCAGCGACTGGCCGCCGACCTCAATGGCGAGGCGAGTGAGCAGGTGCAACTGCGCCTCAACATGGCGCAAGAGGACAAAGATAGCTTCCGCAACGGCGTGAAGAGCAAACGCACCCTGCTGGCTCCCTCCGCCAACTGGGAGATCAGCGACAACCTCAACTGGCTGGTGCAGTACGAGCGCAACGAACATGACCGCACCCCGGATCGCGGCATTCCCGGGGTCAATGGCCGACCGGCCGATGTGCCGCGGGAGTATGTTTACAGCGATACCAGCCGTGACTTCATCGATGACGTGGCGCAATCCACCCGTTCCCGCCTCTCCTGGGATATCAACGATCAGTGGCAACTGCGCCAGCAGCTCGGTTACTCCACCCTCGACAGCCAGTTCGACAACACCTATGTCACCAGCGTCAAGGGGGATCAGGTGACCCGCTCCCGCTGGCAGCAGGATCTGAAAGCAAAGAACCTGATCAGCAATACCGAGGCCGAAGGTCTGTTCCAGACCGGCCCGGTGGAACATCGCCTGCTGGCCGGCTTCGAGCAGAACTGGCAGGAGCGCACACCCAAGCTCTACCAGAACGCCACCGCCATCCCGTCCGGCAACCTCTACGACCCGGGCTCACTGCCTACCTACAATGGCGCCATGAAGCTCTCCAGCGACGCCAAACACAAGGTGCGCGGCAATGGCCTCTATCTGCAGGATCAGCTCAGCCTGGGTGACTGGCATCTGGTTGGCGGGCTGCGCCGTGACGACTTCACCGTCACCAGTCGCCGCTACGACCTCAACAAGGAGGAGAGCGTCTCGGTCAACAGCCTGAGCCCGCGCCTCGGTCTGGTGTGGAATCCCCTCGAGGATCACGCCTTCTATACCTCCTACAGCAAGACCTTCACCCCGGTGGGCGGCGAGCTGATCGGCATCACCCCGGGCGACAAGAACAACGGGCTGGAACCCCAGCACACCCGCCTCTACGAAGGTGGCGTGAAGAGTGACTGGCTGAACGGCAAGCTGGCGACCACCCTCTCCCTCTATCGACTGGAGATGTACAACAAGCGCACCAAGGATCCGCTGGATCCCACCAAGGTGATCCTCACCGGCCTGCAGCGCACCGAGGGTGTCGAGCTGAGCGCGCGCGCCGAGCTGACCGAAGAGATCTACCTGCGTGGCGGCTTCGCCATTCAGGATGCGGAGCAGGTCAAGGCGGATGCGGATCTGCAGGGCAAGCGCCCGATGAACGTCTCCCGCCAGAATGGCCAGTTCTATCTCGGCTACAAGAGTGGCGAGCAGGGCTGGTTCGGCGAAACCGGCGTAACGGCGGTGGGCGATCGCTTCGCCGACAACGCCAACACCACCACACTGCCCGGTTACGCTCGCTTCGATGCGCGCGCCGGTTATCGCTGGCAGCAGTGGGAAGCCGAGCTGAGCGCCGAAAACCTGACCGATCACGAGTACTTTGTCAGCGCCACCAGTGCCACCCAGATCATGCCGGGTACGCCCCGTCAGCTGAGTCTGACCGGTACCTACCGCTTCTGATCTCTGTGACAACCACCCCGACTGGCCAGCCCCTGCTGGCCAGTTTTTTATGAAGCAACCACGATGAAACACAGAAGAGTTCCCCTTCACAACAACAAATGGGTACGCCGCCTCCATGCCTGGGCCGGTTTTTTTACCCTAGCCCTGATACTGATGTACGGCATCACCGGTCTCTGGCTGCAACACCGTGCAGTGTTGCCCATCCCCGGCCCCCACACCGACAAATCGAGTGAAGAGATAGTGCTCGAGGCGCCACTCGCCAGCCCGGAGCAGCTGAAAAGCCTGCTGCAACAGCGCTATCCCGATACCTTTGCCGACGGGCGAACCATGATCACCCCGGCCCAGACTCTGCCCACCCCGAACGGCCTGCTCATCCTGCCCGCCAAGTGGGAAATGCGCGGCGTCACCCTCAGCCAGAGCGTGGCTGCCAGCCATGTTGAGGGTACCCTGCTGGTACGTACCGACCTGCAACTGGCCAACTTTGCCGCCAGCCTCAACCGGCTGCACCGCGGCATGGGCACCGGCCTCGGCTGGCAGCTGTTTGGCGACCTCGCCGCCCTGGCTCTGCTGCTGCTCGCCCTCACCAGCCTGTTTATGTGGACCAAGCTGCACGGTCCCCCCAGAGCCATCATAGCGCTGACGCTCGCAGGTACCCTCGGTACCCTGCTGTTTGCCCTGCTGGGATAGCGCGCGACCATGCTACTGCGTAGCAAGGAAATGAAAGAAAACCGCAATAGAAACAGACCGCTGGCGGTGATGCCGTCAGCGGCTATATCAAGGAAAGGAAATAACGGAGAGCGGCAAAAGAGAAGGGATACCAAGAGGTAACGGGAAGTATTGCCAGCTCAACAGTAACGCTCCAATGCGCAGGAACGCCAAAAAACAAAAGGCCATCATTGCTGATGGCCTTTTGTCATGAATTTGATGGTGCCCGGGGTCGGACTCGAACCGACACGGTTATTCACCGGCGGATTTTGAATCCGCTGCGTCTACCGATTTCGCCACCCGGGCAACTGCGAGGGATTATACGAATGGCGCGATGCCATGCAAGGTGTTTTTCGATTGAACACACCCGTTTGTTCATTTATTCAACGCCTTGCCGATGCGGGGCCAGTTACATAGAATGCCGCCATCATCTTAATGGAATAAAAACGATGGCCAAGCCTAAAAAAGTCCAACAAAAATCCCCCTCTCCTGCCACTCAGCCATACCCGTCAGCGGGTCTGCTGCGTCGCCTCGGCGCCCTGATCTATGATGCGCTGGTGGTGACCTCACTGCTGATCATCGCCGGCTTTATCGGCATGGGTGTCGCCAAGCTGCTGCTGGTCACCGGCATGGCCAGCGTACCGGCGGGTGAAGATACCGTCTGGTTGCTGACTCGCCACCCCCTGAGCCTGATCTACACCCTCTGGCTCGCCTTCGTCATCTGCGGTTTCTACACCTGGTTCTGGACCCGCGCTGGCCAGACCGTCGGCATGCGCGCCTGGCGGCTGCGCATTCAGAACGAGGATGGCAGCCATATCCGCATCACCCAGGCGTTGATCCGTCTCGCTACCGCAGCCTTTGGTCTGGGCAACCTGATGTGCCTGTTCAACCGCAAGCGCCCACGGGCGTTCCAGGATATCTGGGCCGAGTGCGAAGTGATCGTGCTGAGCAAAGAGGCAAATCTGGAATTGTTGAACAAGTAATCCCGGATCAATGCAATAACGAAAGAGGGCACCAACAGGTGCCCTCTTTGCATTTCCTCATAACCTCGTGCGGATTACTGCTTGCGGCTGAGGATGTAGAAGGAGATGCCGCCAAACAGCAAGCTGGGCGCGATAGCCGCCAGAATCGGCGGTACCGCATAGACCAGACTGATGGGGCCAAACACCCGATCACTCACATAGACGGCGAAGCCGGTCATGATCCCCATCAGCATCCGTGCCCCCATGCTCACCGAGCGTAGCGGGCCGAAGATGAAGGAGGATGCCAGCAGGATCATCGCCACCACCGAGAGCGGTGACAGCAGTTTGCGCCACATCTCCAGCTTGTAGCGACCGGCATCCTGCTTGTTGGCATCGAGATAGCCGATGTAATCGAGCAGACCGGAGACCGAGAGGTTCTCGGGGTCGATACTTACCACCCCCAGCTGCTTGGGCGTCAACTCCGAGCTCCACTCCATCGTGGCGTGCTGTTCACTGCGGATCTGCGCCGGATCGTCGAAGCGGGTAACTTGCGTCTGCTTGAGCAGCCAGTGATGCCGTTCAAATACCCCCTCCCGTGCCTGCACCACGTCGATCAGCTTGCGCTCGGGGGTGAAACGATAGAGGGTAATGCCGGTCAGGGCGCCATCGTTGCGCACCCCGTTGATATTGACGAAGTTGTTGCCATCCCGTGCCCACACCCCGTAGGCCGAGACGGTAAGCCGTCCTTCCGACATGGCACCGGCACGGATATCATCCGCCATCCGTTTGGCGACAGGGGCCACATACTCCCCCATCAGTCCTACCAGGATCATCAGCGGGATTGCTGTCTTGAGCGCCGCCATCACAATACTGATCTTGGAGCGACCCGCCGCCTGCATCACCACCAGTTCGGAGCTGGTCGCCAGCTGGCCAAGACCGATCAGACCACCCAGTAGCGCCGCTAGCGGGAAGAAGAGCACCGCCTCCTTGGGCATGGAGAGCAACACATAGTAGAGAGCATTGATCATGTCGTAGTTGCCCTCTCCGACAGACTTGAGCTGTTCCACATACTTGATGAGCGCCGCAAGACCAACCAGCGTGAGCTCACACAGCAGGATCGACATAAAAATGACCCTGCCGATATATCTATCGAGAATGCCAAACATCAGCGGTAGTTCCTATGTGGCTTCATCATTTTGATTTGTTTATGAAATATTTGCTCTTTACCCCGTTCCACCAGCTGGTGCCCTGCAAATTGAGGGGCAGGCCAATAAACAGCAGATAACCGAGCGGAACCAGGAACATCCCCGGCCAGTAGGGCAACCGACCACTGTCGATAGCCGAGCGGGCGGCACTGAGCAGCAGGAAGTAAGAGAGATAGAGCATGATGGCCGGCAACAGCTTGGCATAACGCCCCTGACGGGGGTTAACCCGAGCCAGCGGAACTACCAGCAGGGTGAGCACCGGAATGGAGAGAGGCAAGGAGATACGCCATTGCAGTTCACCCATCATGTCGTTTTCCTGGGTACCCAGCAGCTCCATAGTGGGTTTGGCCGCCGCCTTGCGGTTGGAGCGCTCCATCTCCTGCTGACGGATCACCAGACCATACTCGCGAAAATCGGAGATCTGGAACTGCTTGCCGGAGAAGTTGCCTTCATAGCGGGAACCATCCTTCAGAGTCAGCCACTGAAGACCATTCTCATCGATCGTCACCACCCCTTCGCTGGCCACCACCACCGAAGGGGGGTTGCTGCCTTCGGCCCGCTGCAAGATGAAGATCTTCTGCAGCTTCGAGCCGTTGTCGTTCAAATCCTGGATGTAGGCAACCAGGCGCCCCTTGTCGAGCTCCATAAAGCGGCCAGCCTGCAGGAAAGAGATCCCCGGATCCGACTTGAACTCGTCGATCACCTGATACTCTCGCTCCTTGGCTTGCGGGGCGATCCAGCCGGTGTTGAACGCTGCGACTGCGGCGGTCAGCAAGGCTAGCAACATGGCGCTGCGCATCACGAAACGGTGACTGAAACCGACCGCATGCATCACCGTCATCTCGCTTTCGGCGTAGAGGCGACCATGGGCAAACAAAATGGCTAAAAAGAGACTGATAGGCAGCATCAACAGCGCCATATTGGGCAAGTTGAGCAGCAGCAGGGTGGAGACCAGACGTGTCGGCACCTCGCCATCGGCAGCATCACCGATGATCTTGATAAATTGTTGGCTGACAAAGATAAGCAGCAATACGAATAACACTGCCAGCTGGGTTTTCAGGGTTTCCCTGAACAAATATCGGAAAACGATCACAGTCATTCCCAAGTAAACTTGTGTTTTTAGTCGAATGCCTGAAAAATAGGGCCGTATATTGGATTTTTACCAGTTTGAACTGCGGAGCCTGTGGCTGTTCGCTCCGCCTCTGATACCCCAACAAGCACCGCATTATTCAATAAAAGGTGCCTTTTGTCTTTAGGATGTAGGAGATTCCATGGAGTTCAGTGTAAAGAGTGGCAGTCCAGAGAAGCAACGTAGCGCCTGCGTCGTAGTCGGCGTATTTGAGCCGCGTCGCCTCTCTCCGGTTGCCGAACAACTGGACAAGATCAGCGATGGCTATATCAGTTCGCTGCTGCGCCGTGGCGACCTGGAAGGGAAACCAGGCCAGATGCTGCTGCTGCATCAAGTACCGGGCGTGCTCAGCGAGCGCGTACTGCTGGTCGGATGCGGCAAGGAGCGGGAACTCGACGAACGCCAGTACAAGCAGATCATCAACAAGACCATCACCACCCTGAACGAAACCGGCTCCATGGAAGCGGTCTGCTTCCTCACCGAGCTGCACGTCAAGGGTCGGGATACCTATTGGAAGGTGCGCCAGGCGGTAGAAACCACCAAGGCGGGCCTCTACAGCTTTGATCAGTTCAAGACCAACAAAGCCGAACCACGTCGCCCGCTGCGCAAGCTGGTGTTCAACGTGCCGACGCGTCGGGAACTGACCATTGGTGAAAAAGCCATCGCTCACGGTCTGGCCGTGGCCAAGGGTGTGCGGGTCTGTCGCGACGTGGCGAACATGCCGCCCAACGTCTGCAACCCGGCCTATCTGGCCTCCCAGGCCCGTCGTCTGGCCGATGCCTACGACAACATCACCACCAAGGTGGTGGGCGAGCAGGAGATGGCCGAACTCGGCATGAACTCCTATCTGGCGGTGGCCCGCGGCTCCGACAACGAAGCCATGATGGCCATCATCGAATACAAGGGTCATCCGGATGCCAAGCCCATCGTGCTGGTCGGCAAGGGTCTGACCTTTGACTCCGGCGGCATCTCCATCAAACCGGCCGACGGCATGGACGAGATGAAGTACGACATGGGTGGCGCCGCCTCCGTGCTCGGTACCATGCATGCGCTGGCCCAGCTGCAACTGCCGATCAACGTCATCGGCGTGCTGGCAGGCTGCGAGAACATGCCGGGTGGCAACGCCTATCGCCCGGGTGACATCCTCACCTCCATGTCCGGCCAGACCATCGAAGTGCTCAACACCGATGCGGAAGGTCGTCTGGTGCTGTGTGATGCGCTGACCTATGTGGACCGCTTCGATCCGGAAACCGTGATCGACGTGGCGACCCTGACCGGTGCCTGCGTCATCGCGCTGGGCCACCACACCTCGGGTCTGCTGGCCAACCACAACCCGCTGGCCCACGAGCTGCTCAACGCCTCCGAGCAGGCGGGTGATCGCGCCTGGCGTCTGCCGCTGTTTGACGAGTATCAGGAGCAGATTGACAGCCCGTTCGCCGACATGGCCAACATCGGCGGTCGTCCGGCCGGTACCATCACCGCGGCCGCCTTCCTGTCACGCTTTACCAAGAAGTACAACTGGGCCCACCTGGATATCGCCGGGACCGCCTGGAAGAGTGGCAAGGATAAAGGCTCCACCGGGCGTCCGGTGCCCCTGCTGACCCAGTTCCTGCTGAACCGGGCTGGCGTGGATATCGAAGAGAAAGAGTAACTCTCCGGTCCCTGCCGATGGCTGCATCGGAAGGGTTGGCGTTACCCTGAACCACAAGGAAGAGGCCCGCCTCTTCCTTGTTTCATTCTTGAATCAGTGAGTTGCGGGCGGGAAATGCCCCGTCAGCCTCATGAGGCGGTCAACAGTCCGTCACCGCAAAACGGGATCAACCTGATGAGCCAAGTGACCTTTTACCTGATGAGCGAACAGGATGACACGCAGGCCTCTGCGGTCGAGCGACTGGCCTGTACTCTTGCGGCCGAGTCGTGGGGCGCGGGCCATATCTACCTGTTCTGCAACGATGAGGCCCAGGCCCTGCGTCTGGACGAGCTGTTGTGGCAACTGCCACCGGAGCGCTTCGTGCCGCACCAGCTGCAAGGCGAAAGCGGTATGGCCCCGGTGGAGATCGGCTATCAGCCACCGAAACGGCGCTACGCCCGCCTCATCAATCTGGCCACTGCGACACCTTTGTTTGCAGGACACTTCGCTCAAGTGGTAGATTTTGTCCCCACTGACGAAACACAAAAGCAGCAAGCTCGCGAGCGCTACAAGCACTATCGCCAGGCAGGCCATGCCCTCGAAATGAGGGAGCAACCCGTCCTTGCCGCACCGGATCCGGCGCAGCCCTGACTGCAACCAATTGATCCATAAAGAATCAACACCAGACTCCATCCATCCAGATTACGGCGAGACCATGGAAAAGACTTTTAATCACAACGCCATCGAACAGGCGCTCTATCAGCACTGGGAAGCACAGGGTTACTTCAAGCCCCACGGCGACACCAGCAAAGACTCCTTCTGCATCATGATCCCGCCGCCGAACGTCACCGGCAGCCTGCACATGGGTCACGCCTTCCAGCAAACCCTGATGGATACCCTGATCCGCTACAACCGCATGCAGGGCAAAAACACCCTGTGGCAGGCAGGTACCGACCATGCCGGTATCGCCACCCAGATGGTGGTTGAGCGCAAGATCGCCGCAGAAGAGGGCAAGACTCGCCACGATTACGGCCGTGATGCCTTCATCGACAAGATTTGGCAGTGGAAAGAAGAGTCCGGTGGCACCATCACCCGCCAGATGCGCCGTCTGGGCGACTCCGTGGATTGGGAGCGCGAGCGCTTCACCATGGATGAGGGTCTCTCTGCCGCCGTGCAGGAAGTGTTCGTCCGTCTTTACGAAGATGGCCTGATGTACCGCGGCAAGCGTCTGGTGAACTGGGACCCGAAACTCAACACCGCCATCTCCGATCTGGAAGTGGAGAACCGCGAGATCAAGGGCCACATGTGGCACCTGCGCTATCCGCTGGCCAACGGCGCCAAGACCGCTGAAGGCAAGGATTACCTGATCGTCGCCACAACTCGTCCGGAGACCATGCTGGGCGATACCGCTGTGGCCGTGAACCCGGAAGACCCGCGCTACAAGGCGCTGATCGGCCAGCACATCCTGCTGCCGCTGGTGAACCGTCTGATCCCCATCGTTGCCGACGAACACGCCGACATGGAGAAAGGCACCGGTTGCGTGAAGATCACCCCGGCCCACGACTTCAACGATAACGAAGTGGGCAAGCGCCACAGCCTGCCGATGATCAACATCTTCACCCTGGACGCTCACGTGCGTGCCGAGGCCGAAGTGGTCGACACCAACGGCAACCCGAGCACCGCCTACGATGCCGCCCTGCCGAGCGAATTCGCCGGTCTGGAGCGCTTCGCCGCCCGTAAAGCGATTCTGGCCAAGCTGGAAGAGCTGGGTCTGCTGGACGAGATCAAGGATCACGTGCTGCAACAGCCTTACGGCGATCGCGGTGGCGTGCCCATCGAGCCGATGCTGACCGACCAGTGGTACGTGCGCGTGGCACCGATGGCCAAGACTGCCATCGAAGCGGTGGAAGATGGCCGCATCCAGTTCGTGCCGAAACAGTACGAAAACATGTACTTCTCCTGGATGCGCGACATTCAGGACTGGTGCGTTTCCCGTCAGCTGTGGTGGGGTCACCGCATCCCGGCATGGTATGACGACGCCGGCAATGTCTACGTGGGCCGCAGCGAAGATGAAGTGCGCGCCAAGCACAGCATCCCGGCCGTAACCGTACTACGTCAGGACGAAGATGTGCTCGACACCTGGTTCAGCTCTGCTCTGTGGACCTTCTCCACTCTGGGCTGGCCGAACAACACCGAGGCACTCAAGACCTTCCACCCGACCGACGTGCTGATGAGCGGCTTCGACATCATCTTCTTCTGGATTGCCCGGATGATCATGATGACCATGCACTTCATCAAGGACGAAAACGGCCAGCCGCAAGTCCCATTCAAGACCGTCTACATCACCGGTCTGATCCGTGACGAAGAGGGCCAGAAGATGTCCAAGTCCAAGGGCAACGTGCTGGACCCGCTCGACATGATCGACGGCATCTCGCTGGAAGATCTGCTGGAGAAGCGCACCGGCAACATGATGCAGCCGCAGATGGCCGAGAAGATCGCCAAGCGTACCGCCAAGCAGTTCCCGGAAGGGATCGATGCCCACGGTACCGACGCCCTGCGCTTCACCCTGGCGGCGCTGGCCTCTACCGGTCGTGACATCAACTGGGACATGAAGCGCCTGGACGGCTACAACAACTTCTGCAACAAGCTGTGGAACGCCTCCCGCTATGTGCTGATGAACACCGAAGATCAGGACTGCGGTTTTGCCGGTGGCGAAATGCAGTTCAGTCTGGCGGATCGCTGGATCCAGTCCCAGCTGCAAGTGGCCATCCGTGACTTCCGTACCGCCCTCGATACCTACCGCTTCGACATCGCGGCTGGCGTGCTGTACGAATTTATCTGGAACCAGTTCTGTGACTGGTATCTGGAGCTGACCAAGCCGGTACTGACCAAGGGCTCCGAGGCCGAGCAGCGCGCTGCCCGCCATACCTTGGTGACCGTGCTGGAAACCCTGCTGCGTCTGGCGCACCCGATCATCCCGTTCATCACCGAGACCATCTGGAAATCGGTCGCCCCGCTGGCTGGCGTACACGCCGACACCATCATGATTCAGGCCTTCCCGGAGTTCGACGCCGCCAAGGTGGACGAAGCCGCGATGGCGGATCAGGAGTGGGTGAAGGAGTTCATCGTCAGCATCCGCAACATCCGCGCCGAGATGAACGTGGCCCCGAGCGTGCCCCTCAACGTGCTGCTCCAGTGCGATGCCAAGGATGCCCAGCGCGCCGCTGACAACGAGGCCTTCCTCAAGTCGCTGGCCCGTCTGGAATCCATCCGCGTACTGGCGGACGGTGAAACCGCCCCGCTGTCAGTGAAGAAGCTGATCGGTGCTACCGAACTGATGATCCCGATGGCCGGTCTCATCGACAAGGACGCCGAACTGGCCCGTCTGGCCAAAGAGGTTGCCCGTCTGGTGGGCGAGTGCGGCCGCATCGAAGGCAAGCTTGGCAACGAAGCCTTCGTTGCCAAGGCGCCGGAAGCGGTCATCGCCAAAGAGCGCGAGAAGCTGGAAGATTACCGTCTCCAGCTGACCAAGCTGGAAGCCCAGCAGGCCGAGATCGCCGCGCTGTAAGCACCGCCCTAACCGATACAACAAAGCCCCCTGCCAAGGGGGCTTTTTCATATCCGCGCTTCCCGTTTCAGCTCACCAGCAGCCAGCCGCAGAAGCCGAAATAGAGCAGCGCGGCCAGTACCAACCGCTCTGCGGTCATCACTCCCTTTCTGAAGCCCCACCAGAGCAACCCTACCGCCAGTAGCGTGACCAACGAGGAGGCCATCATGGCGCCATCCAGCAGCCAGGGGGTAAAGAGCAGACAGAACGCCTTGGGGATAGTGCCCTGGATCATCATGGCCCCGGAGATATTGGCCAGTGCCAGCCGGTTCTTACCCTGTCGCACCCAGATCAGCACGTTCATCAACTCCGGCATCTCGGTCGCCACCGGGCTCAGCAGCAGGGCCGCCAGCACCGGCGAGAGGCCAAACAGCTCGCCCATGCTCTCCAGCTGATGAACAAACAGCTGCGCCGCCAGCGCCACCACTACCAGCGCCGCCAGCGTCTGCAGCAGCACCTTGCCAAGGGGCGGGATCCCGGCATTTGGAGCCAGCTTGAGGGGCTCCGGCAGCTCGACCTCATGGCTGTCGCTTTGTTTCAGCTCGCGCCTCACATAAACGAGGTAGACCAGCACGAACAGAGGCGCCAACCAGCTCTTGCCGGTGAAGGCGACCAGACCCAGCATGGTCGCCACCAAAAAGATCCCCATAAACCAGCGCTGATCCCGGCCAATCTCGCGCTGTACCTCCCCATTGATGGCGCGCTCGGTACGCCCCATGCAAAGCAGCAGAGTGAGACCGACTGCACCATAGCCGATGGTGGCCAGCACCAGCGGCCCGCCGAGGGCGGCGCCGATGCCGATCTCCTGCTGGACGGTCGTGTTGCCCATCAGCAGGGCGGTCAGGGTCACGATGCATTCGGGCAGGGCCGTACCCAGTGCAGCCAGCAGCGAACCAGTGGCACTTTGCGAGAGTTTGAAGTGGTGTCCGGTCCATTCGATGCCGTTGACGAAGTATTCGCAGGCAAGGTAGATGGTGACCGCAGAGACGAGAAATAACAGCAGGGTAATCAACATAATAGATACCGCCAGGCGAGCAGAATAACCGATGGACCCGACATGGCTCGCCCGGCTGGCGTGCATATCGAGGCCAAAGGTCTTGCAGAGCGATAGTGCCTATCGCCGCCCATGCCATGGATGCGAGGATCCAAGAGTGTTGACATGGGCCCGGCCCGGAATACGGGCGGGTTGCTACTCCCCAATGACTGAGGGGACGTTTTACCAACTCGACCGTCACCTCACAAGGCAAATTACTGATAACTCATTCAATAAGTTGTAAGGAAATGTATCGCCAGCCTCCCCTCCCAGGCGCCATTACGCTGTTGGCACACCGATTGCTGTAGGTAGTTCACTATCCACAACAGTTTGGGAAGGATGAACAATGAAACGGTGGATCCAACATTTCTATCAACTGAACCGCCTCAATTGGCTGATGGTCTGGTTGTTGCTCTGCTGCAGCATCATTCTGCTGTTTCCGGCCGGGCTGATGAAAGGGGCCGTCAGCCAGTGGGCTGCGGATCATGCGGCCTGGCTGGGGGTCGGCATGCTGATCGCCATCTCCTACTTCTGCAGTCAGGGCTTCCTGATCGCCTGGGAGTGGGCTTGCGAAGAGTGGCAGGCGCGCCGTCAGCAGGACCAGCTGGCCCAGATGATCGGCTTCCTCGACTTCAACGAAAAGGCGGTGCTGCGCGAGTTCGTGCTACAGCGTAAAAGCGTCATAAACTTGCCGATCACCGAGCCCGCCGTCAAAAACCTGATGGATGCCGGCGTCCTCACCTATGCCTACGGCAAGCCGACCCGGGATAAGGATGACGAGAACCAGATCCGCGCCCTGATGATCGCCCTGCCCGCCCGACCGCTGCTCACCTACAAGGTGCTGGGGCTGTCGCGTGGCAAGATGAGCGACGAACAGGTGGAGCAGATCATGAACGCACGTCCCAAGTTCGCCCAGAAGGGGTTCCAGCGCTAAACGCCACCCAACCGCCAGATGCAAAAGAGCCGGACACTGTCCGGCTCTCTAATTTCTGCGCGATGCTCTGTACCATCCCTTACGTCTTGTTGTGCCCTAACCCTTTAGGCTGGAGCAAAAGCTCACATCCGCAACCTTGGTCAGCGGATCGAAGCTGTGATAGAGCTCGAAACAGGGTCGATCATCAAATTCGAAACCGGCCGCTACCACCTCACCGATATGTTGCTGCCAGAGTGCGGGGTACTGGGCCGGGTCGGTCACGGTAAAACGTGACTGGCCATAGCGGCCGCCCGCCAGCAGCTGGATCTCCACATTGCCGCGGCCTTTGGTCCCCGCCGGCACGGTGACGCAAATATCGGTGCGGCACTGCTGGGGAGCCGTCACTTCGGGGTTGTCGTGGTAGATGAAGATCCACTCCCCTTCGGCCAAGCCCAACCCGACAGCCCATTGATAGAGCTGGTCACACACCGGCTCATAGCCTATGCCGTAAGGGCCGGTGACCCGGATATAGGCCAGAGTGCGCGCAGCCATCTGTTCGGTTTTCATCTGTAGCCTCCTTTCACTGGAACGGCCTTCAGCATAATCAGAGACCCGGGCAGCCGCGTGTCCATTCTTGCTCAGTTGCAAGAGTGACGGCTGGCGGCGCAACATCCCCGGTGCCATGGCAAACTGCTTGCGAAACGCCTTGGCAAAGGCCTGTGAGCTGGCAAAACCGGCCGAGAAGGCAATCTCGGTGATCGGGTCGCGACTGTAGCAGAGAGAGCGAGCAGCCCGCTCCAACCGCAGGCGGCGCTGCATCTCGGCCGGGGTTTCACCGGTGACGGCGGTAAAGACCCGATGAAAGTGATAGCTGGAGAGCGCCGCAAGACTGGCCGCCTCACTGAGGCAGAGCTCGGGATTCTGCTCCAGCGCCCGGATCACCGGGCGCAATCTGGCCTGATAATCGACCATGCCGTTAGCGACTGACGCTCCCCGCCACTCTGGCCATATAGAGCGCATCCACATAACGCCCCTGGCGGAAGGCATAGTCACGGGCTCGCCCCTCCTCGGTAAAACCGAACTTGCGATAAAGCGCCTGTGCGGCCTCATTGTCGGTATAGACGGTCAGCTCAATCCGGTGCAGGTTGAGCCAGTTATCGGCCATCTCCAGCACGGACTCCAACAAGGCCGAACCAACCCCCTTGCCCGCCCAGTCATCCCGCACTCCCATGCCGATACTGGCCACATGCTTGCGTCTGGGATTGGGCTCTACGTGCAAGGAGATCTGGCCCACCAACTGCCCCTCCACCTCAGCGACCAGTGACACCACTCCACTCTGTTCCAGCCGCTGTTGCCATACCCCCAGGGTCGGAAAAGGCAGCTGCAAGGTGCCCGCCTGGGCATTGGGCATGGCGTAGAGATCCCGCAAGGCGGGGGCATCTGCGGGTTCGGCATGACGAATAGAAATACGCATATGAGGCTCCTTCTCGAAGCCTTCATCATGCAATATCCGACGTGGTTACACATCCCCCACCTGCACCTATTTGTCTTGCCTATCAAGGGGCGATGAAAAAGCGATTGACCCATCGCTGGGCAACGCTCTGGACCGGTTCTGTGTCTGCGAGGAGAAAAACCATAACAGCAAGAACACTGCACAGCGACAGTGATGCCCCGTGGTCGACAACAACAGCCTTGCTACGCACCTGATGCGTGCCCTCATCAATGTGGAGAATAACGCCATCGATGCGGCCCAGCTCGATCTCCTCTAGCAGGCCGACATTGATTACGCCAAGCGGGTCGAGCTGGCACTGGTCACCTTGCTGCGCCGACTCACTAGCTGGCAAAAACCATCAGCAACAAAACGGGGCCATCAGGCCCCGTTTTCCGTTGCATACACGCTCGCTCAGAGAGCAGGCCCCAGCCCAGCCAACCACCGCAGCGCGCGCGTCTCATGCTCTTTCACAAAGGCATTCTTGCCCGCACAGTAACGCTCGATATCATGCTGACAGCTCGCAGCTAACGCCTGCTTCAACTCGGCGTATTCCCTGCATGCAGCCGAGTGGGCTCTTAGATAGTCACGAAAGGCCAGATGGCGGCGCACATGGTCATCCCCTTGCAAGAAGGCGTGGATCTGGTGAGTTCTCTCATCACCCCCCTTGCGGAAATAGCGGCGACGCGCAATCCCGCACTCCCCCATCGCCTCATAACCCAGCACCTCCATTTGCCCGTTCTGCTCATCAAGCCGATCCAGTGATGACACCTCCAGCATGATGTCAATGATGGGCTTGGCCGCCAGACCAGGGACCGAGGTACTGCCAATGTGGTGGACAGCCAGCAGGCAATGATCCAGCACACTGCGCAGTTGGGTCTCTTCCGCCACAAAGTGGACTGGCCATTGAGGGTTGTAGGATACGACGTCGACTCTCACGATTTTAGCTCTCTGGATAATTGCCGATGGCATCGGGCAACAGGGTATGCGATGGCTGGACAAGATAACCAGACGGCCAGCTACACGACAAATGACCAGCAACAAAAACGGAGCCCGAGGCTCCGTTTTTCAATGCGTTATCAATCCCGGACAGAACGCGCTTCGCGCTCTTGCCGCTCCCTTGCCAACAGGCGTTTGTACCACCAGCTACTGCGACGACGTTGTGCATTGGAAGAGCGACGAGCCATTTCTTAGGTTCCAGCCAAGAGTAGAAAGGAGCTGCATTATGCGACAGGGATCACGCCTATGTCTTTAGCTGGATCAAGAAAAGCCTCGCTGATCCCCTCAAATCATCTTCGTATCCTGCGACCATCTGGCTACTGGCAACACCATCCCTGAGCACACCAGGCCAGCGGGCTCACTCAGACCAGCAACCCGGCCCGAGTTTACTTGACGGATAATCATACAGCCTGCTGGTATTGTGGAGCCAATATGGTAGCCTGCCAGCGCCTGCGGGCAGTCTCTCGCTGCCACGCGCAAACTCCCGGTGAATTTGTCGCTTCCTGACAAAATATAACCTTATTTATCAAATCGTTATTTGGATCTTATCCCAATGCGTATCATGCCGTTGCTCAAGGCGGCCTGCCTGAGCCTGATGTTGTCCGCCTGCGTTGCCCCATTGCTGATGATGAGCCCCACCAGCCAGCTGATGTGGGCTCTGCTCAAGCCGCTGGTCGGCTTTGACCCGAACGAGGTCAATCTGTTCGAACAACCCCTGATCAAGGATCGGATGACCGCCATCCTTGGTCCCCACTACGACAGCACCATGCAGTTGCTCAAGACGGCCGACAGGCTGCAACAAGAGGGGCCGCTTTTCTATGTGGTCTCCGAGTATGCCCCCGTGCCGGATATCGCCAGACAGGCGGGGATGGTGTGGAACTCGCAAACCAACCAGATGTCGGTATTGCTGCAAAAAGGGGATGGCACCACCCAGACCTTTGGCGAAAATCTGGCGGGCACGGCTCCGACCTGGCCAACCGCCATGCAGGGCTGGCAGAACCCAACCAGCCTGCTCAATCCGGCGGCCAACACCCTGAGTGGCGCGGCGACCAGTCAGAGCGACGCCTCCCCCTTCTCCCTTGGTAGCGCACTTGGCACCGTGACCCGCGGTGTCACCGGCTCGTTGACCAACAGCGCTAGCCAGGCCATCAGCGGCGCAGCCGCCAACGCCACTGGCCAGGTCACGCAAGCGGTGAGCCAAGGCGCGACCGACCTGACCCGCAGTGCAACCACCGCACCGGCCAAGCAGGCATTCAGCAGCACCGCTGCCGCCGTGACGCAAGAAGCGACCAAAGCCGTTGCCACTCCAGCCAAACAGGCTGTCAGCAGCGCTACAGCGACCGTGACGCAAGAAGCCACCAAGGCCGTTGCCACGCCTGCCAAACAGGCGGTCAGCAGTGCCGCCACGACCGTAACGCAAGAAGCCACCAAGGCCGTTGCCACGCCTGCCAAACAGGCCGTCAGCAGTGCCGCCACGACCGTGACGCAAGATGCGACCAAGGCCATTGCCGCACCTGCCAAACAGGCTGTCAGCAGTGCCGCCGAGACCGTGACACAAGAAGCAACCAAGGCCGTTGCTGCGCCAGCCAAACAGGCTGTCAGCAGTGCCGCTGCGACTGCAACGCAAGAAGCGGCCAAGGCCATTGCCGCCCCTGCCAAACAGGCTGTCAGTGCCGCCCCCCATACGGCCGGAGAGAGCATCGCCGATACCGCCAGAGCGGCAGAAGCCGAAGCGCGTGCCAAGGCTGAGGCGGAGATGGAAGCCCTGCTGAAATAATTCGGCAGGTCACCGCGCGGTGGCCTGTTGCGTTATCCGCGACCCGACTATGAACTTCTGGCCAAGGACACATAGACTGATAGGTAATTCACTGCACAAGGAGTGCGCCATGCGATCCCTGCTCGTGGTCCTTATCGCCCTGATTCTGCTGACCAGCTTCCCCGCACGGGCCGCCTTTATCTATTACTCGGAGCAGAACATGCCCCTCAACGGGCTCGACAAGGAGGGAAAGCCCATCGGGCTGGCAGTAGAGTTACTGCGGCTGATCTGGCGTGAGCTGGGGGAGCCGGAGCAACCTATCCAATTTATGCCATGGGCCCGCGGTTGGTATCTGCTGACCCAGCAACCGGAAGCAGTTCTCTTTACCACCGCCCGCACCAAAGAGCGTGATCCCCACTTCCTCTGGGTTTGCCCCATCAGCCACTCGCGAGTGACGCTGGTCGGACGCAAGCAGGATGCTCCCAGAGTCACCGACAAGGCAGATCTGGCTAAACTGCAGGTCGGGGTAATGCAGGCTGACGTGGGGGAGCAGCTACTGCTCAACCGCGGCATCAGCCCGGGCAACATGATGGCAGTGGAGCGCATGGATCAGGTGGTACGCCAGCTCATCATGGCACGCACCGATCTGGTGGCAGGCAACGAAGTGATGTTATTCCATCAACTGAAAGCGCTGGGATTCGCGCCGGAAGATTTCACCTCTGTCGCTGTGCTGGAAGAGCAGGATAACTGCTTTGCCTTCAACCCGCGGGCGGATCGGCAGCAGATCGCCCGGTTGCAGCAAGCCCTCGACCAAGTACGTCTCGGCAACCAATACCGACAGTTGATGGAGCGCTACCAGCGACTCAGTAACCTGCCCCAAAGCGATAAGCCGTTACCGCGGATCGAATAACCCCGGTTCATCTTCCTCCCTCTGTGGTGATCAGGTGGTTGAGGAAGAAATGAAACAGCTCGGCCCGTGAACGCAAGTGCAGCTTGCTATAGAGGTGCTTGCGATGGTTCTTCACCGTGCCGCAGCCAATGCCCAGAGTTGCGGCAATACCCTCTGTATCCAGCCCCTGTAACAGCAATCCCGCCACCTGGCGCTCACGCCGGGTTAGCCGATCTCCCCCCACACTGGCGATAGCCTGCTCCACAGCCCCCTTGAGATCAGTGCCATCTGGCTGTACCGGGCTCAGGGCCAGCAGCGGCTGGCTCTGCCGCCACTGCTGACGACAGAGCGAATGTACCAGCGGGAACAGCTGCTCCAACCGTGCCAGCTCGTCACGGCTGAGAGTACTGCGCTTGTCGAGTCGTCCAAGAAACAGCATCAGCGTCAGTCCGTCCCGCACCGGCAGGATCATCCCCACCTCCTCCTGCCAGCCGGTGGCCTGATAGAAGTGGTGGCGATATTCGGGATCGAGCCGCCCCTGGGAGACCTGCGCCAGGGTCCAGACGCCGGCAGGCAAGCCCTGCTCCAGCGCCTGCATAAAGGGATCCTGACTGAAGTGGCTGGTGAGGTAGCGATCAAACAGCAGGGCCCGCTGATGATTGAGGTTGTCGTAGAGATAGACGGGCCGCTGCCCAACCCCGAGCAACAGGGCGCAATCAAACGCCACCTGCTGCTGGATCAGCCGCACCAGCGCCGCCGGAAAAGCGCTGCTGTGCAGGGCATCGACCACCTCGGTCATACTGCGGGTCATGGCATCTGTGGCGAGAGGCTGGATCATGGGCGCTGGTTCATGGCGATAAGTTCCGGATGGCGGGTTAGCTCCCCGCGATGGTCGTGTGATGATCAGACGATGGCCGGATGCTAGCACGAGAGTGACAAAACTGTCCCCTAGGGGACATATTCGGCGCGAGCCAGAGGGGCGAGGATGTGGTTTTTTCCCCTTGCTGTTGGAGAACCCATGATCAACCCCCACCTGCTTGATGAGCTGACCCGACGCGGCCTGGTGGCCCAGAATTCCGACCCAGCGGCCCTGGCCGATCATCTTGCTACCCCGCGCACCGTCTACTGCGGGTTTGATCCCACCGCTGGCAGCCTGCATATCGGTCATCTGGTTCCGCTCTTGATGCTGCGCCGCTTCCAGCTGGCGGGACACACGCCGGTGGCGCTGGTGGGCGGGGCAACCGGCCTTATCGGTGATCCCAGCTTCAAGGCGACCGAGCGCAGCCTCAACAGTGCCGATACCGTGCAGGGTTGGGTCGCCAGTCTGTCGGCCCAAATCAGGGCGCTGCTGCCCGCCGATGAAGGCCTGGCGGCCCCGCAACTGGTCAACAATGTCGACTGGATGGGACAGATGTCCGCCCTCGATTTTCTGCGGGATATCGGCAAGCATTTCTCGGTCAACGCCATGCTGGCGCGGGAGTCTGTGCGCCAGCGACTGGCTCGCCCGGACCAGGGCATCTCGTTCACCGAGTTCTCCTACGCCCTGCTGCAATCCTACGACTTTGCGGTGTTGTACCAGCGGCTCAGTTGCACCCTGCAGATTGGCGGCAACGACCAGTGGGGCAATATCACCAGCGGCATGGATCTCACCCGTCGCCTCCATCAGGCGCAGGTCCACGGCATGACCCTGCCACTTATCACCAAGGCAGACGGCACCAAGTTCGGCAAGACCGAGGGTGGTGCGGTCTGGCTCGATCCGGCCCTCACCTCCCCCTACGCCTTCTACCAGTTCTGGCTCGGCACGGCGGACGAGGATGTTTACCGCTTCCTGCGCTACTACAGCTTTATGCCGCTGACCGAGATTGAGGCGCTGGAGGCAGAGGATGCCACGCGGCAAGGGCGCAAGCTGGCCCAGCAGGTGTTGGCGAACGAACTGACCGAGCTGGTGCACGGCAAAGCGGCGCTGGCGGCGGTTCAGCGCATCAGCGAACTGCTGTTTAGCGGCGACGTGACCCGCCTCGGCGAGAGCGATCTGGCCCAGCTGGCGCAGGATGGCATGCCGAGCAGCATCATCAGCGGCGAGACCGATCTGGTCAGTCTGCTGGTCAGCTGCGGTCTGGCTAACTCCAGGCGCATCGCCCGTGAACTGCTGGCGGCGGGCGCCATCAGCCTCAACGGGGTGCTCAAGCAGGATGAGCTGCTGAGTACTGCGGATCGGCTGTTTGGTCGCTACCTGTTGCTGCGCCGGGGCAAGAAGCAGTACTACCTGGTGGAGTGGCAATAAGCCGCGGGGCGGGGAGCACAGCCTCCCCGCCCGCACCCTGAATCCCTTTTGAATCCCGAGTTGCGATCCCCCTCACAGCCTCTCCCGTCAGCAGCCACCATACTGGCACCGGCGAACATGGAGTACGCCACACAATCTGTTCCTCACGAATCAACAAGGATGCTGATGATGAAGAGATGGCTTCTGGTGCTGCTCTGTACCCTGCCCATGCTGGCACACGCCAGCGGATACACCCAGACCCGCTACCCCATAGTGCTGGTGCATGGCCTGTTCGGCTTCGACAAGCTGCTCGGGGTCGATTACTTCTACGGCATTCCCCAGGCCCTGAGCCGGGATGGAGCCAAAGTCTACGTGGCCCAGGTATCGGCCACCGCCAGTTCGGAGCAACGGGGGGAGCAACTGCTCGCCCAGGTTGAGCTGCTGCTGGCTGCCACCGGTGCCGAGAAGGTCAACCTGATCGGCCACTCCCACGGCGGCCCCACCATCCGCTATGTTGCCTCGGTCGCCCCCGAACTGGTCGCCTCCGCCACCAGCGTCGGCGGAGTCAACTATGGCTCCGAGATTGCCGATCTGGTACGGGCCAACGCCACCCCAGGCAGCGCCGCCGAGAAGCTGGCTGCCGCCGCGGCCCACGCTCTCTCCGGCATGATTTCACTGCTCTCCGGCGGGAGCCAGCTACCGCAAGATCCGGTCGCCGCGCTCGATGCCCTCACCAGCAAGGGGGCCAGCCAATTCAACCAGCGCTACCCGGAGGGACTGCCCAGCCAGTATTGCGGCGAGGGGCCGATGCAGGCCAACAACGGCGTCTACTACTTCTCCTGGAGTGGGCGCGGCAACCTGACCAATCTGCTGGATCCGGTGGATCCTGCGCTGGCTCTGACCGGCGCCTTCTTCAAGGAGCCCAATGACGGGCTGGTCGGGGTCTGCAGCAGCCACCTCGGCAAGGTGATCGGCACCAGCTACCGGATGAACCATCTGGACGAAGTGAACCAGTCCTTCGGCATCCACCATCTGTTCGAGACTGATCCGGTCACCCTCTATCGCCAGCATGCCAACCGTCTTAAGGAGCTGGGACTATGAAGATAGCCACCCTGCTCGTCGTGCCCTGCGCCATCACCCTGCTGCTTGGCGGGGTGTTGCTCTGGCCCACTGCACCGACGGCAGACTCATCCCCCGCTCAAGCCAGCCAGCATGCACAGAGCCACCCGCACGATCCCGAGCAGGAGGCCGCCGATGCCCTGCAGGCGCGCTATCGCACCTTTGTCTCCGCCCAGAGCAGCCTGACGGTGCCCACCGATATCACCCTCGCCAGCCTGCAGATCCTCTTCGACGAACGGGAGCTACTGCGCCAACAGAGCTTCACACCGGCCGAGCAGGAACAATTGTTCGCCGAAGAGCGTCTGATGGAGCAGTTGACCCTGCGCCGCAAGGCACTGGCCGAAGCAAGCGATGCCGACAAGAAGGAGCTGGCCAGCGAACTGGAGCTCTGGCTGGCGGCGCAGCCCCGGTGGTTTCAGGAGGCCGAAGCCAACAGCCGCCTGCTGGGCGAACTGCAGGCGCTGGAAAAGATGGAGCCAGCCAGACGGGACGCCGAGCTGCTGGAGAAGGCAGGGCCGGAAGCGGTGGATCGGATGCATCAACTTGAGCAGAGCCGGCAGGGATTCAAGGAGCAGCTCAATGGCTATCTGGCCGAGCGGGAGCAGTTGCCTGCCACCGCCAGAACCGAACAGCAGCAGGAGCTGCTGGCTCGCTGGTTCGAACCCGGACAGTGGCGCCGGGTCGAGGCGCTCGCCCGGATGAAGCTGGGGGAACAATGAGCCAATGATAAGGGGCCCGCGATGGGCCCCTTGTTGTGGTGCGCTTATTGCGGCTTGTTAGTCGCCGGCAGCGGCTGCCAGGTGAGGCGAGTCACCTGATTGCCCTGCACCTCGCACTTGAGGCTCAGCTCCTGCCACCCCTTATCCTGACGCAGGGAGACCTCCCCTTCGATCCCCTGCTCGCCAATCTTCAGCTTCTCCTGCTCGAAGATCACCTTGTCACCACCAGCCAGCTCCATCAGCTTGCCGTTGCAGAGCCAGTGGGCGAGCTCACCCCCCTTGAGCTTGACGCTGCCCTTGGCCGCCTTCTGTTCGGCAGCGCCGGGAGCAAAGAGCTTGCTCAGCTCGGCGGCCCGCTTGGTGAGCCACTCCTGACGTTGCTGCATGCTCATCTTGCTGACGAACTCGGCGGGCTGACCCTTTTCGTCCAGCCATTGGGTCAGCTTGCCGCTGTCGTCAAAGGCGAACTGGGCGGCAGGCTCTTTGACTCCGAACAGCTTGCCCCCCTTGAAGTAATAGCGGCTCTCCCCCTCCAGCTTGCCCAACTCGTTCATGATGGGCACTGCGATGATGACGGGGGCACCATCAACCCAGGCCTTGATGTCGACGCCGTCGTGGCTGAAGAGACGGGTATCGAGGGCACTCGCGGCCCCCTTTTCCATCAGGGAGAACTGTTCGGCGAGCGTTGCCGCCAGAGACGGCAGGGAGCAGAGCCCCAGCCCCAAGCCGAGGCTCAGAGCGATCACGGTATTGCGCATATATGTCCTGTGTGTTGGCCGAAAGGCCCGGGTTAACTCTCTATCAACCAGGCCCGCAGCCCCTCCCGGTGAGTCTCGCTCAGAGGGATGGATTGCCGTGCCCGATAGTCAAAATGGATCAGGGTCGTCTCGCCAGTGACGGCCAGCTCCCCCTGCTGCCAGGCTTCCTGCCAGATGGTGAAGGAACTGCTGCCAATGCGGCGTACACCGGTCTTGATGGTGACCGACTGGCCGTAGAACAGCTCCCGTTTGAACTGCACCGTATAGCCCGCAATGATCAGATGCCAGTTGTGCACATCCAGATCGGGCGAGAAGATCCGGAACAGGGGATCCCGCGCCGACTCGAACCAGACTGCCGGCACCGTATTATTGATATGGCCGAGGGCATCTGTCTCCTGAAAGCGGGGTTGGATCTGCATTTCCAGCATGGCGGGTGACTCCTTGTCATGGGACCGCGCTCAGGCTAGCGCGCCCCGCATCAGGACTCAAGCTCCCCCGTCTTATCCCGAGTGCTGACAGCCAGTTCCGGCCGCAACCAGGCGCTGCGAAAATCGAACCAGCCGAGCGCCGTCATGCGAACCCCGTGCACACCGACCCGGCTCTCCAGCTCCAGCCAGTGGTGAAACAGCGGCACAAACCAGCCCTGCTGCTGCACTGTTGCCAGCAGGGTTCGCGGCCCAGGCTCCTCACCGCTGGCGCGCCACTGCGTCAATCCCTGCCACAAGGTGTACTGGCTGCCCCATACCTTGCGCAGCAGCGGTGTGCCCTGCAACCAGACGTAGGGGGCAAATGGGCCGGCATGTTCGAGGTTAAGGGTGCCAAGCCAGAGATCCACATCTTCATCCTCGCCACTCACCCAACGACTGTAATCTAGGGTGCGCACCTCGAGCCGGATCCCCTGTTCGGCCAGCAGGCTGCTCATGGCGTTGGCGCACTCGTTGAACTCCAGATGCTGGTTGAAGCAGGCAAGCACCAGTCTTCCCGGCAACTGCGCCGGTGTGGGCAAGGGCGCAGACAGCGCTTCGCGCCAGTGGGGCAGCAGGCCGAGGGCGCTGGTCCAGCCCCGTTGCAACTCGGGGGCGACTCGCCCCATCAGGGCAACCGGATTGAGCAGCTGGCCGAGCCACTGGCGCAGGGCGGGATCCCGCAAGGATCCGGAGCGATCGTCCTGCAGCAGGAAGTAGCAGCCCGATTCCAGCTCTGATTCGCCGCGCATGGTGCCGAGCTCAGGGCTGTCGCGTCCCAGCTGCAGGTGGGTCTCCAGTCGCTCCGCCAGCTCCGGCAACATCCAGATGTCGATCTCGTCGAGCAGGGCGCGCAGGCCGAAGTAGTCGTCAAACGCCGCAAGGCAAAGATGCAAGGGATCGTTGGCGGCCACCCGGTAGGGGCCGGTGCCCACCGGTTGCAGGGCAAAGCCTGCCTCCCCCTTGAGCTCCCGCGGCAAAATGGTCGCCACCGGCTCGGCCAGCAGGTGGGGCAGCCAGGGATCCGGGCTGTCGAGATAGAGATCCAGCGTGCGCGGCCAGGGGCTCTCCAGCCGATCCAGATGGGCGAACAGCGGGCGAGCCCGCAGGTCCAGCAGGCTCTCCATCACATCTTCCACCACCAGCTCGCGACCATGGTGAAAACGCACCGCCGGGCGCAGGTAGAAGCGCCAGTGGCAGGGGCCCAGACACTCCCAGTGGTGGGCGAGATCCCCTTCGATTTCCCCATTTTCCTCATTTCGCCGGGTGAGGCCGTTGAAGATCTGGCGGCTCAGGTGGATTTCGGAGCGGCGCATCGGACCGGTGGGCAGCAACTGCGGCAGCGGCCGGTAGTAGGGCACCCGCAGGATCTGGCGCCCCTCGCGGGTGGCCTGACCGAGCTGTTCGATCAGCAGCGGAGTGAGCAGATCGAGGCGATCCTCGGCCAGTCGTACCGCCTGCGCCAGCTGGCCCTGACTGAGCAGATCCCGCAAGCGGCGCCGGGTCAGGCTCTCCTGACTATCGAGCAGGGTGAGTCGGGAGCGCCGCCCCCGCCCCGCTTCCGCCGACCAGCTGAGCCAGCCCTGATCCTGCATCCGCCGCAGCAGCAGGCGGGCGTTGCGCGGGGTGCAGCAGAGCAGATCCGCCACCTCGGCGAGGCTGATCTCCCGTTCGTCGCTGCCAAGCAGCTGGGCGAGTCGTTGAAATTGCTGGTAGAGGCGACCGGTCGGCATAAAAGAGGAAATCCTGTTGCTATAAGTCATCAGTTTTTACTTCCGCATTTTAGCTCAATACTGCTGATGAACGTGAGAACCACCGCACAGGAGCACCATCATGAGCCACGCCAACCCCCTCAAACCGAACCGGATCCAGCAGACCTTGCGCCGTTACTTCAAGCGGATCCTGCCACGCCCGCTGCCACTCATCGAGGATCCCATGCAGCAGCTCAACCGCCTGATGCAGTGGGATATGAACCAGATCGACGACAAGGAGTATCGCCGCCGTCTCTGAGTGCGAGCCGTGCCAGCCACGCGGGATGCGCATCCCCTGCGGGAGCAATTGCTTTGCCGGATCTTGCTGTTTACAACGGCCACGGGCCTGATAGATTGGACGTCTATCCATCTATAACTGCCATAAGCAACATCCAACAAGGAGTGTGTGATGAAAGATGCGACCCTGGCCCTGCACCACGGCTTTACCAACGACCCCACCACCAAAGCCGTTGCCGTACCCATCTACCAGACGGTGGCCTACGAGTTCGAGAGCGCCCAGCACGGGGCGGATCTGTTCAATCTGGCGGTGCCGGGCAATATCTACACCCGCATCATGAACCCCACCAATGATGTGCTGGAGCAGCGGATGGCCGCGCTGGAAGGGGGGATCGCCGCACTGGTGGTCTCGGCAGGTTCTGCCGCCATCACCTATGCCATTCAGGCGCTGACCGCAGCCGGTGACAACATCGTCTCCACACCCCAGCTCTATGGCGGCACCTACACCTTGTTCGCCCACATGCTGCCGAGCTTCGGCGTTGAAGTGCGCTTCGCCAAGGATGACAGTGCCGAGGCCATCGCCGCCCTCATCGACGGCAAGACCAAGGCGGTCTACTGCGAGAGCATCGGCAACCCGGCGGGCAACATCGTCGATCTGGCCGCACTGGCCAAGGCAGCTCATGCCCGTGGCGTGCCGCTTATCGTCGACAACACGGTCGCCACGCCGGTCTTGTGCAAACCCATCGAACATGGCGCTGACATCGTCGTCCACAGCCTGACCAAATATGTCGGCGGCCACGGCAACTCGCTGGGTGGCGTCATCGTCGACTCGGGCAAGTTCCCCTGGGCGGATCACGCCGAGCGCTTCCCCCAGCTGACCAAACCGGAACCTTCATATCACGGGGTGGTCTATACCGAGGCCTTTGGCCCGGCCGCCTTTATCGGGCGGGTGCGTACCGTGCCGCTGCGCAATACCGGCGCAGCGCTGGCGCCGATGAACGCCTTCCTGCTGCTGCAGGGGCTGGAGACCCTGAGCCTGCGCATGGAGCGCCACGTCGACAACGCCCTGCGGGTCGCCAACCACCTCAAGCATCACCCCAAGGTGGCATGGGTCAGCTACGCCGGTCTGCCGGGTCACCCGCACTATCTGCTGGCAGAGAAGTACATGGCCGGTCGCCCCTCGGCGATTCTCTCGTTCGGGCTGAAAGATGGCTACGAGGCGGGCGTGCGTTTCTACGATGCGTTGAAGATCTTCAAGCGGCTGGTCAACATCGGCGATGCCAAGTCGCTGGCCTGCCACCCCGCCTCCACCACCCATCGCCAGTTGAGCGAGGAGGAGCAGGCCAAGGCTGGAGTCAAACCCGAGATGATCCGTCTGTCGGTCGGGATCGAGGCGATCGAGGACATTCTGGCGGATCTGGATCAGGCGCTGGAGGCATAAGTCAGTCAATGAGAGAGCGCGGGCATAAGCCCGCTCTTTTTTTACTGCCGGTGAACCACACCCCTCGCCCGCTCGTATACCCCACCCTGCCACCGAATCGAGGTCGTTATGATAGTCCTGCACCACCTGAACAAATCCCGCTCCCAACGCATCATCTGGCTGCTCGAAGAGCTGGGTCAGCCCTATGCAATCAAGGCGTATCAGCGCGATGCCACCACCTTTCTGGCACCGCCCGAGCTAAAAGCCATCCATCCACTCGGCAAGTCGCCGGTCATCGAGTTCGACGGCCGGGTGCTGGCAGAATCGGGCGCCATCACCGAGTACCTGATTGCCCGCTACGCCCCAGATCGGCTGGCACCGGCATCAGATAGCCCCGACTATCCCGAATACCTGCAGTGGCTTCACTTTGCCGAGAGCTCGGGCATCCTGCCGCTGCTGCTGGATATGTTTGTGCGCAAGGATGGCAGCCCGATGCGCTTCCTGCCGGACTACGCCAAAGCAGAGTGTGCCAAGGTGCTGGGCTACCTCAATGAGGTACTGGCGAGTCGCCACTATCTGGTGGGGGATCGCCTCTCCGGCGCCGACATCATGAACTCCTTCCTGGTGGATCTGCTGGCGCAAAGCGGTCAGCTGGCCCACTTCCCGCACCTGCAAGCCTACTGGCAGCGCCTCAATACCCATCCGGCCCGTCAGAAGGCCATGGAGCTGGAGCGCGAGCTGGATCAGCGCCCCTGACCCGAGTCGCCATCATGCAAAACGCCCCGACTGTCGGGGCGTTTTTGTTATGCTGCGGGCTGCGGTTTACTTGGTCGCTGGCACTTTGTCCCGGCGCGACTTCCACCACCAGCGCAGCCGGATCTGGGAGATGAGCATCCCCGCCAGCATCAGGGCACAACCGGCAATGGCGCGCTCGTCCAGCGTTTCATCCAGCAACAATACGCCACCCACGGCGGCAAAGACGGTCTCCAGACTGAGGATGATGGCGGCGTGGGCCGGATGAGCACCCCGCTGCCCTACCACCTGCAGGGTATAACCCACCCCGACCGACACCAGCCCGGCATAGAGCAGCGCCTGCCAACCGGCCACTGCGCCGCTTAACGTCGGGGTTTCGATAACAACGGCGGTGGCGAGGCTGAGCAGGCCGCAGACCACGAACTGCACCCCGGCGAGCTTGATGGGGGCAACCCGGTTGGAGTAGTGATCCACCAGCAGCAGGTGCACGGCCCAGAACAGGGCGCCGACCACCTGCAGCAGATCGCCAAAGCCGATGGTGAACTCGTCGGTGACGCTCAACACATAGAGACCGGCCAGCGCGATGATGGCGCCGATCCAGGTATTGAGGCCACTCTTGTGGCGCAGCAGTAGCCCCAGTACCGGCACCAGAATGATGTAGAGCCCGGTGATGAAACCGGCCTTGGCGGCAGTGGTATAAAGCAGCCCCACCTGCTGCAGGGAGGCGGCACAGAACAGCACCAGCCCGGCCAGCACACCACCGATCAGCAGTTGGCGATGGTCGCCCGCGACGGCAACAGGTTGTCGGGATTTGAGCCACCAGAGCAGCGGCAGCAGGGAGAGGGCGCCGAGCAGAAAGCGCAGGCCATTGAAAGTATAGGGCCCCATGTGATCCATCCCGAGGCGCTGGGCGACAAAGCCCATACCCCAGATGGTGGCAGCCATCAGCAACATCAGATTGGAGCGCATGGCGATTCTTCCTTAAATCGGCGCGTGACGGGTTATCCGATCCAAGATACCCGCCTCCCTATCCTCTTGTCTCCACTCTTTGTCTTCGCTCTCAACGCTCTGCATCGCACTGCTTTTGAGCACCGCGAGTGTTACAGCAGCGAGGGCTTGGTGAACACGGCCAACAGGGCAATCAGTAGCAGATTGCCCCGCAGGATCCACACCACCCGGAAGTGCTGCTGAATGGAGATCATCGGCGCCTTGCCCAGACGCAGGGCGCGACGCCAGCGATAGAAGAGGCGGCTGGGATAAACGAGGGAGCCGACAATCAGCAGAAACAGCCCCATCTTGAGACCGTGGGCAGGATGGGCAAAGATCTCTGCCACCGAGCTGGCATGCTCGAGGGCCAGCAGACTCCCGGTGGCAAAGATGGAGAAGAGCGCCAGCGCCGCCACCCCATCTGCCAGCAGCAAGCGGCGCACTCGCAGCATGTTCAGGCCGCGCCGAAAGATCAGATACTCGACACAGAGGGCAAGGATTAGCACCGCTATGCTGCCATAATGAATCATTGAGAGCAGAGTGTGGTTCAACATCGGAAACATCTCATTTTCTGCCTTTAGACGAGCCGCACAGCATCATATATGCTGGTGTCACCCGAGACGAAAAGGATCTGTTCATGTCCCCCGCCAAGCCCAAGAATACTTGGTCTTTGATCACCCGCATGCGGCTGGGCCTCCTCTTGCTCTTTATCCCAGTGTTGCTGCTCGGCACTATCTACTACCTGCATATGGAGCGCACCCTGCGCCACGAGCAGCAACAGAACCTGATTGCTCGCAACACCCAGTATTTCCATACCCTGATCGAACCCTATCTGGCGACCCTCAAACGCCAGTTTACGCTCATTTATCAGCAGGTAAATTATCAGGATTTCAGCGGCTCGGAGATCCTTAACGGCGAGCGCTACCTGCAACAGTGGCAGGCCTATCACAAGGTGATGGAGCTCGATTACGTCTACGTGGGCACCGAGCATCGCAAGATGCTGATCCACCCTTCCTGGCAGGCCGACGAGAAGTTCGATCCCAGAACCCGCCCCTGGTATCTGCTGGCCGCCAGCCATCCCGGACAGATTGTCTGGACTGATCCTTATTACGACTACACCTTGGGCACTCTCACCATGGCGCTGGCCAGGGTGATTGAAGATCCTGACGGCAAGCGGGTTGGCGTACTCTCGCTGGATACCCAGCTCACCCCCCTCGCCAGCTGGCTCAACAGTCGGCATGAGCAGAGTCACCATCTGGGTAATGGCTATCAGCTCCTGCTCAACCATGACGGGCTGGTGCTGGCCCATCCGGATCGCGAACGGGTATTCAAGCCGCTCACCCATCTTGAATGGCTGGCACACATGCAACAGCCGCAGGGTTTCTTCCTCGATGATGCCAGCGGCCTGATGGTCTCCTACTACCGCATCCCCGAGCAGCGCTGGATCCTGCTCAGCGTCGAGCCGACTGCCAGCATGCAGCAGGTGATCGACAGCGTCTCCATCAACGTGCAGCTGATGATTGCACTCGCCTGCATTCTCTATCTGCTGCTGGCACTGCTCTGGTCCCGCTATTTCCGTCGCATGCTGGGAGAGATTACCCTGCTGATCCGCACCAGTCGTTCTGGCGGTAAAGCCTATCATGGTAGCCGCATGCTGGAGCTGGCCAAGGTCTATGAAGAGATGGATGCCGCCAGCCAGGATTTTGCCCAGATCCGCCAGCAAGCCAATCAGGACAAGCTTACCGGTCTTTACAACCGCCGTTTCTTCGACGAGTGCCTGCAAAGACAGCTCGGCAGTGGCACCCCCTTCCTCGTGGTGATGTTCGATCTCGATAACTTCAAACAAGTCAACGATACCTTTGGCCACCAGACAGGGGATATAGTCCTCAGGCGAGTAAGCAAGCTGGGCATGAAAATGTTTGACCAGTGGGGTTGGTTCTGCCGCTACGGTGGCGAGGAGCTGGTGCTGATCTTGCGGTTGGAGATGCAAATGAATGAGGTTGCCTCACTGCTGGAGAGCTTCAGACTCGCAGTCACTCAACTGGAGTGGCGAGAGCCGGAACTGACCATTACCCTCAGCGGTGGGGTGGCCTTGAGTCACTCCGGACTCTCGGCCAAGGAGCTGATAGAGCTGGCCGACAGCGGGGTTTATCAGGCCAAGCGGGAGGGGAAAAATCGTATCTGCTTCCCCCAGCGTCGTGGCAACGGTCAGATGGAAGAGGCCTCCTCACCTTGAGCCAACTCGGCGGTCATCGTGGCGGGAGACAGAATGAACGCAACCAGGAAAGGAAGACAGGAGAGAGGCAACGGCCTCTCTCTGTTGTTTATATCGCTATTTTTGCCGTGTATTGAGCCTGTTTGAGCGCACAACTCAGCGCTGCCACACCCACACCGGCCAGCCCAGCTCCTCGGCCTGCTGACGCAGCGCGGGGGCCGGATTGACCGCATGGGGATGGCTCACCGCCCGCAGCATGGGCAGATCGTTGTGAGAGTCGCTATAACCAAAGCTCCCCTGCCAGAGATGGTCCCTGCCGGCAAAGAGCTGGTTGATGCGGGCCACCTTGCCTTCACGAAAGCTGAGGGTGCCGCGGGTCTGGCCAGTCAGCATCCCCTCCTCCTCATCGAGCAAAATGGCGACACAGTGATCCATCCCCAGCATCTTCGCCATGGGGGCCACCAGATGCTCGCCGGAGGCGGAGATCAGCACCAGCTCGTCACCGCGCTGGCGGTGCCATTCGATACGTGCCAACCCCTCCGGATAGATACGATCGCGCAGTACCTGCTCGGCAAAGCGGGTGCAGAGCGAGTCGAGCCACTGGCGCGTCTTGCCCGCCAGCGGTTGCAGGGTGAAGGCCATGTACTGGTGCATATCCATCTTGCCCTGATGGTAGAGGGACATCATCGCCTGCTCTTCGGCGATCATGCTGGCGGGGGCCAGCTCCTCGGCCACCATGTACTCCAGCAAGAGGCTGGCGGAATCCCCGGCAATCAAGGTCTCGTCCAGATCAAACAGTGCCAGTGCCATGAGGGCTCCTTGCGGTAACAACGAAAATGAAACGAGGCGTCATGCTACCTCACAGAGTTGATCCCAGGCCACTACCAGGGTCACGGCACTGCCGGTGGCCAGCAAATCGCCAGCCGAGCGGTTGAGGCAATCCACCGTTAACAGCCCCGCCTCGCACTCCACCTGATAGCGGATCACGTTGCCGAGCAGCTGTTGCTGGCGAATGATGCCGGGCAGGCTGGGTTCGCTGCTGGTCGCCCCTGCGGGCAGCAGGGTGATGGACTCCGGCCGCAGCGCCAGCTTGCCCTGAAAACGGGGGCCAAACAGCGACTTGCCCTGCTCTGCGCCAAGCAGGTTGTAGTTGCCGATAAAGCTTGCCACAAACTCGCTGGCGGGGCGGGTGTAGATCTGCTCCGGCGTGCCGCTCTGCACGATGGAGCCCTTGTTCATCAGGAAGATCCGATCCGACATGGTGAGCGCCTCCTCCTGATCGTGGGTCACGAAGATGGTGGTGAGCTCGAGGCGCTGCTGGATCTCGCGGATCTGCTGGCGCAGGCTGCGGCGGATGCGGGCATCCAGCGCCGAGAGCGGCTCGTCCAGCAGCAGGATCCGTGGCTGCACCACCAGAGCCCGGGCCAGCGCCACCCGCTGGCGCTGGCCGCCGGAGAGCTCGGCCGGATAGCGGCGCTCGAAACCGGTCAGCTCCACCAGCGCCAGCGCCTCTTTCACGCTGGCCGCCAGCTCCCGCCCCGGCTGGGGTTTCATCTTGAGGCCGAAGGCTACGTTGTCCCACACAGTCATGTTGGGGAACAGCGCATAACTCTGGAACACCATGCCAATGCCCCGCTTCTGGGGTTCCTGCCAGGTGATATCTTCACCGGCCACCCGCACCTGACCGCCATCCACCGGAGTGAGCCCGGCCAGCGCCCTCAGCAAGGTGGACTTGCCACAGCCGGAGGGGCCGAGCAGGGTCACCAGCTCCCCCTTGCGAATGCCGAATTCAATCCCCTCGAATACCTTGGTGTCGCCGTAGGATTTGTGCAGTTGATTCACTTCTAGATGGAACATGTTGATTCACCGATGAAATCTGTTCGCCGCCCAAGTGAGCAGCAGGGTCAGCAGGAAGTAGCTCATCACCAGCGCACTGGTGAAGTGGCCAGAAGTGGCGCGCATGTTGTAGAGGTAGACCTGCAGGGTCTCGTAACGGGTGCCCACCAGCATGTTGGCAAACACGAACTCGCCGAGCAGGAAGGAGAGAGAGAGAAACAGCGCCGCCAGCAGCCCCTTGCGCAGACAAGGGATCACCACCAGCAGGAAGGCGCGCCGACTACTGGCCCCCAGCAGATGGGCGGCATCCATCAAATCCCTGAGCGGTACCCCTTGCAGGCTGTTGGCCAGCGCCCGATACATAAAGGGGAGCACCACGGTGAACCAGGTGCCGATCAGGATCCACTGCGTGCCGATGATGGGCAGAACGCCATCGGCGTAGATCTGCAGCAGCCCCACTGACGAGACCACAGGTGGCACCGCGAAGGGGAGCAGGATCAACAGGTTCATCCAGGGATCCAGCTTTGGGAAGTAGTAAGCCACCACCAGCACGGTCGGTACCAGCACCAGGGTCCCCAGCAGCAGAGTGGCGAAGCAGACCAGGAGGCTGCGGCCAAACGCCGCCAGAAAGCGCGGATCGCTCCACAGCTTGAGATACCAGTCGAGGGTGAAGCCATCCGGCAGCAGGGTCGCCCCCCAGCGGGTGGAGATGGAGTAGAGAAACGTGGCCAGCAGCGGCAGCAGCAGGGTGGCGACCAGCCCACCCAGCACCCACTTGGGCCAGCGCGGCGTCAAATCATGCATGGGATTGCCCCTTGTTCACATAGCTCTTTTTCAGCAGCCACTGGTTGGCGGCCGTCACTACCCCCAGCAGCACCATCAGGATCACCGCCAGCGCCGCCGCCATATTGGGTTCGAGGAAGATATCGCCGGAGACCAGACTGGCCACCCGGATGGTCACCAGATTGAAGTTGCCGGTGGTGAGGGCGTAGGCGGAGGCATAAGCCCCCACCGCGTTGGCAAACAGGATGATCAGGGTGCCGAGCAGCGCAGGTGTCAGCACCGGCAGTGCCACGTGCCACACATATTGTCCCTTGCTCGCGCCGAGCAGCGCGGCGGCCTGCGGCCACTCATCCTGCAGCGCATCGAAGGCCGGGTAGAGCAGCAGCAGGGCGAGCGGGATCTGGAAGTAGGTGTAGATGAGGATGAGGCCGCTGCCCGAGTAGAGGTTGAAGCCGTCGATGAGGCCCCAGGATTTCAGCAGCAGGGTCACCGCACCATTGATCCCGAGAATGATGATAAAGGCGAACGCCAGCGGCACCCCGCTGAAGTTGCCGGTCATGGTGACAAAGGCCAGCAGCACCCGCTTGACTCGCTCGCCGCTGTGGCGCAGCGCGGCCGCCCCGAGGGTGCCGATGGCAAGTCCCGCCAGACTGGCGAGACCGGCGATGCGCAGTGAGTTGCCGAACGATTGCAGGTAAAAGGGGGAGCTCAAAATCTCCCGGTAGTAGTCGATGCCCCAGCCATCCGGGGTCTGGAAACTGCCCACCAGCACCCACACCATGGGGGCGAGCTGGAACAGGATCATCAAGAGGATAAAGGGCAGCAGCACCAGCGCGGGCAGCCAGTGGCGGCGCACCTTCTGCTTGGTTGCCACGGGTTGATCCACCAGGATCTCGGTGGTTGCAGGCATCATCAGTGCACCTCGCGCATAAAGGCAGCCTTGAGCAGCGGTGGCGCTGCCGGCTTGTCGTGGGAAATGCCCAGCAGATCCGCCATCAGGGCGCAGAGCTGGGTCTGGGCAATCGCCACCCCATCCGGCCAGCGTTCGACGAAGGCATCGCCAAACAGCCAGAGCGGCACGGTGCGCTCTTCAGGCAGAGTGCCGCCGTGGCTCAGGTCGTTGTTCATGCCGTGATCCGAGGTGACTACCACCTGATACCCCTCCGCCAGCCACTGGGGCAGCAGATCGGCCAGCAGGCTGTCCATCCGGCGCGCCTGATTGCGGTACTGGCGGGAGTCGAAGCCAAACTTGTGGCCCGCATCGTCCACCCCCATCGGGTGGATCAGCAGAAAATCGGGATCGTAATGGCTGCGCAGCCACTCGCCATCCATCAGCAGATGGCTGTCGGGGTAGTTGTCATCCCAGTAGAAGCAACCGTGCTGGATCGGCAGCTGCTCGTCGTGGGTAAAGCGATCGCGGGCCGACAGCCAGGGGCTCTTGTTGTAAAGCTCGCTCACCCAGTAGTAGGCCGCCGCTGCGGTGCGTTTACCCGCGGCGCGGGCCAGATGGAAGATGGAGTCATGCAGACTGAGGCGACTCACCCCGTTGTGGGTGATGCCGCTCGCCACCGGCGGTACACCGGTCAGGATGCACTCGTAGAGAGGCCGGGAGAGGGATGGCAGGGCACAGCTGAAGGTCGTATAGAGACCGCGCTCCGCCTCCACCATGCCTGCGAGGTAGCCCATCCCATGGGCTACCCCGGCAGAGAGGCCATCCACAAGTACCACTATCACCTTGTGTTGCACTGGCCGCTCCTTACTGCATGTAGATCATGACGTTCTCTTGCCACTGACGCGGCAGGGCCTTGGAGCTCTGCTCCCAGGCGGCGTGATCCTGCACCGGCTTGGCCTTGGCATACTGCTCGGCCGGCAGCAGCTTGGCCTTCACGTCATCCGGCAGCGCAACGTTGCTGCGGATCGGGCGGGCATAGCCACGGGCCAGGTTGATCTGACCGGCATCGGAGAGGATGTATTCCCGCGCCAGCTTGGCGGCGTTGGGGTTCTTGGCCCACTTGTTGATGATGGTGGTGTAACCGGCGATGACGGAGCCGTCGCTCGGGATCACCACCTCAAACTTCTTGGGGTCGATCTGGTCGCGGTAGTTGAGGGCGTTGAAGTCCCACAGCACCCCCACTTCCACCTCGCCCTTCTCGATATTGGCTATGGTGGGGTCGTTCAGCGACAGACGGCCCTGCTGGGCCAGCTTGCCGAACAGCTCCAGCGCAGGCTTGAGATTCTTCTCGCTGCCGCCGGTGGCATAGGCCGCGGCCAGCACGCCGTTGTTGGCCTGCGAGGCAACACCCACATCACCCAGCGTTACCTTGTAGTCGCCACCCAGCAGGGATTGCCAGCTGGTGGGGGCGGCCTTGACCAGATCCTTGTTGATCAGGAAGGCGATGGTGCCGGTATAGGCCAGCATCCAGTGACCGTCCGCATCCTTGGCCCAGTTGGGAATATCGGCCCAGGTGGAGGGTTTGTAGGGCTGGGTAACACCCTGCTTGACCGCAACCGGACCGAAGGCGCCGCCCACATCGCCGATATCGGCGGTGGCATTGGCCTTCTCGGCGGCGAACTTGGCGATCTCCTGCGCCGAGCTCATGTCGGTATCCTGATGCTTGATGCCGTAGATGCTGCCCAGCTGCTGCCAGGTATCCTTCCAGTTGGCCCAGCTGTCGGGCATACCGATGCTGTGGAGCTGGCCTTCGCCGCGGGCGGCCTTTTCGAGATCCGCGATATTCTCGGCTGCAAAAAGTGGTTGGCTGACGGCCACCAGGGCCAGTGCACTTGCGATCACGCTTTTCATCATTCCATCCCTCTGGACTAGGTCAGTTAAGGTTCGAGAGGGATGCTAGAGGGGAATTGTGACGGTCGCGGGGCGTTTTGATGGCAGTTTGATGACAATCACCCTGTCATGGCGCTGTCATCCACAGCAGTTACAACTCTGAACCCGAGTGAGGCTGGACTACTCCAGTAAGGGCTGAACCAACAAGGGCTAAGCCAGCCCGCACAGCCAAGATTAGCGACAGGGATATGAGCGTGATTGAACCGAGATTGAGCGAGCAGAGAGTGAACGAACAGAGCATGGCCGATGGCCGCTCCTCCTCCAAGTGTGAACAGATTTGCCAGACCCTGCGCCGCTATATCGGCAGCGGCCAATTGGGGGCCGGGCAGCAACTACCCGCCGAACGGGCCCTGAGCGAGCGTTTCGCCACCACCCGCATCACCATCAAGGAGGCGCTCTCCAGCCTCGAAGCGGATGGCCTTATCTACCGGGCCGAGCGGCGCGGCTGGTTCGTGGCCCCGCCTCGCCTCACCTACGATCCAGCCATCCACACTCACTTTCACCAGTGGATCGGCGAGCAGCAGCGCACCGCCGAAACCCGAGTGCTGGCCCACGGTAGCGAGCTGGCCAGCAGCGAGCTCTGCCGCTGGATGGGGCTGGATCCTTTTACGCCGCTCTACGAGATCCGCCGTCTGCGTCTTATCGATGGCCGCCCTGTGCTACACGTCAGCCATCACCTGCTGGCGAGTCGCTTTCCCGATATCGCCAGCGCACCGCTGGCGAGCTCCCTCACCGAGCTCTATCAGCAGCGCTATGGCATAGGCCAGGGCGGGGCGAGTCTCGAGATCACTCCCTCGGCAGCACGGGGCGCCATCGCCCGCGCCCTCAATCTGGCGGAGGGGAGCGCCGTGCTACGGCTGGTGCGGGTCAACTACGACGAGCGAGGCGCTCTGGTGGATTGCGATATCGAGCACTGGCGGCCGGATGCGATCCGAATCTGCCTCGATACGCGAGCGTTGCAGCCGCTCGCAGGCAAGCCGCAGCAAACCCGGCTCGCAGAGCAGGGGTGAGTCGGCACGCAACGCCAGCCTGGAAGGGGGAGGCGGATCCTCTGGATCCGCCGGGATCAGTTGTCGATATTGGGGATCATGTCGTCGAAGCTCTGGTAGCCGCAGTCGGCCAGTTGCAGCGACATGGTGTAGGTCTTGGCGTGCTCCTGCTGGCCGATGGCGGGGCGGTTGAGCTTGATCTCCTGATGCCAGTACTCCTTCATCCGGTCGATCAGCGCCATCGCCTCCCCCTCGTTGAGATGCAGCTGGCAGAGCGCCATATAGTTGTTCGACTTGTGCATGTTCTCCACCAGATACTCCCCCAGCACCGACATTGCCTGCCGCGCCTGCTGGCGGGCGAAACGGCTGTGCTGCTCGAAGCTGATGCGCTCGCTGATCAGGAAGTGGTAACTGTTGTCGATACCAAGCTGCAAAATGCCGAGCTTCTCCAGCTTGCGCAGATAGAGGTAGCAGGAGGCATCGGTCAGGCCGTACTCCCGCTTGAGATCGATCAGCGTCTTGTCGCGCCAGAAGATATTGGCGAGAAAAGCGTAGAGCCCCGGCTCGTTGTGAAACGCCTCGTCCTGCTCCTGGGTAAAGACGGCACGGCGGCTCTGGGCGTCCTGAGTGCGATCCAGCAGCTCCTCGAACGAGAGCCCCACCAGATGGCAGATCTCCAGCAGAGTATCGAACGGCAGCGAGGGCTTGTTCATCATCCGTTTCACGGTCGCGATGGAGACCCCCATGGCTTCTGCCAGGGTCTGATAGCGGATCCCCTTGTCGGTCAGGGTCTTCTTCAGGGTGTCGAGAATATTGTTGGCCAGGGTCTGGCTGTAGGTCATGCCACTCTTCCTTGTTATCGCACTTTCATTGCATGGTTATGCCGAGTCAGCTTCTGACCTGTTTTTACCTTCAAGGCTCAGATATTGACACCGAAAAAACAGCCTAGAGAAAAAATCGCCTACAATGCCCATCAGGACAGACCAGTTGAACGATGAGGTCTCAGAATGTGACACCAGACAGTGCATATCTTTCAACCCGCAAACATTTTGCTAGTGCTGCATAGAACATCGCGCATAATCGAAACGTATCGAATTCAAGACCCTTCCTGGTTGAGAAATCGATTGTTTGCTTCCAAATTTTTATCTTTTAAACCGTAAGGTTTTTTCTCTTTCCTGGCATTGGGCGGCGCTGATAGCACCGCCCTTTTCTTTTAATTGCATCCGGCAGCAAAGCCAACGCCCCGGCAACTCGCACAAATATCAAATAACCGTTAGTTCCCGGTATCGGGTACAAGAAAGCGACAGCAAATGGCAAATGCACCTGCTTTATCAAGCGCAGCGAGGTCCTGGGGGGAACTCCCGCTAACCTGACTGACGCATCTTGACTAGATACCCATAATGGGATCAGAAATAGCGTGCTGTCCGGTCTCTATACGACCAGCATAACGGCGCTGCCAACGCTCACCATAGCGAACCGTAACGTCATACCAATTACCCTGCCCAGCCAGTTCGATACGCTGTTCCAGCACCTGACGAGGAGCCAGCTCCAGCAGCAGCAGATCACCGAGATAAACTGTGTTGTCCAATGTCAGCGTCAACACCTCATCCTGCAAATTGGTCAGCGTCAACAACAACGCCGGTTGCGTCAGGTCATAGCATACGCTCACATGCGCTTTGCTTTCCTCTGTACCCTCCCCTGTGAAAGCGCGGTGATAACCGTTTGGTCCAATCAACCAGATGTTGTAACCCTCAGTAGAAGAGACCGGCCAGTCATCCACCATGGTTTCCTCGCTGGCAAGCACATACCGACGCGGTATCCCGTCGAGTCGCAGCTTGTCATAGATATGAAGCAATACTCCCTGCGCTCCGCTATTGCTCATTTTGATGGTCAAACGGCCAGCTGACTGTTCTGCATTGACATGTACCTCATATGGTAATGCTCGCGAGGGGCGAACACCCATCGTCTGACGCGGCACCTGTTGCAGCTCCTCCGAGGGCGGAATCAGCTGCGCTAGCTGTTGCTGCTGCTTCACCAGGTCGTAGGCTTGGGCTTTGGTCAGCCTGGGGAGTGTTGGCAGCTGTTCATCATTGGGATTGTTAAAATTGAATGCCGAGCTCAGATCACCACAAATGGCGCGACGATATGTGCTGATATTCTCCTCTCTCACACCAAATCTGGCCTCAATGAAACGCAATACCGAGGTATGATCAAATACCTGAGAGTTAACCCATCCCCCCCGACTCCAGGGGGAAATAATCAGCGCAGGCACTCGGGGACCGGGGCCATAAGGGCGATGATCTGAATGATATTCACCACTCATGTCCAGAGTACATCCCCCCAGCAGCTCACCGTCCAGCAAGGTTGGTGGGGTCGGAGGGGGCGCGTGATCGAAAAAGCCATCATTTTCATCAAAATTGATGATCAGTACTGTTTTACTCCACACCTCTTCATTGGCGGTCAAGGTATCGAGCACCTCTTGCATATACCAGCCCCCCTGAACCGGGCTGGAAGGGCCGGGATGCTCGGAAAAATCAGCCGGCGCCACAATCCAGGAGACCTGTGGCAAGGTTCCTCCAATCACATCTTCGCGCAGGGCCTCAAGAAACCCCTTATCCGGCATGGTGTTGCTTACCCCTTTAAGTAGCGGATTAAGAAAATCATCATCTGGATGCCATGCTGGATAGGGGAAGCCATTGGCCAGATTACCACGCTGTTCGTTGGCTATACGGTAATTAACAAAACCCGCTAATGGATTATCGGTAAAATTATCTGGCAAATTTTGATATAGCCGCCAACTTATCCCAGCCGCTTGCAATCGCTCAGGGTAAGTGCGCCACTGATAGCCTTGATCCGATTTTCCAAGAGAGTCAAAGTCATTATTGATAGCGGGGGGGTTGGTGTCATCAGGATGATTATTAGTACCGGTCCATAAAAAAATCCTATTGGGATTGGTACCACCATGAAAAGAGCAGTGATAGGCATCACAAATGGTAAATGCATTAGCCAAGGCAAACTGAAAAGGCACTTCCGCTTCGGTATAATACCCCATGGATTGTTGCTCTTTATAGGTCGGCCAACTATCCATTTTCCCATTGTCCCATGCAAACTGGGCATCATTGAACAAATGCGGAGTACCGTTCACTCGTTGGGCATTACCTATGCGACTATCAAGATGATAAGGCGTTAAAAGACGAGAATACTCAGCACTCTTGAAACTCTGCCACCACACAGACCCATTCACTGTTGGAACAGGATGACGATCGCCAAAACCTCGTACCCCATAAAGGGTGCCAAAATAATGGTCAAACGACCTATTTTCCTGCATCAACACCACAATATGCTCAACATCCATGATCGAGCCATGCACATTATTGGCAGGAATACTGAGGGCTTTGGCGATTGATGGATAAAACATGCTTGACGTTGTTACAGCTGCCACAGCAGCTCCGGAGAGCTTAATAAATTCGCGGCGACTTCTATCTACATTTCCAGACATAAAAACGACCTTGATAAATTAATTAAGCATTCACGGCGGACAGTGCACATCATGGGATTCAGGTGTCACAATTGTCTCTGTACTGTCACTATCATTACTGTTGTGACAACCAGTTATAACAACCAAGCAAAAAACAAATAAAAGCAACCTCAGATTTAGCAAACCAGTTATTTCCATATTATATCTCCGCAAAAAACTATATTTCCAACGGCCTGTTTAATCCACACAACGCTACGCCTTATTTATGAAGTAAACATGACAAAATCCGCTCTTAATATTTATAACTCATGACAAGCTGAATGGGAGCTTAACAAAGTTAATTCTTTAAGCATGAGCCTGCCATTTAGCTAAAAATATACTGTTTGCTTTATAACTATTGCTATATCTGATGATTGATAAACAAGGCGACGGCAGGATAGTTGTCATACTCTTGGGATAAAGAATATCCGGGGATATTGAGAATAATATTTACGCCTATTTTCTCATCGCTTTTAACTCGAGAGATTACAGGTTGAATTGAAGCATGCTGTAGTAAAAAGCCCCCGATGACATCTCGAATATTAAATCAAATTGCAAGCCATCAACGGTAATCAAGTAATATTTAGAGTAATATATACACCAATATCCATCTGTTTTTTTAAAAACAGACAAGCATTTTGAAATACGCCTTCTATAAAGAGCTCGCCAAAATTAATCGCGCAGCACTACGAATTCCCCCGCCCCCTATCGATACGCGCAGTCCGGAAGACAAAACACAGCCTAAAAGAAAGCCACACGGAGCCCATTGCAACACCCTCGCCCCCTCATCCGGGCTGGCCAAAAAAGCCTCAAAAGACCACCGAAAACCACTTTGGGAACAATCCCAAATCTAGATAAGAGCGAAAACAGATAATCTGATAGATTTTTTCTCACAGCATCATCTTGCCTGCCGCTCAAATAACAACCAAAAAGACACAGAACAGGATAAGTAGCATCTAAAATACCATTTTTTTGATCAACTAAACATGATCCCACTCAGGGTAAAAAATTATACCGATAAAAATCAATCACATATGGCTGATGGTGAGCACTTTAATCACCATTGAACACACCACTTAATTATTTCAATCTCAATAAAGCTAAAACTCTAATAACACCATTTATTAAACAATAATGGCCAGCCTGCAGCTGGTCTTATTTAGATGGATCTGCAAACCACTATCTTGTTATTCATAAACTCGCTGACTATACTGCGCCCCTCTGTAAAAGCAGAGCAATAACGGAAATATAAAAAACCTCATGGATTGAGCGACATAAATCACACGCAGTTCACGCAACATAAGGTTTATTTATCCATGAACAAGTTTAATAAAATTGCAGCTTTCTCCCTGATTGCTCTGGCCATGAATGGCAGCGCTCATGCCGAAGGCTGGTATGCAGGTCTGGATCTGACCACCTCCAAGATGGATCTCGACGGTGACCTCCAGCGCGTGTATGACGCCAAAGTGATCGACGACCAACTCGACGGCGGCAGCCTGATCGTGGGTTACAGCTTCAACCCCTGGCTGGCCGTTGAAGGTGGCCTGCACGCCCAACAGATGGATCAACTGACCTGGGTGACCTCCCAGATTGCGACCGGCTTTGCCGACACCACTATCGAAACCCGCAGCATCAGCCTGGCCGCCAAGCTGAGCCAGCCGCTGGCCTGGGGCTTCAGCGCCTATGCCAAGCCGGGCATTGCCTACACCCGCACCGAAGTGGACGTTGTCGGCAACGTCACCATCCTGGGTCTCAGCGGTCAGGTAAGCGAGAGCGCAACCAAGAGCAAGGTACACCCCAATCTGGAAGTGGGTCTGGACTACGCCTTCAACGATCACTTCTCTGCCGGTATCGGTTACGAGCGCCAGTTCAACGCCCTGAGCCTGGGTGACGAGCACTACTCACTGGATACCTTCAAGCTGGGTCTGCGCTACCACTTCTAAGTCGCACCTCCCCCAACCATGCTGTTGTGCCTGAATGCAAAAGGGCCGCAGGTTTCACGCCTGCGGCCCTTCTATTGGCTGATGTGTCGTCAGCAGATCTGGTTCTTGCCCTGCTGCTTTGCCTGATAGAGCGCCCGATCGGCGCGTACCATCAGACTCTCCTTCTGCTCGCCCTGATGATACTCCGCCACTCCGAAGCTCATGGTGGTGACACCGCGGGGACAGATGGGGTGCGTCACCATCAATGCCTGAAACTTGTTCGCCACCACCAGCGCATCGTCACGGCCGGTATTGGGCAACAACACCATAAACTCGTCACCGCCCCAACGAGCCAGCAGATCGATCTCGCGGATATGGTCGCGCACCAGCGACACTATGTTAATCAGGGTCTGATCCCCGATATTGTGACCATAGCTGTCATTGATCTGCTTGAAGTTGTCCACATCCATGGCAATCACGGTAAAAGGCAAGTGAAAGCGGCGCGCCCGCTCGCACTCCAGCTGTAACGCCCGCTCCAGCCGGTAGCGACTGGCGGCACCGGTCAGGGCATCAGTCTCCGCCAACTGGCGATTCTCCTCGACTCTCTGTTGCAGCGCCTCGTTGAGTCGTACCAACTCGGCGGTGCGCTCCGCCACCAACTGCTCCAGCGACTGATTGCGCAGCTCCAGCTGCTCCAGCAGTAATTTGCTGGCGTGGATATTGCGATGAGCACCGATCATCCGCGCCACAGAACCATCAGCGTTGCGCTCTATGATGCGACCACAATCCTCAATCCAGAGGTAACTGCCATCCCGGCAGCGGCAACGATACTCGGCACAATATTCAGACGCCTTGCCACCCAGGCAGGCATCGAACTTCTCCATCACACCGGCCAGATCATCGGGGTGGATCACCCCCTCCCAGGTGAAGACAGTATTGCCGAGGCTATGGGGCTCGTAGCCCAGCATCCGGTACCAGCCGGGGTTGCGATAGACTAAACCGGTATTGGCGTGCCAATCCCAGATGCCATCGCTGATCACCTCCAGAATGCCATGCACCACGGCTTCGCTGACATCCGAGATCCTGATCGTGTCACTGTCCTGCAGCATAGTGGCCATCCTTATTCTTCTGCCCCGCGCCAGTTCGGGGCCGTGCTAATTCCAGTCTCAAACACCGACTTGGCATACTGCAACAACGATGTCAGCCAGATCCCTACTCTACCACTGCTTTACCGGTTATCGATCGCTAACGACATGGGCTAAATCAGGGTGTCAGTAAGTGTGGCTCAAGTGCGCCCTGTTTACCGGATTTAACTCGCGATTCAGCCAGTTGGGGGATGGGAAAAATGAGGGGGTACGCCGGAGCAACCACAGAGGTCACTCGGCCAGAGTCAGCCGATAAAATCCGTCTCCTGATGTTTCGGATTGGGGCGCAGAAATACCCAGCCGAAGCGCCGGTAATGGTTCAAGGCCCGCACATTGGTGCGACTCACGGAGAGGATCGCCCATTTGCAGCCCGCACCCAGCAACTGCTGGCGGATATAGGCCTGCAACACGGCAGCCAAACCGGTGCCACGATATTCGGGGAACAGATAAATCAGCTGCACATAGCCGGTCTCGGGCTCATCGGAAAAGCTGCGAAACTCCAGCTGACCCACCCGTTGTTCACCCGCCCAGACATGAAGGTAGTGCCATTGCGCTTGCCCCAGCCTTTCGCGGATCCGCTCCCGATAGCCGTCGATAAAGTCGGCAAAGCCGTCATGGGTATGAAAACTGCAAAAATAGACATCCCTGCGTGCCTGCACACAGAGCTCGTAATCCCGATCCAGATCGATAGTGTTAAATTCAAGTCTCAAGCAATGACATCCTGTCGTGTGTGGGTTGGATGCAGGGTGTAATAAGCGCAGCGCATTACACCTTTTGGCAGATAAATAGCAGCGGTGCAATTCACTTCGTTCATTGCACCCTACCGGATTTCACAAAGCGGGCGAAATTGGCATTGTGCCAACCTGCGCCCCTCACCCTAGCCCTCTCCCAGAGGGAGAGGGGATAAAGCAGCATCAGAGATATGGTGTTAGCAATCACGTTATAACCACGGGGCCAAACCTCCCTTCTCCCCTTGCGGGAGAAGGGTCGGGGATGAGGGGGAGGAAAAAAGAGATTACGCAGTAAACGTTGGGCTTCACTACGCTCAGCACCAACCTACACAATCGGTAGGTTGGTGCTGAGCCTGCGAAGCCCAACATACGAGATAGGAATTAGGGGGATCGAAAACTAAACAGTAAGCGCTGGCATTGAGATGGAACGTCTTGTGTTCTTTGGTAGATATGAACCGTAAGGAAAATATACATTTAATACTTCATCCGTTTTGTATTCCATCAGGCTAACTCTAATTCCTCTTTGTGGAAGAGTTTCTCTCTGAAAATCTGAAACCAACCCCACTACTTTCAGTAGTGTTAATGCAGGAAATATATCTTTATAGTTTACACCTGTTTTTGAAATTATTTTTGATAAGGATACCTCTGAATGTTCATCATCATTCCCTCTGATCGCAAGTAAATATAACGCTAGTTTAAGCGCATGTAATTCAACTGGGTGGCGATTCGATATCATTTTAAAAAAATTAACATTCCCACCCTTATCAACAACATCTTTAATAGGAAACTTGCACCACCCAGGATTATTATAATTAGGTATGCTATATATCCTAACTCTTTTGCCACTTGCTTCAATTATATTATTGCCTATAAGCCATTTCAACGCACCACTAATTACTGTGCGACTCAAGTTAGCGACAGATGATATCTCATCATAAGTTATAACACAGCTATTTCTAGGATTATCACTTGGCGCCAAACGAATGCATATCAATATATATATTTTTATGACAGCAATATTTACAGCAACATTTTTATTAGCATTTAAATCTTTCAATTTTCCACTGGAGATCCATTTTGATGGCATTTTAGCCCATGACAACTGCATTATACTCTCCCCAGTAATAAAGCAACCGCGAGGAAAAAAATAGAAAGACATAATACAAAAAATGACAATGAAGCAGCATTTTTTGACACAAAATCCAGTAACTCAATAACCTTATCCAAAAGATCCATTTAGTACCCACCTATACGCACTGTGGCTCATGTGCAGGCATTATGTAATGCAAGAAGGAGCTTTCCAATAAGGAATTACTAGTCTCTTCTAGAGATATGCAATGCATAACACACTGATATTAAAAGAAAAGCCAACTCTCATTAGTACATAAGAATACTTCATTAGTACATAGCGACCCCCAGTTACTTACCACCTGACCGTTTAATCAAGCGTCGTAAAACGGTAGCAAATCCATTTACCACCGCCATTAATCACTCCCCCAACCTCTCCGCCAACCCTGAATAACGCTCGGTCTTTTTCCGTACCGCCTGTGCCAGCAGGGCGCGATCGCCGTAGAGATCGAGCCGGGCCTTGGCGCGGGTGATGCCGGTATAGACCAGCTCACGGGTCAGCAGCGGGCTGGGGCTGTCGGGCAGCACCAGCACGGTATGGGCAAACTCCGAACCCTGGGATTTGTGGATGGTCATGGCATAGACGGTCTCGTGGGGCGGCAGCCGGCTGGGCAAAAGCGCCCGCAATGTGCCATCCGGCTGCTCAAACCAGACCTTGAGCCGCCCGGTTTCATCGGGCAGGCAGAGCCCCATATCGCCGTTGTAGAGGCCGACCCCGTGGTCGTTGCGCACCACCATCACAGGGCGACCGGCATACCAGTCGCCGTCGCGGGCAATCAGGCCAGCCCGTGACAGGGCCAGTTCGAGCCGCTCGTTAAGACCCAGCACCCCGAACGGGCCATCGCGCAGGGCACAGAGGATCTGGAAGCTGTTGAATGCCTTGAACACGGCGGCGGGCGCTTCCCCCGCGTGGGCCGCCTTCAGATAGCTACCGTAACCGGCAACCCCCTGGGCAATCAGGGCGTCGTACGCCTCCCCCGCCCAGGGGTGCAGGCTGATATCGGCGAATCCTGCGCCCCAGACTGATTCCACCGCCGTGGCATCGCCGCTGTTGCAGGCGCGCGCCAGCTGGCCGATGCCCGAATGCTGATCAAAACGCCAGCTCTTGGCCAGCAAACAGAGGCTGTCGCGCACCGGCGCCCCTGCGGGCGTGCCCTGCAAGCGGTAGCCGGTCTGGCGGGAGAGCCAATCCGCCTGCGCCGGGCTGATGCCCTGTTCGATAAAGCTGCAGATATCGCCGAGCACGGCCCCTGCCTCCACCGAGGCGAGCTGATCCTTGTCGCCGAGCAGGATCAGGCGGGCATGGCTGGGCAGCGCATCGAGCAGGCGCGCCATCATCGGCAAATCGACCATGGAGGCCTCATCCACCACCAGCAAGTCGAGGTGCAGCGGGTTGCCCGCGTGATGGCGGAACTGGCTGCGCCCCGGAATGACCCCGAGCAGCCGGTGCAGGGTGCCCGCCTCGGTGGGGATCGCCTCCACCCACTCGGGGGGCAGATCGAGGGCCTGCAGGGCAGAGCCGATACTCTCGGTGAGGCGCGCCGCCGCCTTGCCGGTGGGGGCCACCAGCCGGATCGCCGGCGCCTTGCCCGCTTGCAGGCCGGTCTCCACCAGAATGGCGAGCAGTTTGGCGACCGTGGTGGTCTTGCCGGTGCCGGGGCCGCCGGAGATCACCGCAAAGGGGCGCGCCGCCGCCGTGGCCGCCGCCAGCTTCTGGCCGTTGCAGCAGAGCGCCTCGGGCACCAGCGCATCCAGCTTGCTCAAGTCGCTCGCCGCCTGGGCACTGGCCAGCAGCCCTTCGATGGCGAGCCAATCAACTTCATTGGGGAACACCAGATCGAGATACTTCTCGATAAAGTGGCGGGCCGAGAAGTCGGGGGCGAGGCGGGCGTTGAGCAGCGCCGCGAACACCAGCCCGTAGTCGCGGGCAAACAGCCGCGACAGGGCCGGGGCAATCTCCGGCCATTCGGCACGTTCACTCAAAGCGCGCAGATGGCGGGCCACCCCCAGTTCAAAATCGTGGTAGCGGGTGAGGTAGAGCCGCCCGTGCCACAGCCGCAGCGGCCAGCGCGGGGCTAGCCCCTCATCCTGTTCGGTACCCACCAAGGGACTCTCTGCAAACAGGGCGGGCCAGCGGGCAGGATCCGCCAGATCCCCCAGCAGATCCCGGCTCTGCTGGGGATCCAGCCCGAACGGGCGCAGGGATCCGGCGATAAGCATCTCCAGCGGCAGACAAACATGGCCGCGCCCCAACTCAAAGCAGGTGAGCGCCGCCCCCAGCACCAGCTCGGGGCTGCCGCCAAGGTCGGCCACCAGCCTGGCAAATTGCAGATCCAGCTGGCGGATACGGCCAGCCAGCGCCAGTGTTTTCAACCGTTCAACCATCATTGCGCTGGTCGCGGTGCTGATCATGGTGCCGCTCATGCCTCTACCTCGTTCAATGCTTGGGATCCCGCTGCTGGCAGCTCACTGCCTTCGCTAAACAACTTATCCAGCCCCAGCACCAGTTCACGGCTCGGGCGGGTATGGAAAATGCCCCCCTGCGGCATGCCGCGCAGGAACAGATAGAAAACGCCGCCAAAGTGCTGCTCGAAGTCGTAACCCGGCAGGCGCAGGGTGAGCAGCCGGTGCAGCGCCAGCGAGTAGAGCTGGTATTGCAGGTCGTAGCGGTGCTCGGTCATCGCCCGCTCCAGCGCCGGACGGCTGTAATCGGCGGGGCTCATGCCGAGGTGGTTCGATTTGTAGTCGAGCAGATACCAGCGCCCCTGCCACTCGAACACCAGATCGATAAAGCCCTTGAGCATCCCCTGCACGGTAGCAAAGCTGAGCGGCTTGTTGCCCCGCGACAACGGGTCGTGCTGCTGGCAGAGCGCGGTCAGCGCCGGTGCCGTCACCCGCCCCATGGGCAGGAAGAACTCCAGCTCCACCTGTTTGTGCTCGGGGGCCAGATCCCGCAGCCGCACCGGCTCGCCAAAGCCTGTCTCCAGCGGGGTATCCAGCACCGCCTCCACCTGCTGTTGCAGCACTGGCGCCCAACTCTCGTCAAAACCATCCTGCGCCAGCAGGGTGGCGATATGCTCTGCCAGCGGCTCGCCGCCGGCACTTTGAAAGTCGATGGTCTCGAACAGGCTGTGCAGCAAGGTGCCGGGGCGCGCCCCTTTCGGGAAGGTGAAGATGGAGGGCTGGGGCGCCTCTTCCGGTTGCTCGGAAGCCAGCGCGGCCGCCTCGGTCACTACCTCGTCATCGAAGCCGGGGTTGGCCAAGACCCCCTTGCTGTGACCGTGGCCCTGCGCCGCCAGCCCGGAGTAGGAGCTGATCCACCAGTCCCGCTCAAGGGAACCGCTAAAGTGGCGCACCTGCGGCTCGCCCAGCTGCTCCTCCTCTATCGGCAGCGGGGCCGGACGGGTGAGCGAGGGCTCACCGACGGCCACCCCGGGCAGCGCCTGTGCCAGCTCGGTGAGGGCGGTCGCCAAGGTTTCGGCATCCCCCTCCTCGCCCTTTTGCAGCAGGTAACCGATGGCGGTGTGGTGCAGGTCGGTCTTCTCCGACTTGCCCGACCCCGCCCGCACCGGCGCCAGCCCCAGCCAGGTGGCGTAGACGCCCCGGGTCAGCGCCACATAGAGCAGCCGCAAATCTTCGGCAAGGCGCTCGCGGTCGGCCTCCGCCAGGGAGCCCTCGGCACCGGTCAGATCGAGAATGGTGCGATTGCCCGCCTCGTCCGCCTCGTGATAGAGCGGGGTCTCGGCGGTTCTGTGGCTGCAGATAAAGGGCAGAAACACCAGCGGGTACTCCAGCCCCTTGGATTTGTGGATGGTGACGATCTGCACCAGCTTGCGCTCGGATTCGAGGCGCAGTACCTGCTCAGCATCCTGCCCGTTGGGGCGACTCACCGCCTCCCCCAGCCAGCGCAGCAGGGCGTACTCCCCGTCCAGCTCGCTGCTCACCTGTTGCAGCAGCTCGCCAAGATGGAGGAAGTTGGTCAGCCGCCGCTCGCCATAGGGGCTCGCCAACAGCGAAGAGGCGAGATTGCGCCGGTGCAGCAGGGCCCGCAGCATCGCCAGCACGCCGCGGCGATGCCAGATCTTGCGGTACTCCATAAACTCCTGCACCGCGCTCTCCCACGCCCGCTCGTCGCTGGCCAGCCCATCGAGCGCCTTCGCGTCGAGATCAAACAGCCCGGTGGCGAGCGCGGCCCGCAGGCTGCGCTCTTCGCTCGGGTTTTGGCAGGCGTGCAGAATCAGCAAAATCTCCCGCGCCTCCGTCTGCTCCAGCACGCTCTCGCGGTTCGACAGATAGACGGAGGCGATGGCGAGGCGCGCCAGCTCCTGCTGCACCAGCTTGCCCTCGCTGCCGGTGCGCACCAGCACGGCGATATCCCCGGCCTTCACCGCCTTGTCACCGATCAATGCCTTGCCCTCGCGGGCCAGCGTCAGCAGGCGGTGGATCTCGGCGGCGGTGGCGCGGGCCATCTTGCTCTGGTAATCCCCCCGGTTGAAGGTGGGCTGGCCGGTCAGCTGCCAGCAGTGGAGCACAGGGGCGGTGGCGCCATCGAGCAACAGCGCCTTGCTCTTGCCCTGCGCCTCCACCGGCAGGAAGGGGATATCCGCTTCGTAGATAAAGGGATCTTTCGCCCGCTCGAACAGGCCGTTGACAGCCCCCACCAACGCACTGCTGGAGCGCCAGTTGCGCCCGAGGGTGTAGTGGGCGCTCACATTTCGCCGCGCCTGAATGTAGGTAAAGATGTCGGCGCCGCGAAAGCCGTAGATGGCCTGCTTGGGGTCACCGATCATCAAAAGCGCCGTGTCGCTATGGCCGCCGTAGAGGCGATGGAAGATGCGGTACTGCTGGGGATCGGTATCCTGAAATTCATCGATCATTGCCACTCGGTAGGTGGCGCGAATGCGCTCGCAGAGCCGCTCGCCAAGGCTGGAGCCGAGCGCCCCGTCGAGATCTTTCAGCAGGTCATCGAACGAGAGCTGATGGGCTTGGCGCTTGCTGGCCAGCATCCGGCTGCGCACCACCTTGGCAGCCCGCTGCAGGATGAGATCCCGAATACCGGGGCGGCTCGCCAGCAACTCGTCTATCTGGCTGAACAGCAGCAGGGTCGGCACGGCGCCCCCCTTCTTGAGGTTCTCCTCCAGCACCCTCTGGCCGAAGCGCTCCAGCTCCTTGGGAATGGCGTAGCCACTGCTTTCGTCTTGCGCCCAGTCGGCTATCTTGGCAAGCCACCCTTCGTAGTTCTTGCCGGTGTAGCGGCTGATCTGGCCGTCGGTCTGGCGGCGGATCTCGTCCGTCTGCGCCAGCCATTCGTTTTTCACTGCCGCGATGCGGCTCATGGCCGCCTGATGGCGGGCGGCGAGGGTCTCATCCCCCAACGCGGGGTGGATCTCCAGCTCGCTATTGTCGAGCCAGCTGCCCATCTCCCGCAGCAGGGCGGCGGGGCTCGGCCAGAGCGCGCGCACGGCGCTGGCGAGGGCTTTATCCACCGGATAGAACTCGGCGCGCCAGTAGTCGCTCACCGCCTGCAGCCTGAGCTGGCTGTCGTCGGTAAGAAATTCGGTTTCAAAGAGGGCACCCGATTCGAAGGCGTTCTGCTTGAGCATCCGCTGGCAGAAGCCGTGGATGGTAAAGACCGCCGCCTCATCCATCTGCCGCTCGGCGGCCAGCAGGCGACGGGCCGCCAGCTCGTGATCCGCCACCTCGGCCAGCAGTTGGGCCAGCAGGGTGTCACTGCTGTGGCCGCGCATAAAGGCGAGCCGCGCCTCGTGGATGCGGCCGCGGATCCGCCCGCGCAGCTCGGCGGTGGCCGCTTCGGTAAAGGTCACCACCAGAATTTCGGTTACCGAGAGCGGCCGTTCATGGGCGCTCGGCTGACCGGCATCAGCCCCCTCTTCGATGAGCGGACCGTGGCCCAGCAAGAGGCGTAGATAGAGACCGGCGATGGTGTAGGTCTTGCCGGTACCGGCGGAGGCTTCGATCAGTCGTTCACCATGGAGGGGAAAACGCAGGGTATTGAGCGGGTTAGCCATTATTTCAGCTCCTCCAGGGTCTTGAGCAGCGGGGTCAGGTGTTCGCGGGCCAGCGCCTGCAACTGCCCCAACACCTCGTCATCGAGTTCGGGGAAGCAGCGGGCGACGTAAACGTCTTGCCCCTCCCCATTGATCATCCAGCCGCCATTGAAACGGGTGAGAGCCGCCTTGTCGGCCGCCTCCGGCTTGTCGGGATCCTTCTCGATCGCCTTGAGCCAATCCCAGGCGGTGTTGGGGAAAAACGGCAGCGGCCGCTTCATCCCCTGCGCCCAGCACGCCACCAGCGCCGCCAGCTTGGGGCGCGCCTCGTCGGCAGCGAGCTTGGCTAACCGCAGACTCTGTTTGGCATCGAACAGCAGGGTGTCGCCGGGGGCGCCGCTGAGGGAGAGGCAGAGGTGCTGGATCCAGCCCAGCAGCAGATCCTTGCCGTTGAAGCTGCCGGGTTTGACCACCAGCAAACGCCCCTTCTGGGTGTCGATCCACCCTTGCAGCTGACCCTGAGTCAGCGAGATATCGATCTCCACCGCCTGCTTTTCTGACTCATTGGCAGCAACCCATGGCCGCAGCCGATCCGCCAGCTTGCCCATCTCGGCATCCAGATCGTCCAGCAGCAGGCTGCCGAACCACCCTTGCGGCAGCAGGCCGGTGAGCTGCAACCGCTCGCGACACTCGGTACTTTCACCTTCCGCCAGATGGGCATCGAGCAGCAGATCTTTCAGCTGGTAATGTTGCAGGCTATCCAGCTCGAACGGCTCGCTGTCCTCGATGTTGGCTTCGTTCAGCTCAAACCACACCTTGAGACGGCGGTTGAGGAAATATTTGGTGGGCTGTCGATAGAAGCGCAGCAGCTCCGCCAGCTCCAGCCCCTGCTCCTTGCCCCATTCGGGGGGTAAAGGCAGCTCGCCGCTCTGGAAGTTGGCAGCGCCGCGCACCGGATTGAGGGCAGGCAACCAGTCGGCGGCATAGGTAAAGAGGCGCGAACCCGCCTCCGGGTAGAAGTAGTTGCGGCTGTAGGGGGTGAGCGGATGCGCCACCATCAGGTGGCTGAGCAGCCGCTTGCCGGAGGTTTCGTCGTCGAGATCCTCATCCCCCGCCAGCACAAAGCCCTGCCGCACATAGTCGATCAGCTCCGCCAGCAGCACCGACGGCACCTTGTCGCTGTTGTCCTGCGCGCTGAAGCCCTGATAGCTGATGTAGAGCCCCTGCTGGGCACTCAAGAGCGCCTCGAGGAAGAGGTAGCGGTCATCATCGCGACGGGAGCGATCCCCGCGCCGGCCCGCCACCGCCATCAGATCGAACCCCATGGGGGCCAGGGTGCGCGGGTAGACACCGTCGTTCATGCCAAGCAGGCAGACCTGCTTGAAGGGGATGGAGCGCATCGGCATCAGGGTGCAGAAGTTGACCTGACCGGCGAGGAAACGCTGGCTGGAGCGGGACTCTCCCAGCACGCTGCCGAGGTAGTCCTGCAGCAGGTCGGCGGTGATGGGCTGCTCGAAACGGGCCTCGCCGAGCCGGGTCTGCCACTCGACCAGCTGGCTGCGAATAAGCTGGAGCTGACGCTCTTCATCCTCGTCGGCCAGATAGAAGCGCTCCAGCAGCGCCAGCAGGCAGGCGTTCCACTCGGCCAACGGCTGGGCCTGTTGCAGGCGGGGCAGGAATTCGGCCAGCGAATCGACGAACCAGGCGAGCTTGCCGAGCGCCAGCCCCTGCTGCCCCTCGATATCGGCATAGGGCAGGATGCCCGCCACCGGTTCACCGTCGCCCATGGCAAAACCGAGCAGCATGCGGCGCAGGCCGAACAGCCAGCTGTTGCCGGACATGGGCGGCAGATCGAACCGCACGGGATAGCCGTCATCCAACCCCCAGCGGATGCCGGTCTCCTGCACCCAGACCCGCAACTGGTTGAACTCGTCGTCATCCAGCTCGAAGCGGCGCAGCACGGCGGGCACCTCGAGAATGGCCAGCAGCTCCCCTGCCCCGAAGCGGGCGTTGGGCAGCCTGAGCAGGGCGAGGAAGCTTTGCAGCAGCGGGCTCTCCTGATTCGCCGCCCGATCCGATACCGCAAAGGGGATCTGGCCTCGCGCGCCAAACACCGCCTGAATGTAGGGGCCGTAGCTGTTCACATCCGGCATCATTACCACCACGTCTTTCGGGGTGAGGGTCGGGTCCTGCTCGAACAGCGCCAGCAGCCGGTCGTGCAGCACCTCGAGTTCGCGCATCGGGCCGTGACAGGCGTGGATCTGCAAGGATCCATCCGCCGGATCGATCGGGCTCTTGTGATGGCTGCTGTCGAGATCGAACTGACCGGCGCCTCGCTCGGCCAGCTCCAGCACATCCTTCTGGATGGCATGCAGCAGCTTGATATTGCCCTTGCCATCCACCTCGTCGATATCGACGAAGGCCTCGATTTGCGGCACCTCCAGCTCCATCAGCTGATGCAGGTAGTCGCGCCCCAGCTTGCCCATGGAGGCGAGCAGCGGGTTGGCGGGGCCCTGCAATGTCTCGATATCGGTGCCGGGTTTGAGCTTGTTTTCGAGGCGCGCCAGCGTCTTGCGATCCAGCAGATCCCCCCAGTAGTAGCGGCAGGGGTTGGTAACGAACAGATGCACCTCCACCTCAGGCCGACTGCCGAGGGCCAGCAGCGCCTCCACATAGCGCGGCGGCAGCGCCGAGATGCCGAATACGAACACCCGCTGCGGCAGCTTGCCCGGCAGATCGGCAGTACGCTCCAGCTCGTGGATAAACTCCTCGTAGAGGTTGGCGCGGTGGTAGCCACTCGGAGAGAGCGCCAACGTGCGGGCCACCAGCTCACGCCACAGCTCCGGCTGCCAGTCCTGACCGCTCACTCCGGCCAGCTCCTGACTCAATCCTTCCCCCTCTTCCCAACGGGCGATCCAGTCCGGCCGATAGACCAGATACTGGTCAAAGAGATCCGCCACCTTCTGGCAGAGCTGCCACAGCCGCACCTGCTCGGGATCCCTGGCAGGATCCTCCTCATCTCCCCCGCCCAGATAGGCGGCGAGCGGGGCAAAGGCGGGCCTGTCCAGCAAAGCAGGCAGAATGGTCATCAGCTGCCAGCTCATGGAGCCCTTGTTGTAGGGGCTCTGACGCGGTACATCCGCCAGCACCCGGGTGAACATCTCCCAGATAAAGCTGGCGGGCAGCGGAAAGTCGATATTGGCGGCGATGCCGAAGGCTTTGGCCAGCTCCAGCTTGAGCCACTGTGCCATGCCCGGACTCTGTACCAGGATCTGCTCCCGCTCGAAGGGGTGAGAGAGAGGGGCCTGCCGGATGCGGCTCACCAGCAGCTCCTTGAGCAGATCAAGCTGATTGGAGTGGTAGAGGGTAAACATGAGCAATTCCCGCCTGTGGATGAGAGGGGGCGAGGGAAAAGGCAAGCCATTTCCGTCACTTCACAAGAGAAGGAATTGTCGGGGATCGGGGGATAAGATGCAAAAGGCACTTGTGGCCAGCAGGCGGGTAAACCGCTGAACCATGAGGGGCGCCGCAGATTTGTGCAGTACTATCTCGCAGACAGAAAAAAGCCGGTGCAGTTGCACCGGCCAAAAGGCTTGGAAAACTCAAACTGACTGGCTGTTACCAGTTTTTGCCGAGACGGGCATCCAGACTGAAAGCCCCTGCTCCGGCCGCCGCCAGCGCCAGGAAACCTCCGGCCACTGAGACGTTCTTCATAAACATCAGCATCTGCATCTGTTCAGCAGGCTGATAGTGGAAAATAAAGGCAGCCATCAGGGTGAAACCGGCCAGCAGCACGGAGAGGCTGCGGGTAAAGAGACCCAGCACGACGGCAAGGCCACCACCCAGCTCAAGCAGGATCACCAGCGGCAACATAAAGCCCGGTACGCCCATCGCTTCCATATAGCCCTGAGTACCGGCGTAGCCGCCGATCTTGCTCCAGCCCGCCATTACGAACATCAGCGCCAGCAGTACACGACCCGCCAGCAGCGCTACATCTTTCATCTTGTCCATTTCATCTTCCTCGTTTGTGTCACATCACCGCTGACTGCTTCAGGGTAGGTCAAATAACAGGGCTTGGGTGGCACTGGTCGCAACCAGCTCCCACCGGTATTCATCACGACTGAGCACCCCGTCGCCGGGTCGGGCAGCCAGACCGTTGGCGGTCAGCTCCCCTGAAATCATCTGCAGGTAACCGTGTCGGCCAGCCAGAGCCCATTCGAGCGTCTCGCCCGGGGCCAGTTCCAGCCGCCATACGCGGGCCTGTTGGCGGATCCGCAGCGATCCATCCTCGCCATCCGGTGACGCCACCAGCGTCATGCCCGGTCTGGACTCTATCTTCTTCTGCTGATATCCGGGTGGCGTGCCAAACTCGTTCGGCTCGATCCAGATCTGCAACAGGGAGAGAGGATCCGTCTGCGAGGGGTTGTACTCGCTGTGGCGGATCCCGCTGCCTGCGCTCATCAGCTGGAAATCCCCTGCCGGGATCTGCTCGGCATGGCCGAGGCTGTCCTTGTGCTCTATGGTGCCTTGCAGCACGCAGGTGAGGATCTCCATGTTGGCGTGAGGGTGGGTGGCGAATCCGCCACCCGGCGCAACCAGATCCTGATTGATCACCCGCAGTACCGAGTGCCCCATCCACTCCGGGTCATAGTAGTGACCGAAGGAGAAACTGTGGCGCGCGTCCAGCCAGCCAAAGTTGGCCTTGCCCCGCGCTTCTGCGGCTCTCAATTGCATCATGGTCTGCTCCTCATCTACCGGGACGGTTGATTAACGCTGTTTGCCGCTACCGATACCGAACGGAATACGGTATTCGCTGCTCTGGTCAGCCAGGCTGACAGTCAGGTTGCCCTGGGTACGGCTCGGGATATGCACCTGCTGGGTACCGGTCAGGTTGGCGTGGACTGATGCCAGCAGATCGCCAGACTCGTCACGCACTTCCAGCATCGGATTGCTTTTGCCATACATCGCAGCAGTGGCGTTCCACTTCACAAACAGCACGCCCGGAGTGGCGTTGAAGTCTGCCGGTACGGCAGCCTGCGCGAAACCAGCGGTCATCAGGCCTGCAGCGGCCAACATCTTGATTACGTTTTTCATGTTCATTCACTCTCTTGGTTTTATGTCATTGCCAAGGCCGTTTCGGCCAGAATCAATGCATCCATGCAAGAGGTTATTCAAATAGTGTGTTGTTCTTTCACCGACATCAGACAGACCGAATTGGTGTGTCACAGTGCGGAACTTCCCGCATATTTGGCCGCTCGGCGTTCCTGCCCAAGCGATAATTGAATATTAAACGTGCTTGACCTAACTTGTTAGCGAGATAATCTGGCAAACATATTCAAAAAAATTGAAGGTGATAATGGCCAAGGAATCGAACAAGGAGCGGGCGCTGACCCTGGAAGCCATCCGGGTACTGGACGCCATCGACCGCCGCGGCAGCTTCGCGGCGGCCGCCGACGAGCTGGGCAAGGTGCCATCAGCGCTCAGCTATACAGTGCAGAAGTTGGAGGACGAACTGGATGCCATGCTGTTTGACCGCAGCGGGCACCGCACCAAGTTCACCCCGGCCGGACGCATGCTGCTGGAGCGAGGCAGGGTGCTGCTGGAAGCAGCCGAACATCTGGTGGGCGAAACCCGGGCGCTGGCCCGTGGCTGGGAGACCGACATCACTGTCGCCGTTGATGCGCTGACTCCGTTGCAAACACTTTTCCCTCTGGTTGAGCGACTGGCCGAACAGACCGATACCCGCCTGCGGCTACGGGCCGAGGTGCTGGCAGGGAGCTGGGAGTGTCTGGAAGATGGCCGTGCCGATCTGCTGATCTCCACCATCAACCCGGACATCATGATGACCGGCATCAAGCATCAGGTGCTGAAAGAGGAGGTGATGCTCTATGTCGCCCACCCTGATCATCCCCTCCACCAGGAGCCGGAACCGCTGGCAGATGAGACCCTGCGTCGCTACCGCGCCATTGCGGTCGCTGATACCGCCCTGCGCAAACCTGTGCTCACCTATCGCCTGCTGGACAAACAACCACGCCTCACCGTCAGTTCCATGGCAGAGAAACGGGATGCCCTGCTGGCGGGGATCGGGGTCGGCACCATGCCGAAGAGCTGGATTGACGAAGATATCAGGGCCGGGCGGCTCAAGGTGATCAGCCCCGAATACCGCCATCAGTTGCAAGTAGTGCTGGCCTGGCGGCGAGACACCATGGGTAAGGCCAAAAGCTGGTTGGTGCGGGAGATACCAAAACTGTTTATGGCTGGCGAAAAATGAGAGACAGTTAACAGAAATGTTAATTGCATGCCTCACTTGACGCCCAATATCTTTGCTGATTTCATAGCCGCCTCATTGAACCCATGGAAGCTGTAGAAAATGAAAAAGAGTTTGCTGGTTGCCCTCACCACCCTGCCCCTGTTTGCCAATGCCGGCCTGATGGACTCGCTGACCGACAGCGTCACCAGCAGCGTCAAGGATGCGGCCAGCACCGCCGTATCCGGAGCCATGGATAGCGCATCCAACGAAGCCATCAAGAAGGCACTGGATATCAAGGAAGGTGGTTCCAACAAGCAGGCGGTCAAGGATAAGCTGGGTGCGCCGGCCTCTACCAAGACCGAAGCCGGTCTGGAAGTGTGGACCTATGACCTGGATGCCCTGAACAAGGCGTCTCCCATGCTGGCCGAGACCACCAAGACCCTGCTGAAAGATACCGATGCTACCAAGAAGAACGTGGTCATCAAGTTCGAAGGGGAAACCGTCAAGAAAGTAGCCCTGACCGACAAGGCTCAGGGCTAAGTTCACTCGTCCGGTGGGTAGGGCGAAACCCCGCACCGGTACAGATGGCAAGAGGGGGAGCATCAGGCTCCCCCTCTTTTATTGGCAATTGTCTGCATTCAGACAAGCTCTGTCGCTCAACACAACAAGAGCAAAAAGGGTGGCCCTGGCCACCCTTTGGGTTTGTCATGTGGTCTGCTACTGCAGCAGCGTTACTGGTTCGCTTCGGCGAACTGCTTCATCGCTTCGGCGTGCTTGGTCATGCCGGCGGCACGCTCGTTGAGGTTCTTGATGAACTCCGCCTTCTTGGCAGGATCCTCTATGCGATCATAACGTTGCTGCAGGTTGGCCTGGATCTGTTCCGGGGTCATGTTCTGCATGCGGGCCATCTTGTCATGGCGACCACCATGGTGCTTGCCACCCATCATGCCACTACCGTCCATCGGGCAGTCCACCATGGCTCCGGGCTGGCCGGTGGGGGCAGCTTCACTGGCTGCATAGGCGCCCAGCGGCAGGCCAAGGATCAGGGTGGCAGTCAGCAGGGTTTTGGTCAGCTTTTTCATGGTCTATCTCCTGTAGGGATGATTCTGGTTCGGCGCTCTTGCCTTGCCCTCAAGTAAACACCCTATCGGTGTCTGAACTTTGCCAGCATCGCCCTTTTTTGTAGCAGAGTGTGGCATCGTGCGGATCTGGCACACTTTGACACAAACCATCGGCCGGATTTTCGTATACTCGGGCCAACGCCAAGCAGGGGAGGTATCCATGAACCAGGGCAACACCCACATTCTGGTGGTCGACGACCACAGCGAGATCCGCGATCTCTTGAAGCGCTTTCTGGAACAGCACGGCCTGCGGGTCAGCTGCGCCCGGGATGGCAAGGAGATGAAGCGACTGCTGGAGGAGCGGGAGTTCGACCTGCTGGTGCTGGATCTGATGATGCCGGGTGAAGATGGCCTGACTCTCTGCCGCGAGCTGAGAGTCAAATCGAACCTGCCCATCATCATGCTCACCGCCATGGGGGAAGAGACCGATCGCATCATAGGACTGGAGATGGGAGCCGACGACTATCTGGCCAAGCCTTTCAATCCGCGCGAGTTACTGGCGCGGATCAAGGCGGTGATGCGCCGCACCCAGGCCGAAACCCAGCCTGCCGCCGAAACCCTGACCCGGGATCTGCGCTTCGATCGCTGGCTACTCGACGTCAATCGCCGGGAGCTGGTGGATGAGGATGGGGTGGGACTCAGCCTCTCCACCGCCGAGTTTGATCTGCTCAAGGTGTTTCTCGAACGCCCGCAGCGGGTATTGAGCCGGGATCAACTGCTGGACCTGGCCCGTGGCCGCGAGGCGGTGGCCTTCGATCGCGCCATCGATACCCTGGTGAGCCGCCTGCGCCGCAAGCTGGAACGAGATCCCAAGAATCCGGAGCTGATCAAGACCATCTGGGGCGGCGGCTATATGTTCTCCGCCGACGTGACGCAGGCATAAGCGGTGGCCTTTTTGAAACGACTGTGGGCACAAATGTGGCCCAAAGGGCTGACAGGCCAGATCATTCTGGTGGCGCTGGCGGGGCTGATCCTGATCCAGCTGCTCAGCATCCAGATCTACCGTTCTGATCGGGAGGAGGCGCTCGGTTTCGTCAACAGCCGCAACGCCATGCAGCGGATCATCTCGGTGGTCAGGCTGCTCTCCCTCTCCCCTCCCTCCCTCTATGACGAGATCCTCAAGGCGAGCCGCAGCGAAACCCTGCTACTGCGCCTCTCCGACGAACCGTTGCAACCGGACAACCGCAGCCCCCGTTTCGAACAGCTGGTACGCTCACGGCTCGGCTACCCGCAAGGCCTTACCATCGAGATCAGCGCCGAGCTGAAAGAAGATGCCCAACGCAGCAAGGCGTGGGAACATCACGCAAGAATGATGCGGGATCGCAAGGGGCCACCACCACCTTCACGCGACATGCGACTCTATGGTTCCATCGAACTGCCGCAGGGTGGCTGGCTACAGTTCAGCTCACTGGTCGACAAGGAGGTGGGCAGCTGGTCGTGGCAAACCACCCTCAACCTGATGCTGGTTGCCAGTCTGGTTATCGGGCTGATGGTGTTGCTGTTCCGCCGCGCCACCCGACCGCTCAAACAGTTGGCAGGCAATGCCGAGCGACTGGGCCGGGGCGAGGATATAGAGCCACTTCAGGAGGTGGGGCCGATTGAGATACGCGAGTCGATCCAGGCCTTCAACCGGATGCACACCCGGCTCGACCGCTTCGTGCAGGACAGAACCCGGATGCTGGCGGCTATCTCACACGACCTGCGCACCCCCATCACCAGCCTGCGGCTGCGTACCGAATTTCTGGCCGATGGCGAGGACAAGCTCCGCATCCAGCAGACCCTGCAACAGATGGAACAAATGCTGGCGGCAACCCTCAGCTTTGCCCGCGAGGAGGGGCTGCAGGAGGCCACCCGCGAACTTGATCTGGTCAGTCTGCTGGTCAGCCTCTGCGATGACTATGCCGACACGGGTCAGCCGGTCACCTGTCTGGCGGAGGGCAAAGAGGTTTACGCATGCAGAGCCAACACCTTGCGCCGGGTATTGCAGAACCTGATCGGCAACGCCATCAAATATGCCGGCAGCGCCGAAGTGTCGCTGGAGCGCTGCAAGGAAGAGCTGTTGATCCGGGTCTGTGACAACGGGCCGGGAATCGATCCTGCGCGGCTGGAAGATGTGTTCAAACCCTTCGTACGGCTAGACGAAGCCCGCAACACCGAGTCCGGCAGCGTGGGGCTCGGGCTCTCCATTGCCCGTACCCTGGTCCATCAGCACGGCGGCGAACTGACCCTGCTCAATCGGCCACAAGGTGGGCTGGAGGCACGAATAAGCCTGCCTTTGTAAGTCATTACTCTATTTGTTTGCCCTGCTGCGCCTGGCCTCTCTGTGTGCAAACTTCATCATCCTGACCCCTATTCTTCTATGATGAAGGCGGAGATAATTGATGACCACGCACGGTATTTGGCAACGGAGTGGAGCAAGGATGGCTTATTCCAGGACAGGAGTCTTGATCAGTATCGGATGGGGGCTCCTGCTGCTCGCACTTGCCCCTCCAGCCTGTGCCAACGCACAGGAAGAGCCGATCATCATTACCAACTCCAAAGCCTGGCAGCCCTTCTCCTATATCAATGAGTCGGGTCAGCCGGATGGTTTGCTGATCGATTTGTGGCGTGAATATGCCAGGGTCACCGGCCAGAAGATCGAGTTCCGGCTGGTCGACTGGCAGGGCTCTCTCGACTTGCTCCAGAAGGGAAAAACCGACGTTCACGCCGGGCTGCTCTGGTCACCGGAGCGGGACAAGCAGTTCGACTATGGCCTGCCTCTCGCCCAGCTCGACTCACAGCTCTTCTTCTCGAGCGAATTGCGCGGCACCGATGTCCATTACTACCTGCTCCATGAAACAGTCGGTGTGGTAGCCGGTGGCTACGAAGAGTATTACGCCAGACGCTACTTTCCCGGAACCAGACTGCAGACCTTTGATGACAATGATACCCTGCTGGCGGCGGCCTTTCGGGGCGACATAAAGGCCTTTATCGCCGATCTGCAGGTCGCCAACTTCTACATCTATACCTCCGACGATCCCACCCGCTTTATTCCGGTTCGCCACCTCTACACCGACCAAATCCGCTTTGCAGTGAAAAAGGGGGACCTTGCCCTGTTAAGCCAGCTGGAAGAGGGATTCGCCAAAATCAAACAGAGCGATCGGGAGCGGATCATCCGCAAATGGATGCATGTCGAAACCGTCTACCCCATCCACCTTGGTCCCTGGCTGTTGCTGGCAGGAGGGGGGATTCTGGCAGCTTACATAATACAGCTGAGGCGCGCAGTCGCGAGCCGTACCGCCGAGCTGAGCCGTGCAAACGCAAGACTGGAGAAACTGGCCAGTACCGATCCTCTGACTGGGCTACTTAATCGACGGGCATTCATGCCCGCCATGGAGCAACGGCTGGCAAGCGGCATGGCCAGTGCCCTGCTGCTATTCGATGTGGATCACTTCAAGGAAACCAATGACCGCTTTGGTCATGGCATCGGAGATCTGTTGCTGGAAAAGCTGGCCACTACTGTGACGAATCTGTTGCCCGAAGAGGCTCTGCTGGCCCGCATCGGGGGCGAGGAGTTTTGCCTGCTGCTGCCGCTGGCCACATTGGCAGAGACAGAAGAGTGGGCCGAGCGCATTTGCCTGGAGAGCAACCGGCAAACCCTGCACACCAGCAGCGGCGAGGTGACCCTCTCCATCAGCACCGGGGCAGTCTGGGTTGCGGCAAAGAGAGAGGTCGATGCCGAGCAGCTACTACGGCAGGCTGACGCCCTCATGTATCAGGCCAAGGGACTGGGGCGCAATACCTGGCAAGCCGCCCCCTATCAGGCATAGCCCCCTGACGGAAGCGCAATAAAAACGGCCGCCATCGGATGATGGCGGCCGTGTAATATTATGCCTATCAGAAGTTGTAGGTCACACCCAGGTTGTAGCGGCGACCATCCAGCACTGTGCCATAACTGCTGTAATCCACCGTCTTGTCGAACAGGTTATAGACCCCGGCGGTCAGATCCAGATGCTTGTTGGCCTTGTATACCAGCCCCATGTCAAAGAAGGTGTAGGAAGGAGTCCCATCCGCCATCTTCACACGGCTCAGGTATTCGGAGGTCTCGCCACGGAAGTTGACCCGTGACCAGAGGTTGAGATCCTCGGTGGTCTGCCAATCGACACTGCCGTTGAACATATGGCGGGGCATCTGGTTGAGGGCATGGCCTGCCAGCGGGCCGCTCTTCTGCTCGGATTGAGTGAATGTGTAGCTAGAGCTGACCGACCAATCCTCATTGATGGCCCAATCCATCATCCCCTCGACCCCACGCATGTTCGCCTTGTCGACGTTGACCCGATCGCTGATGAAATCATAGCTGTGACCATTGAGCGTACAGGCAGGCTGCTTCTTGTCAGTACAGCGGCGCACTTCTGAGATCTTGTTCTTGAAGTCGGTGTTGAACAGGGTAATCCCGGCATTGAAGCCCTGATGACCGTTCCACAGCAGACCGATCTCTTCACTCACGCTGGTCTCGGGTTTGAGATCCGGGTTGCCAACCAGCATGCCATCCAGGCTGCCACCACCGGTGACCTGACCCCAGTTGGCCGCCGACATCCGCAAGTCAGGGGAGCGATAACCGGTCGAGACGCCCCCTTTCAGGGTCCAGCTCTGATCCAGATGCCAGACGCCATAGAGGCGCGGGCTCCAGTGAGTGCCGTAGTTCTGATCCCGATCCATGCGGGCGCCACCGGTCAGGGCAAAGCTGTCAGTAAGTGACCACTCATCCTCGACAAACATCGCCCAGCTCCAGCGGGTCAGCTGCTCGGCAGGATTGGCCACTTTCAGGGTATTGCCCTGATCGTGTAGATCCTCATAGCGATACTGACCACCGACACTCAGGTAGTGATCCCCCAAAATGAACTGGGTGTGAGTATCGGCGATGGTGTTGGTGAGCTCCATCCTGCGGCCTGGGTTGGTGTTGGTCTCCTGCTGCAGATAGCTGCTGGAAGAGCCGAACTCATATTGACCGTCATGGGTTAGCGCGTAGTTGGTGCGCTCGTAGCGGTTGAGGCTATCTTTCGCCTTGGCATCCAGCGAATTGCCGGCAGTACGATCCCGATCCTGCAGGCTGCGACTGACTTCCAGATCGAAGCGGTTATGGTCATCAGGCTTGAAACTGAGCACGGCCGTGCCACTGCGAGTCTCCTGCTCGGCAAAGCCCTGGGTAAATTTGTCTTCACCACGATGAGCGAGCTGTCCATTGAAGCGCAGCCCCAACACACCATCGATCAGTGAGCCTGCGGTATAGGCATCAGTCTGGAAGCTGTTGCCGGCATCCTTGTTTTCCTGGAAAGTCGAATCAGCATGAACCGAGCCCTGCCAGGCCAGACCGGTGGTCTTGCGGGTAATCACGTTGATCACCCCACCCATGGCATCTGAGCCATAACGGGATGACATGGGCCCACGGACGACCTCAATCCGCTCGATCGCCTGTAGCGGTGGCAACCAGCCTTGCTCGATACCGGGTCCATCGCTATTGGGCCGGGTACCACGGCTATCCACCTTTTTACCATCAACCAGCATAAGGGTGTATTTCGAGCCCATACCGCGAATACTGATATCGCTGCTGCTGCCACCGCCAGTCACTACCACACCTGGCACATCCTTCAAGGCATCGGTTACATCCCGATATGCCCGCTTCTCCAGCTGCTCGCGGGTAATCACAGAGATGGAGGCTGCAGAATCTTCGATCTTCTGCTGAAAGCCAGAGGCGGTGACGACCATCACCTCCTGCTCGGCAGCATAGGCTTGAGTCGCAAGAAGGGAGCAGATCAGCAAGGCAAGCTTGTTTGGTTTCACTGTTATCATGTTTTAGCCTGAACATTTTTTGTAGGAAGGTGACGTATTCCCTTACTTCACTCATTACAACGCTCGGCATCCGGCCAGGCGCGCATTAGAAAAGTCTCATTTGAAAAGCACTTTATTAATCAGCCCGCATTGTAACGACCCTGTCATGATCATTCAAACAATAATCATTATCATTTGAATCATGTAATATTCCTGCCGCAGAACAGCTCACTCTTGATAAGAAACTGTTTTAATGGAGTAAATCCATAAACAAATAAAGGAATTAGACAAACAAGTGGAAGCGATGACGTACCGTTGCAAGATGGCCTGATTTAATCCTCAAGCTCTATGGCCAAGATGGATGTGCCGCGATAAAGAAGTGGAAACAGTAACAAGAACGTCAACAGGGGAAGGTAGTGTCATCGCAGTGGGATGTCGGCAGCTCACCAGCAGGCTAAAAACACCAAAGCCCGGTCGTCAGACTGGGCTTGTGTTGGCTCTGGTGTGCAAATCTGTGGCTCTTATGAGCAAACCGCCCATAGCAAAAAGGCCTTCCCAATCGGGAAGGCCTTCAAATTAGTGGCGGAGCGGACGGGACTCGAACCCGCGACCCCCGGCGTGACAGGCCGGTATTCTAACCGACTGAACTACCGCTCCGCATTCGGTTAGCTTTCGCTAAATCATGTGCCGCTTCTATGAGGTGTCATCCTCGCAGCCAGCGTCGTGATTCTTCACATCGCTGTTTAATTAGGTGCCTGGCAGTGTCCTACTCTCGCATGGCGAATGCCACACTACCATCGGCGCTACCGCGTTTCACTTCTGAGTTC
>NZ_JAAKUJ010000009.1:0-215488 GCF_049175075.1 Aeromonas sp. 600774
GGGGTCGCGGGTTCGAGTCCCGTCCGCTCCGCCACTAATTTGAAGGCCTTCCCGATTGGGAAGGCCTTTTTGCTATGTAAGGTTTTCACCGTGACCTCCAGATTTGCACACCAGAATCAACACAAAGCCCGGGTTCATAACCGGGCTTTGTATTTTTAGCGTGTTAAACAGCCAGTGTTAGCATTTATCTGCAGGAAGAGAACTAAAACCCTGTCACCTCCACCATTTTCTATCTATATCAACCCCTTATCTGATGGATTACTGGCCATTTTAACTGGTTTACTTTTGGCCAAACTCTGTTCATGGCGCGCGATTAGGGTTGTATCTCGCTTATAACTCGGTAGAGTAAGGGCATCTTGAGTTTGCCTGTCCCGCGCCGAGTTTGCCGGGTTCCAGGTGTAACTTGGCCAGTTTTTATCAACCTTAAGTCAGTGGTATCGATATGGAACAAGTAAACAAGTCCACCTTCAGCGATGTACTGGAATATGTGCGTATGTCCCGTCGCCAGAACAAACTCAAGCGTGAAATTGCGGATAACGAGAAGAAGATCCGTGACAACCAGAAGCGCGTACTGCTGCTCGACAACCTGAGCGACTACATCAAGCCGGGCATGAGCATTGATGATGTACAGGCGATCATCGCCAACATGCGTGCCGACTATGAAGAGCGCGTGGATGACCACATCATCAAGAACGCCGAGCTCTCCAAAGAGCGTAAAGAGCTGAGCACCAAACTGAAGGGCATGAGCTCTCACAAATAAGCGTTGCGCTTTCGCTTAAGAGACACCGGCCACTGGCCGGTGTTTTGTTATCAGCTCGGATCTCTGCCACTCCTGCAACAATCGGCTCCCCTTTTTAGAATTGCCCTGTTACCATCACCACAAAGCGGTCAATAGTTTCAAGCCATTGACTTGAAAAGACTAAGCTTGAGTGAAACACAATAAATTGCGCAACCATGGTGGGGCTGATATGGGCGCATCAGAACAGACGGATTTGACACAAGTGGCATCTCAAGATTCATCTGTCCAGACCTCGGACGGGAACCCAAAGCGCAAGCGTCGTCCCTGGTGGCGTTGGCTGTTCTGTTTTCTCTTTTTATTGTGCCTGGGGGCGGTGATCGCTCTGGTTGGCTATGAGATGAAAACCTCGAAGCTGCAATCTCAGGAGATTTCCCGCTATGCCGCCAAGCTCACGTATCAGGTCGAACCTGGTCAGAGCAAGCAGATCGCCTTCCCTGAGGATGGCCCGTTCGACAAGCGGCTCGGCTATGTGCAACTGCCGATGATGCAGGAGCGTTTGCTGCAGCGGGGCTATGAAGTCAGCAAACAGGTGCATTTCTCCGACGCACTCTATGACTATGCCAGTCGTGGCTTCTTCGTGCCCTATACCGAGAAGGTGCAGGCCGGTTTGACGCTGCACGATTGCCGCGCCGAGCCCTTCTATCAATTCAAGTATCCGACCCATCACTATCCGGATTTTGATTCCATTCCGCCGCTCGTCATCCAGTCGCTGCTGTTTATCGAGAACCGCGACTTGCTGAGCAACGAAGAGCCGTTGGCCAACCCGGCGGTCGACTGGCCCCGTTTTGCCAAGGCCGCGCTCTCTCAAGTGGGCAAGGCGCTCGATATGCAGGATCAATCTGCCGGTGGCAGTACCCTGGCGACCCAGGTGGAGAAGTATCGCCACTCGCCGGATGGCCTGACCCTGTCGCCGACCGAGAAGATCCGTCAGATGGCCTCTGCCAGCGTGCGGGCCTATCGTCTCGGGCCGGAAACCCTCGAAGCGCGTAAGCTGGTTGCTTGGGCCTACCTCAACTCGGTGCCGCTCTCGGCTGCGCCGGGATATGGTGAAGTACATGGTCTGGGAGATGGCCTCTGGGTCTGGTTTGGTGCCAATGTCGATGACGTGAACCGTCTGCTGGATCCCGCCCGCAACCAGAATGCGCCGCTGGCCGAACAGGGGCTTGCCCTGCGTCAGGTGGTCTCGCTGATGATTGCGCACCGCCGCCCCTCTTACTATCTGGCTCAAGGGCGAGAGGCGCTGGCTACCCTGACCGACAGCTACCTGCGCCTGTTTGTGCAGGAGGGGATGATCACGCCACCTCTGATGGAGGCGGCGCTCAAGGCCAAGATTACGTTCCGTGACTTCCTGCAGTCCCCGGCTATCACCCGGGTGAACAATAACAAGGGATTGCAGGTTGCCCGTACTCGCTTGAGCCGCCAGCTCGGGGTGCAGCTCTATGACCTCGACCGGATGGATCTGACCGCCGATACCAGCCTCAACATGCCGTTGCAGAACGAAATCTCCCGTTATCTGCAACAGCTGGCCGACCCGACGTTTGCCGCCCAGGTAGGGCTGTTTGGTGAGCGCCTGCTCTCGCCGGAGAAGACCGGCGATGTGCGCTACAGCTTCACCCTGTTCGAGAAGTCGCCGGAAGGGTTCAAGGTGCGGGTGCAGACCGACAACACCGATCAGCCGTTCGATATCAATGAAGGCTCCAAGCTGGAGTTGGGCTCAACCGCCAAGTTGCGGGTGCTGACCACCTATCTGGAGATCGTGGCTGAGCTGCACGACAACTATGCCGGGATGCCGGTCGAGAATCTGCGCAAGCTGGCCGCCGTCTCTCAGGACAACCTCAGCCGTTGGGCCATCTCCTATCTGATGACGGCTCAGGACAAGAGCCTGCCTGTAATGCTGGAAGCGGCGCTGGATCGCAAATACTCCGCCAGCCCCAACGAAGGGTTCTTTACCGGTGGCGGCATGCACACCTTCAACAACTTCCGCCGCGAGGATAACAATCGCATTCCGACGTTGCGTGACTCTCTGCGTGAGTCGATTAACTTGCCCTTTGTGCGGCTGATGCGCGATATCGTGCGCTACAGCCTCTACAAGGAGGGCAACCGTGCCCAGTTGCTGAAGGATGACAAGGATCCCCGTCGTCAGGAGTATCTGGCCAAATTTGCTGACAAAGAGGGCCAGACCTATCTGCTGCGCTTCTGGCGCAAATATCGCGGCAAGACCCCCGAGGAGCAGCTCGATACCTTCCTCGACGGTCTCAAGCCGAGTGCGGTACGTCTGGCGGCGGTTCACCGCTACCTGATGCCGGAAGCCAGCGAAGCGGCTTTTGCTGCCTTCCTGGCGGAGCGGTTGCCGCGGGAGAAGCTGAGTGCCAAGCGGATTAATCAGCTCTATGTGAGCTATGGCCCGGGCAAGTATTCACTGCCGGATCAGGGCTACATCGCCCGGGTTCACCCGCTGGAGCTGTGGTTGCTGGCCTATCTCAAGGAGTTTGACAAGGCAACCTTTGCCGATGCCGTTGCTGCCAGCCGTGACGAACGCCAGGAGGTCTACAGCTGGTTGTTCAAGACCCGTCATCGCAGTGCTCGTGATAGCCGGATCCGCACCATGCTGGAGGTGGAAGCGTTTCTCGATATTCATCAGCGCTGGGCCAAGCTTGGTTATCCGTTCGACCATCTGGTGCCGTCCTTGGCGACCGCCTTGGGGAGCTCCGGTGATCGTCCGGCTGCACTGGCCGAGCTGATGGGCATAATCCAGAATGGTGGCATCCGTTCGCCGACCCTGCGGATCGAGCACCTCTCGTTTGCCAAGGGGACTCCCTTCGAGACCGAGTTTGAGCCACAACACACCGAGGGAACCCGAGTGATGCCGGCAGAGGTGGCGGCAGCCCTGCGCAGTGCGCTCTCCAAGGTGGTGGAAGGGGGCACAGCAAGACGTATCGCCGGTGCTTTTACTCTGCAGGACGGCACTGTGTTGCAGATGGGGGGCAAGACCGGCACCGGTGATAACCGGATTGAAACAGTAGGCCGTTATGGCAATGTGACCAGCTCGCTGGCGCGCAACCGAACCGCGACCTTCGTTTTCTATCTGGGGGATGATCACTTCGGTACCCTGACCGCCTATGTACCGGGTAGCCAGTCCGACAAGTTCCGCTTCACATCTGCACTGCCGGTGCAGGTGCTCAAGGGCATGGCTCCCCTGCTGATGCCTTACCTGCAACCAGGTTCCCATACCCAGTGTCTGGCGAACCAGTGAAACGAGCGAATTACCGCTCATCACGCAGGTAACTGACCAGAAAAACGGGGAGGCTGACAGCCTCCCCGTTTTCATTTCCTAATCGGGCGCAGCGGCGATCGATTGCGATCAGGTGTTCAGTACGAACTGCTCGATCACCTGGGCCACACCATCTTCATCGTTGCGGGCAGTGGTGTGCTGGGCGAGATCCTTGATCTCGTCGGTGGCATTCCCCATCGCAACCCCGAGGCCAGCGTACTCGATCATGTGGCGATCGTTACCCGCATCTCCGACGCAGATCACCTGAGCGGCGGTCAGGCCAAGGTGCTCGGCCAGCGCGGCAACGCCGGTCCCCTTGTTGCTGTGCTTGTTCATGAACTCGAGGAAGAAGGGGGCGCTCTGTACCACGGTATAGCGTTCATAGAGCTCTGCGGGCAGTCGCTCGATGGCGCGGGAGAGCTGGGGCGGCTCGTCGATCATCATCACCTTCATGATCTGCTCGTCGGCAGGCAGGGTGGCGAAGTCGATCAGATTGATCGGCATGCCGATCAGGCGGGATTCGTGCTCGGTGTAGGTGCTGACACGGGGGCTGATCAGGCCACGGGTGACCGAGAAACCGTGGACGTTCACCTCCAGCTCGTCGGCCAGTTTGGCGATGGCGCTGGCGTCACTGCCGGTCAGCAGCTGGCTGCGGATGATGCGCTGATCGGCAACCTGTTGTACCAGGGCGCCGTTGTAGCAGATGACGTAGTCATGCTCTGAGGTGAGGCCGAGTTCTTCCAGATAGCGGCTCATGCCTTCCAGTGGACGGCCAGAGGCCAGCACTACGGTTACCCCTTTGGCGCGCGCGGCGCTGATGGCGGCGTGGGTGCGGGGAGTAATTTGGCCCTGCGGGTTGAGCAGGGTGCCATCCATATCCAATGCGATCAGCTTGTACATCTCTCACTACCTGAGTCTGGGTGGCCCGCCCGGTGGGGCCAAGGAAGTGGCGAGTGTAGCGAAAATCGGCGTCGGGATCACGGCCGGCACAGCGAGCTGCCGGTGTCGGTTGATCTATTTGTGCCCCTCGTAAGGGGTCATCTCCAACGTGTCATCATGAATGGTCAGACGGGTGGGGCCTCGGGTGATGGTAACCTTGCGTTTAAAGCAGGCCATCTCGACCTCGATGCCGGAGAACAGATGCTGGGTGGCAATGACCTCCATTTGCGCCATCAAGTTCTGCATATCTTCATTGTTTGCCGTGATCTGTTCGTGGATGAGGGTCAGCTCCGCCAGCTGGTGATCGCGGATTGGTTTGAGCTTGCGCAAGGTATCAGGATTGCGTTTATCGCTGGGCAGTTGCAGCAGTTTCATCACCAGTGCCTTGATCTTGTCGAGCTGGGCCTGACACTCCAGCTGGCGCAACTTGAGTTGGTGTTCCTGTTCCTTGTGGGTGAAGTAGCCACCGAGGATCTGCAGCCGGGTATGGTTGGCGGCCTCGGCCCCCAGGCTGGGGGCCATGATTAGACGATTGGCAATGCTGGTTCCACCCAGCAGATTGCCTTTACGCATGTTAGTGTCACCCACCTTGATATCCCGTCCACTGCGGGTGTAGCAGTGGCTGAGCTGGCTCTGGATTTGTATATCTCCACCCGCTTCCAGCTGCGCGTATTGGGCATAGCTGGCGTGGATCTCCCCTTGGGCATTGAGCTGGCAAAGGTACTCTCCCTGCTCGTTGCGGCGGCCAATGATACCGTGCCGTACCGTAATGCTGCCCCCTGCTTCGATCCAACCTCCTTCGATAAATCCACCGATGACGATGTCACCGCTGACCCGTATTTTCATGCCCGGGTTGACGTCGCCGCTGACGATTAATCCCCCCTCAAACGCAATGTGGCCGTGGCGGGCATCCACCTGCTTGACACTGAGTACCTCGTCCACTTTCATACCTGCTTTCTCCTGGCAGGGCAGGCCAGCCCTACTGGCGATCAACAAGTCGGGATCGTCGGGGGAGATGAAGGTTCCCTCGCCAGCACTCATTGGACTGTCTTTACCATCCTTGGCAGGCAAGTCCTGACCTGTCACGGTAAAGCCGGGCACCCCGACGGTGGCAGGATGGCGGCGCATCAGCTGGGCCCCTGCCTTGACGGTGACGATGGAACCAAGATCTCGCAGATCGACTTTGCCATGCTCCAGTTCTTGCGGCTTGAGGATCCGCTCGGCCGGTGTCTCCACCAGCCGCTCATAGCGAGTGTCCTGACCATTGACGGCAGGCTGGCCGTTGGCAATCACCAGCTTGAGCTGACTGCCGGGGGCGGCCTCCTTGGCTGACTGGATGGCAGCGGTGAGCAGTTGCTCACTCACCCCCTGTTTGATTTCGCTGATGGCGATCGTCTCTTTCAGCTGTTCCAGCGTCACATACTTGCCCCCCCAGTCGGCAGTGATCTGGGCGATGGCGCTCATGCGATCCTTCTCCACTATTACGGCGAGTCGGGCATCCTGACGCTTGCCGATGGGGATGGGGTTGGCAGGGACGGGGGCGGCAGGGTTGGTGAGCAGGGTATTAAGCAGGCTGATTGCCTGTTTGATCCCCTCGGGCAGCGGCTGATAGCGGCGACAGTTGGAAGCGAGCAGCAGAGCCTGCACATCCTGTTCCGTGACAGGTTTGGTGAGACCGGCGGCAATCCGCAGGCAGACCAGTTCCATATCGCTTGATAGCAGCAACCACTCTTTGCTTAACACCGCATCTCCTTGCTGGATGAGAACGGAACGCTCTGCTCGTTCCTCTACTGTCATTTAATCTCTCAATGATTAATAAAGCGAGTCGCCAACCCTGAGAGTGGGCAGTATTCAGATATTTCCTCTGAATGGTCAATGAATTGAAGTCAAATCGGTGATGGCGGCCAGATAAATGTGGGCGCTGTTTGGAAACGGAGTGAAAAGACGGATCGCAGCGCCAGCGACATAGGGTTGCTGGCAGGGGAGTGGCGGTTCTTATCAGCTGCGCTGGGCTGTTCTGGCCAGGGTGAGGTAATCGCCGAGCACCGGCTCACCCAGCATATGGCGGCGCAGCATGTCGAGGGCGGCAAAGGCGAGGATCTTGCGGCGACTCTCCGGGTCGAGGTGGCTGACCTTGACCGTCTGACCGACGTGTTTTCCATCGGCGCTTAGTAGCAGTGGTACACCCTCAGTGCCCTCTCGCCCTATGGTCAGTTGCAGGCCCGCATCGGCGGTCGGCAGTTGCGCCAGCTCATCGGCCAGTTGCGTACTGAAGTTGGCCTCCAGCCTGGGATGGCCGTGACAAAGCGCCAGCAGGGCGCCGCCACTCTCTCCCTCCAGCAGAGCCAGCGGTTTGCCTTGCAGCAGCGCCAGGATCTGCTGCGCCGGTTCCGTATCTCCGCTGCCAACCAGCCAGGGACGGATCGTATCCAGCAGTCGGCGCTCGGCACTCTCCATGTCAGCGGTACTGGCGTCGTGGCCGATCAGTTTCAGCTCGATAAGGGGCATGGAGGAGCGGTAACCCAGCTCGATGCCGGCTGGCCAGGGTTCGGCATCCAGCATATCGCTGAGCGCCGACTCCGAGACGCCGAAGGTGTAAAAGCGACGCAGCTCGGTATCGATCTGCGCACCGGCCAGCTGTTTGAGGCGCGGCAGAATTTGCTCGCGCACCATCTGTTTGAACTCGAACGGCACGCCCGGGGTGAAGAAGAGCTGACTCTGGCCACTTCGCACCACAAAGCCGCAGGCGGTGCCGACCGGGTTGTCGAGGATCTCGCTCCCCTGTGGCAGCCATGCCTGTTTGGCATTGCTTTGTGCCATGGGGCGGCCACGGCTGGCGTAGCGCGCTTCGATGGTAGCGAGCCATTCGGGGAAGAGGGTGAGTGGCTGGTCAAAGGCTTCAGCTGCCGCCTGAGCGGTCAGGTCATCGGCAGTGGGCCCGAGTCCGCCACACACCAGCACCACCTCGGCGCGGCTGGCACTCTCTTGCAGCACCGTTTTCAGGTCGGTGAGGTTGTCCCCTACCGTCAGGCGACGGCGCACCTGCCAGCCCTGCTCCAGCAGCAGAGCGCTGAGCCAGGCCGCGTTGGTATCCACCACCAGACCCGTCACTATTTCATCTCCGGTACTGATGATCTCGATACGCATGGCTGGCTCCTTGGATTAAACGGGTGGCAACGGTTGGCCTCGGGCCAACACAATCAGGCTTTGTTGTGCTCGAAGTAGTAGCTGATCCGGGTACGCGGATTGAGGTACTCGAACACGGCGGGCGGCAGCCGTTTGGGGTGGATCACCTTGGCGATCGACAGTTCGGCTTGCTGCAGGTCGATGATGGCGGCTTCCTGACGGGGAATGCGCGGATCGTAGACCAGCACCGAGGGGTAGAGCAGGCGGGAAGCGTTGACCGACATCACCAGTCCCACCTGACCGTTGGAGAGCTGCACCACGCTGCCGGGGGGGTAGATCCCCATCAGCCGGATCAGCATGCTGAGGTACTCCGGATTAAACTGCGCCTTGCGCTGCTTGTAGAGGCCGCTCAGGGCCGAGTAGGGTACCTTGGCCTGCATGTGGCAGAGGTTATCGTACTCGTTGATCAGTGACACCATCTGAGTCAGCGGATCGAGCTGGCCACCCTTGAGCCCTTCCGGCCCGCTGCCATCGAGATATTCGTGGTGATGGAGCACGATCCCCTTCGCCTCGGCCGGGAAATCCTTGGCCAGATTGAGCAGATCCAGCCCGTAGCGCGGGTGCTGGGCCATCAGGTTTTGCTCCGGCTTGGTCAGCGGTTCGGTCTTGCGCAGGATCTGGCTCGGGATCTTCAGCTTGCCAATATCGTGGAACAGCGCCCCCATGCCGACTTGACGGATCTCGTCGGCCGTCATGCAGCACTCCTTGGCCAGCAGCATGCTGAGCACGCTCACATTGAGGGAGTGGAAGTAGAGGTTGTTGCCATCCTCGCTGTCGGAGACCAGATGGAGCACCATCTCGTCCACCGAGAGCAGTTGCTCGGTCATGGCGTTGACCAGCTCCTGTGCCTCGCCGATGGCATTGAGGGGGCGGGACTGGATCTTGCTCATCACGCTGCGCACCTGTGCCAGCGACTGCTGGAACTGCTTCTCGCACTGCTGCAAATTGCGGCGATACTGTTGCAACTGCTCTATACGCTGATCCTTCTCCTGCTGCATTCGGGCTTGCCGCTGTGCGGCGTCTGCGCTCTCTTGTTGCTGAGGCTGTACCTGATTGAGGGGCTTGGGCGGAACGTCGCTCTTGTCGGGAATGATGGTAACCAGTTTCAGGCCGAGACGGCGGATCAGCTCGATCTCTTCTTCACTTTTGATCTTGAAGCTGGAAAACAGGAATGGGTGTTCACGCCACCCCAGTGGCAGGGATACATAGTTGCCGACTTGCAGTCGATCTACGGAAATCTTGATACCGGTCATTATCTTGGATGCAGGGGAGATACTGAGCCGTATGCTAGTCAAAGGTGGGGGTGAATACAAAAGGTATCTGATGACAGTGCGTGAGCTTTATTATAGGCTTCTGGATGTCCAGACATATTTACCGATGCAGTACAGGGAGTAAGCATGCCGATCAAGATCCCGGATCAGTTACCCGCCGCCGAAGTGCTGGGGCAGGAGAACATCTTCGTGATGACGGAATCCCGGGCCGTCACCCAGAACATCCGCCCGCTGCGGGTGTTGATCCTCAATCTGATGCCCAAGAAAATTGAGACCGAGATCCAGCTGATGCGGATGCTCTCCAACTCGCCGCTGCAGGTGGATGTGGATCTGCTGCGCATTGATGACAGGGAGTCAAAGAACACACCTCAGGCCCACCTCGAGAACTTCTACCACGACTTCGAACAGGTGCGTGGCAACAACTACGACGGCATGATCATCACCGGGGCGCCGCTTGGGCTGGTGGAGTTCGAGGAGGTGGTCTACTGGCCGCGCATTGTCGAGATCATCGAGTGGTCCCATCAGCACGTGACCTCCACTCTGTTTCTCTGCTGGGCGGTGCAGGCGGCGCTTAAAGCCTTGTATGGCATGGAGAAGCAGACCCACGGCGAGAAGCTCTCCGGGGTTTATCGCCACCACCGCCTCGACGAGCATGAGCCGCTGCTGCGCGGTTTCGACGACGAGTTTGTCGCCCCCCACTCCCGTTATGCGGCGTTTGATGGCGATCTGATCCGTGCCCAGACCGACTTGCAGATCTTTGCAGAGTCAGAAGAGGCGGGGGTTTATCTGGCTGCGACCAAGGATTGTCGTCAGGTGTTTGTCACCGGGCACCCGGAGTACGATGCTTTGACACTGGATGGGGAGTATCAGCGTGATCTAGCGGCGGGGCTCGACCCGGCCATTCCGGTCAACTACTACCCGAATAACGATCCGAGCCGGACGCCGCGCGCCAGCTGGCGCAGCCATGGTCATCTGCTGTTTGCCAACTGGCTCAACTACTACGTCTATCAGCTCACCAGTTATCGGGTGGAGGATATCGGCAAGGTCTTCACCTACGACCAGGGGGGCAAGTAGTCAGTCGCCCTGCTCCAGCCGCTCGGCCAGCTGGTCGAGCCATTGGCGGTGGCAGGCCAGGATAAACGCCTTGGGTCTGTGGGCCTTGATGGCGGCCATCGCCTCTTGCTGTGGCTGGCCGAGGGTCATCAGCAGCGCGGCGGCGACCAGACCGGTACGACCGCTGCCCCCTTTGCAGTGGATGACCAGATGTTTGCCATCCCCCAGCAGCTCGCGCAGCTGTGGCAGCGCCTGTTGCCAGGCAGCTTCGAAGGCGGCATCGGGGGCCAGATCATCCTCGATGGGCAGATGGAACCAGCGCATCCCTTCGTGCTCGACCTGCTGGCCGAGCTGCGCCAGTTCGAGTCGGATTAACTCGGCGCTTGTCATCAGGGTCACCACTCCGTGGGCACCGGCCAACCGCAGTTGATCGAGCGCCAGAGTCAGCGGCACCTGCTGGGTGCCGGGGCAGGGGGTCAGCAGCAGCTGACCGTCGACACGGGGAACTTCAAGGCTCCAGAAGGGGTGATACGGGTGCATGGCGGATCCTCGCGTGGTGGCCGCAGGGTTGCGGCCGGTGAATGGCGCCAAGGATAGGCGGGGCAGGGGGGATGTCAATGGCCGTTGTGTTTGCCCCGGTTTACGGGCAGAGTCTAAAAAATTGAGCGGTTCAAGGAGTTAAGATGAGAAACCTGGATCAACTGGATTTGGATATCCTGGCCCATCTGTTTCGGGATGCGGGCATGACCAACAAGGATCTGGCCGCGCTGGTGGGCGTTGCCCCCTCCACCTGTCTGGAGCGGGTGCGTAAGTTGCAGCAGGATGGCGTGCTCAAGGGAGCGCACTGTGAAGTGGATTATCAGGCCCTCGGGGGTCACATTCAGGCAATGGTCTCCCTGCAGCTGGCCCGCCACAGCCGCCAGATCATCGATGCTTTCCGCGATGCCATTCTGGCGCTGCCCGAAGTGATCAGCCTGTTCCACATGGGGGGCAAGGATGATTTTCTGGTGCACCTCTGTGTCTCCGATACCGAGCACCTGCGCAACTTCGTCTTCGATCACTTCACCTCCCGCGAAGAGGTGGTGCACCTCGAAACCTCGCTGGTATTCGAGCACAAGTTCAGCCGCTCCCTGCCCTGCTTTCCCCAGCCATAACGGCCTGTGGGCCGACGGTATGGATAGATGGAAAAAACCGCCAGCTGGCGGTTTTTTCTATTCTGCTATGGGTTGAAGCAGCACGAGCGGCTCAATTGGCGGCGGTGCGTTCATCCTTGGCCGTCTGATAGAGGCTCTTCTGATAGGCCATGCTGCCCCACAGGGCAAGACCGAGAGCATCCTCCTTCAAGGCGTCCGGCTGCGCCGCCAGAGTCAGCTTCTCGCTGGCATTGTCGTAGACATAGCCCTCTGCTGCCCGTTCCGGTTGCAGGATCACCACATCCTTGCCGCGCATCAGGGCGAAGTTCTTGTCGTACTGCATGATGGCGCGCCCCGGCCAGTCGGCGGGCATGCGCGTCAGATCCTTGCCGAGCATGGGGTAGTCGGCACTGATCCCCATCAGGGAGAGCAGGGTCGGCGCCATGTCGATCTGGCTGACGATGCGCGGATCCTTCTTCGGTGCAATGCCGTCACCGACGATGACGCCGGGGATATGGAATCGGGGGATGGGCACCAGGCTGGCGCCACCGACCCGGCTGTCGTGGTCGGCGATGACCAGGAACAGGGTATCCTTCCAGTAGTCGGACTGTTTCGCCCTCTTGAAGAACTCGCCGATGGCGTAATCCGCATACTTGGCCGCGTTGTTGCGGGTTTGTTTGGGCTGCTCGAAGAGTTCGATGCGGTTGTCCGGGAATTCGAACGGATCGTGGTTGCTGGAGCTGAACACCAGACTGAAGAAGGGTTTGCCCTCCTTGTGCAGCGCGTTGAAGGTGTCGTCGGCCTTGGCCATCAGATCCTCGTCGGACGCGCCCCAGGAGCCCTTGAACACCGGATTGTCGAAATCTTTCTGCTCGATGATGGTGGTGAAGCCGTTGCCGAGGAAGAAGCTGCGCATGTTGTCGAAGTGGCTCTCGCCGCCGTAGATAAAGCTGGTGTCGTAACCCCGTTGCTTGAGCAGATCCGCGATGGTGAAGAAGTTGGTCTGGCTCTTGCCGAGTTTGACCACCGCCTGCGCCGGGGTCGGGGTGAAGCCGGTCAGTACCGCTTCGATACCGCGTACCGAGCGGGTGCCGGTGGCGTAGAGCTGCTCGAAGGCCCAGCCTTGCTGCGACAGGGCATCGATGTTGGGGGTAAGCGGCAGGCCGCCGAGAGAGCCGACAAACTGGGCGCCCAGGCTCTCCTGCAGCAAGATCACCAGATTCTTCGGCTTGCCCTTGAAGCTCGCCTCGTTGAAGGTCTGGCTGGGTAGCAGATCGGAGTTGAAATCACTGGACGGACGGCCACTCTCTCTGCGCATGACCTCGAGCACTTTCTGCTCCGTCATCTTGCCGTAAAAGCGGCTGGCATCCTCCTCGGCGCCCATCTGCTTGATGGCAAAAAAGAGAGAGTAGGCGGAGTTGACGGTCAGTGCGTTGACCAGCGGATCCTCGGCAAAAGCGACCATGGCCGGGTTGAGGGCGCGGTGGCCGAGGCTGGAGCGGGCACCTAGAAAACCTATGGCCAGAATGAGCAGGGCGAATGCCGGACGCAGGTACCAGCGGGGGAAGCTGAGGCCACGTACCAGACGGCCGCTCAGCCACCATCCACCGGCCAGCACGGCACCACTGAAGAGCACCGCCAGCAGTAGCTCAGCCTTGCGGCCCGCCCATAGCATGGCGAATACCTCTTTCGGATAGATGAGGTACTCCACATAGAGGCGATTGGGGCGCACGCCATATTCGGTGATAAACGAAGGGGTGGATATCTCGAGGAACAGCATCAGCCAGAGTCCGACAGTCAACCAGACGCGCATCAGTTGCATCCAGCCGCGACCGATGGTGTGGGGGCCGGCCAGCAGCAGGGTTAGCATAGCGGGGACTCCCCAGACCCAGCAGAGGGTCGCAAAATCGACCCGGATCCCTTGCAGCAGCATCTCCTGCCAACCGGCCACGGCATCCACCCGTTCCAGTTGCCAGAGACCGAGGGTGAGCCTGCTGAAAGAGAGAGAGAAAAGCGCGAAAACGCAGAAGACGGCAAAGGGCCAAAACGGGCCGAGTCGCTGTTTTAGTACTGTCATCTTTATTCCTGATTAAGACTGAAGACGTCTGTCCACAGACGTGTTTACTTGCTGTGAGCTTATGACAGATCGAATTGGTTAAGGTTGCATTCAAGTTTGTTAAAAGTCGAAACCAGCACATTTGTCATCTAAAAATGTGATGTCGCACAGCGAATGAGCACAGCATAACCAGCTGGATAAAATGTGACCCGCAGCGCGAATAGGGGTGGGATCGCGATTTATAATTGCCGCGAATTATCTCAATCGGAGCCGAAGGGATGCCGGTCTTTATCGATGTCGAGTATGTGCAGGGATGGCGCCTGTTTCTGGTGTTATCGGACGGCACCACAGGCGTGCTGGATCTGACCCCCTGGCGCATCCAGCCGCTGTTTGCAAAGCTGGAGAGCGAGCGTCACTGTGCCCGGGTCTTTATCAATCGCTACCATCAGCTGGAGTGGCCCGTCGGATGTACCTTGTCTGCCCACGAGGTCTATCACCTCATCTCTCCCATCGATGAGCGAGAAGCCTTCAGTTAATCCCCATTTTTTGTGAGCCAATGCCAGATTACTGTTACTGGAATGTTTGCCTGTTTGCCTTTCTGAGTCAACTTGGGTAAAACCTGCGCAACATTTTGCCAACTAGTCTTCGCTTCACCTGACAGAGGCTTGCCGCTTTCGCGCCGCAGGCCTTTTTTGCGGCTTGATGGTAAACCTTTCTGTTACTGAAAGGTTTGGTCGGTTGAATGAAAAAAATAAAATAAACAAATACATAAGGACAAATGTATGGCTTGTCATATGCGCACTCCTCTTGCCCTGCTGGTGGGCGGGCTCGCCTGTCACGGTGCTGCCGGTCAGGAAGCGGTTCAACAGTTGGATCCTATGGTGGTGGTGGCAACCCGCCCCGCCAGCACTCTGGAGGTGACGCTGGACCCCAAGAAGCCCGGTTCCCCCATGCCCGCTGCCGATGGCGCCGGTTATCTCAAAAACGTCACTGGCATGAGCATGGTGCGCAAAGGGGGGCTCGGTGGCGATCCCGTGCTGCGGGGGATGGGGATGTCCCGCCTCAACGTGCAGATGGATGGCGGTATGTTGGCTGGTGGCTGTGGTGGCCGGATGGACCCGCCCACTGCCTATGTGTTCCCCCAATCTTTTGACCGGATCAGAGTGCTCAAGGGGCCGCAATCCCTCGAGCAGGGGGCAACCCTGGCGGGAACCGTGCTGTTTGAGCGGGACCGGCCAGAGTTTATGGCACCGGGCTTCAAGAGCGACGCCTCGGCCCTCTTTGGCAGCTTCGGCCGCGATGACCAGATGGTCGACATGACGGCAGGCTCGACCGATGGTTATCTGCGTGGTCAGTTTACCCACTCCGACAGTGACGATTACCGCGATGGCCACGGTGACAAGGTGCGCTCCTTCTATCGCCGCGAGAACGGCACCGCCCAGCTGGGCTGGACGCCAGGGGAGCACACCTGGCTGGAATTCACCGCCGAGCGCAGCAATGCCCGCGCCGCCTATGCGGACCGCACCATGGATGGCCCTATGTTTGACCGCGAATCCTTCGGGCTGAAGCTCAAGCAGGAGGAGATCACCACTCACTGGCAGCGCAGCGAGCTGACCCTGTGGGACAACTACATCGACCACATCATGGACAACTTCAGTCTGCGGCCAAACAGCGGCATGAAGATGCTCTCCAACCCGGATCGCCGCAACACCGGCGGGCGTTGGGCCAACGACATCGCTCTGCCAGCCGACTGGTTGCTGACCGCCGGGCTCGACAGCAACCGGGATCAGCACCGCAGCCGGGGCGGCGTCGACTATGCCACCAAGGATCGCCAGCGCACCCTGCGTTTCGAGCAGCAGGGCGGTTTTGCCGAGCTGGGGCGCCAGCAGGGGGCCCACAGCTACAAGGGGGGGTATCGTCAGGATCGGGTCGAGACAACCCGTTATGGTGCGGGTGATCAGACCCTCTACAGCGAGACCGAGCACCTCGACAGCGGTTTTGGTCGCTACGAGTACCAGTGGTCGCCCCGCTGGTCCAGCTATCTGGCGTGGGGACAGGCAGAGCGGGCGCCGGACTACTGGGAACGCAGCAAGGACAGCACCCCGTTCACCCTCAACCCGGAGCGCAGCCGCCAGTGGGACGCAGGGCTGGCCCTGCGCAGCCGCGAGCTGGATCTGACCCTCTCCCTCTTTAGCGCCAACATCAAGGACTACCTGCTCTATAACAACAAGTCGAACAAGGTGCGCAATATCGACGCCCAGACCCGCGGTGGCGAAATGGAGGGGCGCTGGCAGTTTGCCGAGCAGTGGCGTCTCGATGGCGGCCTGGCGGTGGTCTACGGTGAAAACCAGAGCGACAACAAGCCGCTGGCCCAGATGCCGCCGCTCGATGGCAAGTTGGCGCTGGGCTGGCAGCCAGCCGAGGCGTGGAATCTGACCCTGTTGGGCCGCGCCGTGGCCGCGCAGGATCGGGTCGATGTGGGCTCCGGCACTGTCGCCGGTCAGGATCAGGGTGAGACCCCGGGCTTCTTTACCATGAACCTGAGCGGTGCCTGGCAGTTTGCCAAGGGGTGGCAGCTCTCGGCCGGGGTAGACAACCTGTTCGACACCTTCTACTACGAGCACCTCTCCAAGTCGGTGCACAGCAGTCAGGCCGGGTTGGGCTATGAGCAGGTGGGGCGGATACCGGAACCGGGCCGCGCCTACTGGCTCTCGGTCAGTTACCGCTTCGCCTCGGTCGGTGTGCTCTAACCAGTTGAGTCAGATAACGTTTTCAGTCACAGACACCGCTGTGTGAGCATCGTTATCATGGTGAAAACAGGCGTATCAGACGCCTGCTCTCACAGCGGGAACACAACAATGAAACAGGGAACGTTACGCTATGGCGGCCTGCTCGGGGCCGCCCTGTTACTGGCGGCTTGCGGCGGCAGTGGTAGTTCGGGCGGGGAGAGCACGCCCCCCGTGGTCAATCCGCCGGTCACCCCGCCGCCGGCCACCGCCAGCCGCGCCTGCTACGGCAATGATCAGCCGGCCTGCAACCTGCGCACCTATCAGGTGATGGTGGAGTCGTTTATCGACGGCGACGACAGCGCCAACTATGGTGTCGGCTACGGCCCCTCCCAGCACAACGGCGATCTGCAGGGGATCATCGACAGCCTGGACCACATCAAGAGCCTCAACGTCAACGCCATCTGGCTCACCCCGGTGTTTGATTCCTGCGCGGGGCAAGGCGGTGACGACAAGCTGGATGCCACCGGCTACTTCGCCTGCGACTTCTTCAACGTGGACCCTAACTTCGGCAGCAACGTCCAGCTCAAGAAACTGGTAGACGGTGCGCATCAGCGCGGCCTCTACGTCTTCCTCGACGGGGTGTTCGGCCACGTCAACAAGGTGGGGGTGAGCAAGCCCTCGCCCGAGGGACGGCTGCCCGCCCTCAAGAGCGGCGGTGCCGGTTATCCCGGCCAGCTGGTGGATTACAGCCAGCCCCAGAGTCTCGCCTACTTCAAGGAGGTGGCCCGCTACTGGGTCGAGCAGTACGGCATCGATGGCTGGCGCCTCGATCAGGCCTATCAGCTTGGGCTGGATGATTGGCGCGCCATTCGCAGCGAGGTGGAGCGGGTCAGCGCGGCGCGCAAGAACGCCGGCCAGCAGTGGGGTACCCTCGGCTACATGGTGGGTGAGGTGTGGAAGGGCGCCGACGAGATCCGCGCCCAGGCGTATGGGCCGAGCGACAACCCGGCGCTCTCTTCGGCGTTCGACTTCCCGTTGCGCTACGGCCTGGTGCAGGCGCTGGCGGTGGAGGAGTCCGGCAAGGGGGGGCAGGGGGCCAGCGTGCTCGACGCCAGCTGGAACAAGGTGGAGAACTACCCGGATCACGCCATGCCCAATCTGATGCTGGGCAACCATGATCTGGTGCGCTTCGGCGATCTGCTGGAGCGCGGCAACTTCAATCCGGCGAACTACTGGCAGCGCCACAAGGCGGCCTTCAGCTTCCTGGCGGCCCGCTCCGGCCCCATCACCCTCTACTACGGCGAGGAGTTTGGCGACGAGGTGCCGGACTTTGCCCAGCAGGTGGGGGGCGACTGTGCCGCGCAGGGGCTCTGTGACGATCACGTGGCCCGCAGCGATGGCAAGGTGCCAGGTGCCACCGGCTTCGTGCCGAGCAGCGAGCAGAGCGAGCTGAAACAGTGGCTCAGCCAGTTGCTGGCCCTGCGCGCCGCCCACCCCGCCCTCTATCAGGGGGAGCGGGTCAAGCTGGTGGCCGAGGGAAGCGTCTATGGCGACATCAAGCAGACGGCGGCGGAGCAAGTAGTCTACCTGCTCAACGTCTCCGGCACGCCCCAGAGCTATGCTGTGCCGGCCAGCAAGTTGCGCAGTGGCAGCGCGCTGGTGGATCTGCAGAGCGGCGAGCGCCTGGCCATCGGCGGCAGCAGCGTGACGGTGGAGTTGCCACCCCTCACCGGTCGCTTCCTGTTGCTGCAATAGTGCGACCTCGCCCCAACGCAAAGGGCTCCATAGCGGAGCCCTTTTTTCATTTGCGACGCCGTCCTACTTCTCGATGCTGCTGCCCAGCTCATCCGGGCGGGGAGCGGCTGGCGGGTGACCATTGCCGTTGCCATTGCGCCAGCTCTCCAGCCGGTTGTGCACCCCGCGGCGCAGGCTCTTGAAGCTGGTCTCCAGATAGTCGACGCCGACCAGGATGGAGAGGGTGACGCCGGTGAGCAGCAGCGCCTGATGGAGCATCTGCATACCGATGAGGGCGCCGAGGGCGGCCAGCATCCAGACGGTGGCGGCGGAGGTGACCCCCAGCACCTGACCATCCCGGGTCATCATCACCCCGGCACCGAGAAAGCCGATGCCGGTGATGAGCTGGCCCAGCACCCGTGCCTGATCGGCGCTCTGGGGGCTGAGGGCGGCGCCGATGGCGAGAAAGCAGTAGGTGCCGAGGATGATGAGCGAGGAGGTGCGTATGCCGACCGGCTTGCCGCGCAGCTGGCGCTCCAGCCCTACCAGAGTGCCGCACACCAGACAGACCAGGATGTTCTCCCAGCCAAGGGGTGCAATGTCCCACCAATCAGTCGTCATCATATCCACCTCTGCAATCGATGCTTGTTGTTATCCGGCCGCGCTCTGCCCCCGGTTCTCCAGCCGCTGGCGGAAGGCACGGGCCAGTCGCTCGTAGAGATCCTGCGCCTCCTTGTCTTCAATATCGCCACGTATCCAGGGATTGTCGATGATTTCCAGCAGCACGCAGTCGCGCCCCTGCTGGCGCAGGTCGACCCCGAACAGGCCGTTGCCGAGCTGATGGACGGCGCGGCGGGCGGTTTGCAGCACCCGTTCCGGTACCTCGTTGAGCGGCAGCGCCTCGATGCGGCTCATGTCGAGAGGGTGTTTGCGGCGGCGAATGCGGTTGCCGGGCTCGGGCCGGAAACGGCGGCAGGCAAACAGCGGCGAACCGTCGAGAAAGCCGATGCGCCAGTCGAACTCGGCGGGGATCCGGCTCTGCACCAGCAGCAGGGCGGAGCGGGCCAGCCCCTCGTCCAGCAGGCGAGCCAGCTGCTGCTCGTCGCTGGCCATGGCCAGATCTCGCCCCTGCGCCCCGTCGGGCACCTTCACCATCAGTGGCAGGCCGAGCCGTTGCACCAGCTCGTCCACGTGGTGGCGGCCGCGGCGGGTCACCACCATGGTGGGCGGCATGGGCACGCCGCTGCGCACCATCAGCTCGTAGAGATAGAGTTTGTTGCTGCAGGCGAGGATGGCGCGGGAGCTGTCGATCACCGGCATCTTGAGCTGCTCGGCGCGGCGGGCAAATTCGAAGGTGTAGTGGCCGACCGCCGTCTCGGAGCGCAGCCAGAGGGTATCGAACTCCGGCAGCCGCTCGATGGCTGACGGCGCCAGGATCTCGGCCCGGATCCCCTGCGCCGCGGCCGCTTTGATAAAGCGCTCCAGCGCCACTGCATCGCTGCTGGCGCGGCCGTCGTTGGGGTCGACCAGAATGGCGAGTTGGTAGAGTGGCGCCGCCTGCTCCTCGTCGCCGGTGCCCACCAGTGCCTGGGCGTGGTGCAGCATCAGCTCTTTCTCGCTCGGGCTCAGCGCCAGCGGTGACAGGCTCTGCTGCTGGCGCACCGACCAGCCGTGGCGGCCGCGCTTGAGGGTCAGCTCCTGCAGCGGCAGCTGGCTGAGGCCATAGTAGTAGCGGGCCAGCCCCGCCAGCTCGCTCAGTTCGCTCTGGCCGAAAATGGCGCGTACCCGGATCCTGTCTTCGCTCTGCTGGGCCAGCCAGCCCTGCAATTTTCGCCACAGCTTGGCCGGTGGCTGTTGGGGCTGCAACTGGCTGATGGCCTGCAAACCCGGCAGACAGTGGTGGCCGCGGGCCTGGGCCAGCAGCGAGCAGTAGTAGCCGGCGCTGAGGTGTTCCAGATTGCGGCAGAGGTTGATGATGCGGGGGCGGCCGCCGGTGGTGGGCACCCCGTGTTGCAGATAGGTGCGGGCGGTCAGCAGATAATCGGCATGGCAGGGCCAGTCGCCCAGCTCTTCGACGATGACGTAGGTACTCATATTTTTCGGCTCCACAGATGAAACTGCCTTAAGCGGCAGGATCCCCAGTGGGCTTCGATGCACCGACAAGCACGACAATGGCGCGAGGGGAAACAAGAGGTTACAGTGCCTAATATTCTGCCTTGGTAACTTGTGATACAAGTCGCATTTTTGGTGCTGAGGATAAATAACCGAACAAGGACTCCCCGTGTTGACCGTCCGCGCCGCCCGACCCAGCGATCTGGGCGCCATCGTTAAACTGGAACGCTACTGTTTTCCTCCCGAGGTCGCCTTTGGCCGCAGTCGCTGGCACTATCTGCTCGCCCAGGCCAGAGGCCGCACCCTGCTGGTGCTGGATGAGAAGGAGCAGTTGATGGGCTATCTCTGCCTGCTGGAGCACAAGGGGTGGGATCGCCTCATCGTGCAGACCCTCGCCATCCGCTGGACCATCCGTCGTCAGGGCTGGGCGCGGCGCCTGCTGGAGCAGGTGATCCGCGAAGGGCAGGAGGCTGGCTGGGGGGCGATCCGGCTGGAGGTCGGCGATGCCAACGCCGAGGCACTGGCGCTCTATCGGGGGCTGGGGTTCAAAGCCACCCAGCGGCTGCCCGACTACTATGGCCCGGGTCAGCATGCCCATCGGCTGGTGCTGAAGCTGGCCGGAGAGAGGAGAGAAGAGGAGAGGGGATGAGCTGCGACAACTGTCTTGCCACCGCCATCAGGGCCAAGCTGGGGCGCTGCCCGCTCTGTGCCGGCCAGACCTTTGCCATCGGCATGGTCGGCTGGCTGGTCTGGTGGTGGTTTGGTGCCGACACTTCGGTCAACGCCCTCACCGCCCTGCTGTTTGCGCTGGGGGGCTCGGCACTCTTTCTGCTCCATCTGGCGGTGTTTGTCTGGCGCAAGGCGACCGGACGTGAATTGAGCGATGAATAAGTCAGATTGGTTTCAACAACATAAATAACAATATCGGTTGAGATAATGGAGGTTCAGATGATAGCAATGGTAACGGGCGCCTCGTCCGGGTTTGGTGAGTCCATCAGCCGCCAGCTGGTGCAGGCGGGCTACAAGGTGATCGGTACCGGTCGTCGCGCCGAGCGGCTCGCTGCGCTGGCTGACGAGCTGGGCGCGCAGTTCCTGCCGCTGGCGTTCGACGTGCAGGACAAGGCGGCCACCCGCGCTGCCATCGCTGCTCTGCCAGCCGAGTGGAGCGAGGTGGATCTGCTGGTCAACAACGCCGGTCTGGCGCTGGGGCTGGAGCCGGCCCACAAGGCGGATCTGGAAGATTGGGAGCAGATGATCGCCACCAACATCAGCGGTCTGACCCTGCTCACCCGATTGCTGCTGCCGGGCATGGTGGCGCGCAATCGCGGTCACGTCATCAATATCGGTTCGATTGCGGGCACCTACCCCTATCCGGGTGGTAACGTCTACGGCGCCACCAAGGCGTTCGTGAAGCAGTTCAGCCTCAACCTGCGCGCCGATCTGGCGGGTACCGCCATCCGCGTCACCAACGTGGAGCCGGGCCTGTGCGGCGGCACCGAGTTCTCCAACGTGCGCTTCCACGGTGATGATGCCAAGGCGGCCTCCGTCTATCAGGGGGTGGAAGCGATCCAGCCGGAAGACATCGCCAATACCGTGCTCTGGGTGAGCCAGCAACCGGCCCACGTCAACATCAACAGCATCGAGATCATGCCGGTGGCGCAGACCTTCGGCCCGCTCAATATCAGCCGTCGCTGATCGCCGCATTGGCTGAAACAAAAGAGGCTCCCTTAGGAGCCTCTTTGCGTTGGCGAACCGATTACAGGCTCATGATCTTCTTGAACTCCTCCGGCGAATACTTCTTCTCGGTGCGCTTGGTGAGATCCGTCATCAGCTTGTAGCGCAGCGTTTTGGCCATCTGATAGGTCTGCTCCAACTGGCCATAGGAGTAGTCGGCGGCTAGCCCGATGGCGGTAGCCTTGTCGCTGGCATAGGCCTGCTTCAGGCTCTTGTCGAGCAGGGCTACCTCCTTGTAAAGCTTGCTGCTCTCCTTGCTCCAGACGCCGCGCAGCAGCGGCAGGTACTTGTCCGGATCGGCGCTGGCCAGCGCGGTCAGGCTGCGGAACTGCCAGTAGGCAGAGTCATCGGAGTAGCTGTCGCTGCCGGTGCGATAGGGCTGGGGGTAGGATTCCAGGGTGTTGTATAGCGGCACCATCACAGATTCGGCCAGCACGCCGTAGCTCTGCCAGATCAATCCCTGCAGCTCTTTGGGCATCTCCTTGCGCAGCTGGATGACGTGGGATTCCAGCTGGCGATCGATGCGGATCGGCCGCTCAGCCTTGCCCGCCAGCGGCGTGCCCTCATAGGTGGCGCTCAGCAGTTTGGCCACGTCCGGCACGGCGATGGGATCATCCGGCTTCATAAAGAGCGGATATTGCGCCTGCCGGGTCGGCTGCGGATGGCTGGCGGTCAGCATTTTCTGGCCGAGCCACTCCCGATCCACGTTATACGGGTCAGCGATGACCCCGAACGCCTTGGCGAAGTTGAACTCTTTCGGGTCGGCGTTATCCAGCAGTTTGTGCTCGCGTACAAACTCCAGCAGCTTGGGCGAGTGCAGCACATCGGCGCTGTCGAGATTGACGCCGTGGATGCGCAGGCCGTTGGCCACCATGGCGTAGCTGTCGTCCGGCACCCGCACCGCAATCCAGTGGTGGCCGGAGCCGATCTCCATCAGCCAGGCCTCGTTCACATCCGCCAGATAGAGGCTGTTGCCCTCACCGGCGCCATATTGCTCCACATAGCTGCCGAGCAGCTCGACCCCCTCTTTGGCCGTTTTGGCCTGCGGCAGGATCAGGGTCGGGATGATGGCTTCAATCACTCCCTTCTCGATCAGCGGATCGGCTTTCTGGGCCTTGTCGTTGACCTCGGCACTGGTGGTGGCCGAAATGGCGACGTTGAACTCGTTGATGCCGCGCTCCTCGTAATACTTGCCGTCGGGGTCGCTGGCTGTGGCATCCCAGTCACGAATGGCGGAGTAGGCGAAAAACGCCTTGGGCATCGGCACTTCCAGCCCGTTACCCAGTTTCCAGACCTTGCCCTCGTTCTGCTGCGCGGGCCGGAAGGCGAGGTACTTGTTCCAGTTGTTGACGCCAAAATCCTCGTTTCTGGCGATCATCACGCTGCCATCGGCACTGGCCCCCTTGCCGACGATAAGGCCGGTACAGGCGTCGGCACTGGTGCCAAGCAGGGTGAGCAGGGTGGCGGAGAGAAGACTCAAGGTGTGTTTTTTCATCGTTATGCCCGAAAGGTTGCGGTGAGTGAGAGTCAGACGAGGGGATGAGGTGTGGGGAGGCCGCAACTCCGAACTGGCAGCGGAGTGCGCTCGGCAGATTGGTCTGCCTGTTATTGGTTTTACGAACAGATCATCCATGACACGGCTGGCTGGTTGTGATGTGCGCCAAAATTGTATGCCTCGCTGGTTGTTTGTTTTGTGATCGACGGAGCGTTCCTGCGGTTTATAGGGTGCAGCGTTTTTGAGGCAGCGGTATGTGTCGGAAATTGGGGGAAAGCAGCGGATGAGTCATGATTCTGACGCTGCGTCGGGGCTGTAACCGCTGGCAAGCTTGCCAGCGCGGGGATCTCGACCAATCTAACAAGTTGGCCTGTAACTTGCTGGTTTTATTGTCAAAGGTGGGGCCAGACCCCATACCGCCGCATTCAGTCGGCCCGCTCCGGCGGGTCGGCACACAGAACGGGAGTCTTCATGGATATCAAACCCTACAGCCAGCAGCTTGCCCAGAGCGCCTCCAACAACCGCGCCCTCGCCACCCTCAACAGTGCCAGTAGCGGTGGTCAGGGTGGTGGCTGGGAGGAGATGGTCAGCCTCTCCACCCAGCGCATGACCGGTCAGGCCCAGCAGGTGCTCACCTATGAACATCTGGCCAAGAACAGCAAGTTGCCGCCGGCGCTCGACATGAGCTCCGACAAGGGGGGCGTGGTGCAGCAGCTGGTGGATAAGGCACTCGGGTTTGATCGCAAAAAATTCAACGAGATAGAAGACAAGCTCAAGGCTATCGCCGACAACAAGAAGCTGACCCCGGAAGAGCGGGCTGAGCAGAGCAAGCCGCTCAATGAGCAGAAAGATGCGATGCTGAAAGAGGCAATGGATCGCCTGACCGGCAAGAAGAGCTCATCCAAAGATGAGGCCAAAACCGCCTGAGGGGTTGCCGGCACGACTCAAACGGCAATTCGTGGCTAGGGGGGCAAGCACTTGCCCCTGTCGGGGTTAAGTGAACTGCGCCATGCAACAAGCTGCGCAGTAAAAAAGGGAGGGCAGATGCCACTCCCTTTCTGTTTGAGCAAGAGCGGGGCTGGAACAAGTCAGCCACGCTATCTCTTTTCAGGCGCTATTTCTTTTCAGGCACTATGCCAATCCCCACTGCCTGGGTCTGGACGGCCTTGATCTGATCCCCCTGGGCGATCAGGGCAAGCTGCGCCGGGTCGTGTACCTTGAGCATCAGGGTGTGATCCACCCCTTTGACCGTGATGGTCTGCTGCGCCTTGTCGACGGCGATGACATCACCATAGAGGGTCACTTTTCTGGCCACGCCGGCTCCCGGTTTCTCACCTGCTCCGGCCTTGTCGGCAGCCACCTCCACGATCCGCTGTCTGACGCCCGCCCCGCCCTTGATGAGCTCCAGATCCAGCATCTGCAGATATCTGAGCGCCACCGTATCGCCCACCTTGAGGTTGGCCAGATTGGTGACCTGTTCACCGGCGATGATATCGAACGCTTCACTGGCGGCATTGGTCAGGCTCACCTTGCGACTGGCAATGTCGATGGCGGTCACCTTCGCCTGGGCGTATACGGCCTCCACTATGTTGGCCTTGCCGGGGGCCGTGGCGACGTCGGCGGTGACCTCGGCGGCCTGCGTCAGCGTGGTTGAGAGGGAGAGCAGAGCGGCAATCCATGCATGTTTTAGTTTCATGTGTCAGACCTTGTGAGCAAAGGAGTTGGAAGGGGCAGCGCCGGGATGGAGCAAGGCAGCACTCCCAGCTCCCGAAGAGACCATAGCAAAGCTGCCAGGAGACCATAGCAGAGCCGTCGCTCTTTATTTCGCAGGCAGCCTGCTCAATATGCAATTTGATAGCCGGCTCCCGTTTTTTGACCTGTCGGGATCGTGGGCGCACAATGTCCCCGCATTGATCAAGTCGAGGAGCCCGCCGTGTACAACTTCCAATATGCCAATCCGACCCGCATCTGTTTCGGCGAGGGGCAGATCGCCTGCCTGCCCGAACTGATCCCGCCCGGCAGCCGGCTGCTGGTGCTCTACGGCGGTGGCAGCATCAAGCAGAACGGGGTGTATGAGCAGTTGACCCGGGCGCTGGAGGGGGTGACGTGGCAGGAGTTTTCTGGCATCGGTGCCAACCCCAGATTCGAGCTGTTGATGGAGGCGGTGGCGCAGGTGAAACGCGAGCGCATCGACTTCTTGCTGGCAGTCGGGGGCGGCTCGGTTGTCGATGGCACCAAGTTTGTTGCGGCCGCAGCCTGCTACGAGGGGGATGATCCCTGGGATATCTGCGGCAAGCAGGCGAGCGTGCACAAGGCGCTGCCGATGGGCTGTGTGCTGACCCTGCCGGCGACCGGCTCCGAGAGCAATCCCACCTCGGTGGTGAGCCGGGGAGATGTGAAGATCTCCTTCAGAAGCCCGCTGGTGCAGCCGCAGTTTGCGGTGCTCGACCCGACCACTACCTACAGCCTGCCGCCGCGCCAGACCGGCAACGGGGTGGTGGATGCCTTCGTCCATATCGCCGAGCAGTACCTCACCTTCCCGGTGGGAGGCGAGGTGCAGGACAGACTGGCGGAGGGGCTGCTGCAGGTGCTGGTGGAGAACGGCCCCAAGGCGCTGGCGGAGCCGACCAACTATCAGGTGCGGGCCAATCTGATGTGGGCGGCCAGTCTGGCGCTCAACGGCCTTATCGGTTGCGGGGTGCCACAGGATTGGGCCTCCCACGCCATCGGCCATCAGCTGACGGCGCTTTACGGGCTCGACCATGGTCAGAGTCTGGCGGTGGTGCTGCCCGCCCTGCTGCGGGAGCGGGCTGCGCAGAAGCAGGAGAAACTGGCCCAGTTTGCCGAGCGGGTGTGGCATTCGACCCGCGAGGACAAGGCCCTGCGCATCGAGGAGACGATCATCCGTACCGAGCAGTTCTTCCAGAAGATGGGGCTGGGCACCCGGCTGGCCGACTATGGCCTCAGCGAAAGCTGCATTCCGGCGGTCTGCTCCAACCTCAAGCGGGTGGGGCGCACTGCGCTCGGTGAACAGCAGGATATCGATCCGGATCGGGTGGCGCGCATTCTCGCCCGTGCGCTATAAGCCTGCGCCGGTTTGTTTCCCTGGCTGATTCATTTTCCCAATTAAAGAGGGCCGCTTGTTGCGGCCCTCTTGCATGACGGGTTAGCCGATCACTCGGTACGCGCCTTGAGGTAGCCGGCGTAGTCCGGGATCTGCACGCTGAACGCCTGGCGCATGTGGGGGCTGTCCATGATGAAATCAGCGGTCGCCTCGTTGGTGGCGACCGGGATGTTCCAGACTGCCGCGAGGCGCAGCAGCGCCTTAACATCCGGATCGTGGGGCACCGCATTGAGGGGATCCCAGAAGAAGATCAGCACGTCGATCTTGCCCTCGGCGATCAGGGCGCCGAGCTGCTGGTCGCCCCCCATCGGGCCGGAGAAGAGGCAGGTGATGGGCAGTTGCGCCTTCTTGCCGAGCATGGTGCCGGTGGTGCCGGTCGCATAGAGATGGTGGAGCTTGAGCTCCTCCTTGCGGCGCATCACCCAGTTCAGCAGAGGGGTCTTCATGTTGTCGTGAGCCACCAGTGCCACCCGTTTGTGGGGTGCCATCTCGCGTGCAATCTGTTCCATGGAAATCGTCCGTAGCATTGTTATTGGCAGAGAGCCGTATCCTAATCGAAAGCGGCGCCCATTGCCTTGCCGGGCGCCGTAACTGTGATCACTTCGACTGTTCAATCCACTGCTGGTTCTTCTGCTCCAGCACCGAGATGGGCAGCATGCCGTATTCCAGCACATGGTGGTGGAACGCCTTGAGGTCAAAGCCTGCGCCCAGCGCCTGCTCGGCCGACTCCCGCATCCGGATCAGCGCCAGCTGGCCAGCCTTGTAGGAGGTCGCCTGGCCGGTGTAGGCCATGTAGCGCGGCACCTCGGAGCTGATATCCCCCGCCCCCAGCGCCGAGTTCTCCTTCATGTAGTTGACGGCCTGGTCGTGGCTCCAGCCATACCAGTGAATGCCGGTATCCACCACCAACCGCATGGCCCTCAGCATCTCCTCGTTGAGGCGACCGAAGTACTGCAGCTGGTTGTTGAAGGCGGACGATCCCTCGACCTTCACGTCCCCCACCTCCGGATCATAGAGACCGCGCCCCTGATAGAGCCCCATGTCGTGATCCGCCAGGTATTCGGTGTAGAGCGCCCAGCCCTCCGCATAGGCGGTGTAGGAGGCGTTCGCCACGTACTGCGGGAAGTCGGGATCCTTCGCGGCCAGCTCCTGGGCGATGGTGATCTGGAAGTGGTGGCCTGGCGCCGCCTCGTGGGCCAGCAGGGTGCTGATGTTCCAGCTCTGCAGACCATAAGGGAAGTAGGTGTTGAGGAAGAACTGCCCCTTGCGGCCGGTCTGCGGGTTGCCGTCCTGATACCAAGCCACCCCGCCGTATGGCGCATCTTCATAGGAGACGGGCACCACCTCGTAATCCAGCTTGGGAATGGTACGCTCGGCATCGAAGAAGTCCGGCAGCACCAGCGCCGCCTTGCTCTTGAAGGCGTTGTACTCCTGCAGTGCCCGCTCGTGTTCGGCCAGCGCCTGTTGCTGCGGCCCGCTCAGGGTCGCCCCGGCTGCATTGTCCGGGTTGAGGCCGGCAGACCAGACCGCCAGCGGATTCTGGTAGAAGAAGGCCGGCTCGTTCAGATAGCGGAAGAAGGCGTAGATCTGGCCGCTCTGCTTGCTCTGGGCCACGTCGTCGCTGTCACACTTGCCGACGGTATGGCACACCTTGACCATGGCGCCGAAGATCCGCTCCACCTCGCTCAGCCCCAGCGCATGCACCTGCTCCGGCGTCATGTCGGTGGTGGTGTGCTTCTTCAGCAGCCAGCGATACCAGTCGCGCCCGTTGGTCATGCCGCAGAAACCGTCGTCGCACTCGCCGCTGCCAAGGCGCACCGCATAGGCGCCGCCATGCTGGTAATCCAGGTAGTCGCGCAGCGCCAGATAGCGGCCGTTGATGCTGTCCAGCACCCCCTTGTACTCGCTGCGCAGCGCCTCGTCCGCCTCTCCCGGCAGTTGCTGCCAGCCGAGATAGGCGCCGGCGATCGCCTCCCCATCCAGCTTGCTGTTGAGCTGGGCCAGCAGCCGGTCCACCAGCTCGTCCGGCAGGGTGTTGCCCTGAGCGCTGCCCAGTTCGAACTGGTGCTTCACCTCGGCAAGGTAGCCGTTATAGGCCTTGAGCCAGGTGAGGTGCTCCTGATACCAGGCCAGTGGCGCGGTAGCGGCCCTCGCCTTGCTCACCGGAACCGGGGCTGCGGCCGGGCGATCGATATCGCGCCGCCAGGCGGCATCCCCCGGTGCGACCCGCTCGGCCGAACTCTGCTCGAAGTAGTCGAAGCCACCCTCGACGGTGCGGGCGGCCCTGCCACTGGCCGGGGTGGCCCCCACCTCATCGGCCAGATCCACCACCCGGTTGCGGAAGTGATGGATCGGGATCTGGGACTGGGGCAGATCGTAACCCGCCAGGTTGATCTGCAGATCCCAGCGGATCATGTCGTAGAACAACCGGTCCCGTTCGCTCAGCACGCTCACGTCCAGAGCATCCAGCCGCTTGAGCAGGGCGTTGTCGAGGGCCTTGCGCTTGGCGATGCTAGCGGCATCGATGGCAAAACCGTAGGGGTCGAGCGCCTGGCCTTCGCGCAGGGCCTCGTCCATGGTCTGCATCAGAGAGGCCTTGGCGGCGGCGGGATCCGCCGGGGCGTTGGAGCTGTTGTCGTTGCAGGCGGCAAGAGAGAGGGCAATGGCGCAGGCTAGCGCGAGCTTGTTGGGTAGGAAGTGCATGATGTAGTCCTTTCACATGTTGTTATTGTATGTCCCTGTGAGGGGCTCCAATAGTGCAACTCCCAAGCGTCTGTTTTTGCGATCTGATTAACAAAAATACGCTTATTTTTCATGCTGATAAGTGGTGTGAAAAGCTATGCAGCCAGACATTAAAAAACCCGCCGTAGCGGGTTTTTTAACCGTTTTTTCATGCCATAACTATTCAGGATGAACTGTGGTGCAGTTGCGACTGCTGGTAGTTCTCCAGCCCGATGCGATCGATGAGATCGAGCTGGGTCTCCAGCCAGTCCACGTGCTCCTCCTCGTCTTCCAGGATCTCCTGGAACAGGTCGCGGCTGATGTAGTCTTGTACCGACTCGGCATAGGCGATGGCTACCTTGAGGTCGGGGATGGCATCCATCTCCAGCGACAGGTCGCAGCGCAGCATCTCCTCCACCGTCTCGCCTATGCGCAGCTTGCCCAGATCCTGCAAGTTGGGCAGTCCTTCCAGAAACAGCACCCGTTTGACCAGCTCGTCGGCGTGTTTCATCTCATCGATGGACTCGTGATACTCCTTGTGCCCGAGCGCCTTGAGGCCCCAGTCATCGTAGATGCGGGCATGCAGAAAATATTGGTTGATGGCTATCAGCTCATTGGCCAGTACCTTGTTGAGGTGGGCAATGATCTTGGGATCTCCTTTCATCGACAGTGCTCCTTGGTTCGTGCCTGAGGCTGAGATCCTTAGAGCTTAGTCCAGAAAAGTGACAACAAGAGGTCCAGCGAGCTAGCTCGCCTGCGGAAAGGGATTGAAAAGACGGGCCGGTTTTACCGGCGACAGGCCCTGCTCAGGCCACCTCGTAGTAGAGCGGCGCCTGTTCCAGCTCGGCCTTGTCCAGTTCGGCGGCGATGATCTCCATGGTCATGCGCACGCATTTGCCACACTGGGCGCCCACCTCGAGCGACTGCTTGAGCTGGCGGAATTCGCTTTTACCTGACTGCACCGCCTTGCGGATCTGGGTATCTGTGATGCCGCGGCACAAACAGACGTACATGATGATTACCTCTTGTGGAATGACATGAAATCTAAATGAGAATGGTTCGTAGTGCAAATAACCGTTGGTAATAAGATCCCCCGCTTGCCAGCCATCAACCCCTTGGTGACAATGCCCTGTCACTGAGGAAAACATCATGCTCAAGAAACTGTTCACTGCCCTGTTTGGCGGCCAGCCCGCTGTGGTCGCCGAAGTCACTCCCACCGAATATGCCGGCTATCTCATCTACCCCGAGCCAATGGCGGAAGGGGGCCAGTACCGGTTGGCTGGCCGCATCACCAAAGAGCTGGACGGCGTGCTGCAAACCCACCGTTTCATCCGCTCCGATCTGTTTGTCAATCCGGCCGATGCCGAGCGTTTCATGGTGCAGAAGGCCCACACCTTTATCGATCAGATGGGAGATCGCATGTTCGAGCCCCGCAAACCGGCTGACAGCCAGGCTTCATGACTCTGCAAGAGGTCGCCTTGCTGCGCGAGGCGCTGGCCCGCGCCGGTGAGCGGCGCCTGATCTGGCTGGAGGGGGAGGAGGCCGACTGCATTGCCCGCGCCCAATCCCTGCTCGGTGAGACCGTCTTCTGGCTGGGTGCCGGGCCCGAGTGTTATGCCCCGCAACCCGCCGCCAAGGCGCTGCAGCGGCTCGGTCAGGAGTGCGACACGCTGGTGTTCAACGCCTTCAGCGGCTTTCACCCCGATGCGTTCGGGGCGCTGGCTGGCACTCTATGCGCTGGTGGCTTGCTGTTGCTGCTGACCCCGCCCAGAACACAGTGGCCTGCATGGCCGGATCCTGACCGGATCCGGCTGGTGGCCCAGCCGGAGGAGGCGGGCCGGGCCGGCCACGGCTTTATCGCCCGACTGGTTCGGTTGCTGGAAGGTGATCCAGCCCTCTCTCTGGAGCCGCCGGTTTGCGCGCAGCCGTGGCAACCGCTTGGGCCCGAACGCAGGCTGAGCAGCGATCAGGCACGGGCGCTGCCCGCCATCCACAAGGTGTTGCACGGCCATCGTCGTCGGCCACTGGTGCTGAGCGCCGACCGCGGTCGTGGCAAGAGTGCGCTGCTGGGGCTGGCTGCCGCCGAGTTGCTGCGCCAGCAACCCTCGCTGAACATAGTGGTGACGGCCCCCTCACAGGCAACGGTAGCGACCCTGTTTGCCCACGCCGCTCGCGGGCTAGATACTACGCCTGAACAGCTGACCGGACTGAGCTACTGCTCGCCGGATCGGCTGGTGCACGAGGCGATGAATCCCGATCTGCTGCTGGTGGATGAAGCGGCCGCCATTCCGACCCCGCTGCTCGAGGCCATGCTTGCCCGCCACAGTCGCATCGTGTTTGCCACCACCGAGCACGGTTACGAGGGGACGGGGCGAGGTTTTCACCTGCGCTTCAAGCGTGTGCTCGATAGCCAGACCCCGGAGTGGCAGGAGATCCGCCTCTCTGAACCCATTCGCTGGAGTGAGCGTGATCCACTGGAGCCGCTGATTTTCCGCCTGCTCGGCCTCAATGCCGAAGTCGCAATGCCCTTGCCGCCGACCAGCCCGAGCTGGCGTCTGGTCAATCAGGAGGCGCTGGAGAGCGACGAGACGTTGCTCAACCAGCTGTTCGGCCTGCTGGTGCTGGCTCACTACCAGACTACGCCGAGCGATCTCAGATCCCTGCTGGAGAGCCCGGATCTCGACATCCATCTGCTGGAGCAGGACGAGAGCCTGCTGGGTGTGGCCTTGGTGGCGCGGGAAGGGGAGATAGAGCCCGAGCTGGCCGAGGCGATCTGGGCCGGTCGCCGCCGTCCGCGCGGCCATCTGCTGCCCCAGTCGCTGCTGGCCCACGCCGGTTTCAAAACGGCGGGGGGGCGCAGATACGCCCGGGTGATGCGTATCGCCATCCATCCCGAGCTGCACCGGCACGGACTGGGTTCGCTGCTGCTTGGCAGGCTTGAAGAACATTATCGTCAGGTGGGGATCGATTACCTCGGTTCTGCCTTTTCGGCCAGCGCCGACCTGCTCCCTTTCTGGCGCAAGGCCGGGCTGGAGGTGCTGCGCATCGGCCTGCAGCGGGATGCCGCCAGCGGCTGCCACGCAGCCCTGCTGCTAAAGGCGCTGAAACCCGAGCATGAGACCGAGTTGAATCAGTGGCAGCTGCGTTTTGTACGCCAGCTGCCGACCCTGCTGGCGGGTGAGCTGAAAGGATTGGAGCCCGAGCTGGTATGGCAATGCCTGCAAGGCAGCACCGTCACCGCGGCTGAGCTTGGCGAGTTCGAGCGTGACGAAATTGAGTGCTTTGCCCTGCATCACAAGCCGTTCGAACTGAGCCAATCCAGCTTGCAGCTGTGGCTGGCGCGCAATCTGGCTGTGCTGGGTTCACTGACTCCTGAAGAGCGTTATCTGCTGATTGCCCCCATCTGGCAATATGCCGACTGGGGAAGACTGGCTGCGAGGTTGCAACTGGCGGGCAAGCCCGCCGTGATCAAGAGGTTGCGGGCGCTGCTGGCGCGTCTCCTGATCTCCTCTACCACTCGATAGGTTTGCCCTGCCAGTCGAGAAAGCTCAGCTCGCCATCCGGTTGCAGCCGGCTCATCAGGTTAATCAGATGGTCGGCTACCAGTTCGGGACTCTGCACATTTCCTGGCGGTACATTGGCGTGAAACGGGCGAGAGAGTTGGGTATCCACTGTGCCGGGATGGAAGGCCAGCAATTTGACGCCGGGGGCCCGCCGGGCCAGCTCGATGGCGGCACACTTGAGCAGCATGTTGAGGGCGGCCTTGGATGCACGATAGCCATACCAGCCGCCCGCTCGGTTGTCGCCAATGCTGCCGACACGAGCGCTGAGAACGGCTAAAGTGCAGGGCTCGCGGCCAAACAGCGGTAACAACTGGCTGATCCAGCGCAGCGGCAGCAAGGCGTTGGTCTGGTAGAGGCGGGTCATGGCATCCAGATTGATTGCTTCTAGTCGCTTCTCTGGCTGGATCTCCCCCTGATGCAGTATGCCGTTGCAGATCACCACCCTGTGCGGTTTCGGTGCAAACTCCGCGATGCGGGCTACCGCAGTTGCCATCTGCTCATCGCTGTAATCACAACATAGCCAGTGCAGAGCCGGCGACGAGAGGCCCGCAGGTGCGGGCTGACGGCTGATGGCAATCACTGGCCCGACACCAGCCGCCAACCAATGTGTCACCAGAGCTGCCCCGGTCCCGCCAGAAGCGCCAATCACGATTATGCCTTCACTCATCTCAGGCTCCTTGTGAGTGCATGATGGATTTCACCATCCGCCAACTTTGTCCTGATTGGCAGATACGCTCGTGCCAGCCTGCGGGATCAAGCGGTTAACGCTGCAATCTTGCCGAGATCCGAGCTACTGGGCGAATTCCATTCCTATACTGAGGGAAAACCGCAGCAGAGTGCTGCCTGCGCAACCAGAACATGAGAGTCACCATGATGGCCAAAGACGGGGAAGAGCGTAAATCCATTCTGACCGAGAGCGGCACCAACGAGCTCGAGATCATCGAATTTCACCTCAAGAAGCAGCTGCCGGACGGGCGCGAAAAGATCGCCTACTACGGGATCAACGTTGCCAAGGTGCGCGAGGTGATCCGGGTGCCGGAGACTACAGATTACCCCAATGCCCAGCGCCACATGGTGGGGGTATTCTCCCTGCGGGATCGGCTGATCCCGCTGGTGGATCTGGCGGGCTGGCTTGGCATCAAAACCAACCCGGATCCCAGCCACAAGGTGGTGATTGTCACCGACTTCAACAAGATGGCCAACGGCTTCCTGATCGACAGTGTCAGCAGGATCCACCGAGTCTCCTGGGAGGATGTGGAGTCCCCCAGCCAGTTTCTGGAAGCGGGTGAAAACGACTGTGTGGTGGCCGTGGTCAGGCGCGATGGCAACCTCATCATGATCCTCGATTTCGAGAAAATCATCGCCGACATCAATCCCGAACTTAGCATGGAGAAGTACGACGTCACCCAGGACCGCAAGGTGCTCATCGACGATCGCATGATGGCGCTGCGCCAGGGCAAAACCATTCTGGTGGTGGACGACTCGGCCTTTATCCGCAAGATGATCGAGACCACCCTGCGCACCGCTGGCTACAACGTGATCACGGCCAAGGACGGGGGAGAGGGACTGGAGATGATGACGGATTTCGATCGTCTGGCCCAGGAGGAGAGAATGCCGGTGACCGGCTTCGTCAATGCGGTGATCACCGATGTGGAGATGCCGCGCATGGATGGCATGCACCTGCTCAAGCGGCTGCGGGACACCCCCTCCTACAAGGAGATGCCCATCGTGATGTTCTCCTCCCTGATGAGCGATGACAACCGTCAGAAAGCGCTGCAATTGGGGGCCAACGATACCATCACCAAGCCCGAGATAGGGCGCATGGTGGGGATGATGGATCACATGCTGCTGGGAATTGCCCCGCCTTCGCCCGCCAACAACATCTGACCTGCCATTAACTTCCAATTGGCCGGTCGAATCCACTGACCGGTGCCTCAAGCGGCCACTCCTTGCCAAGGGGTGGCCGCGCTGTTTTGGCTATTTGCTGCGATCCCGACGCCCCTTGTCTCCCGGATACGACTCGTGTAATGATAATTATTATCATTTGTTGGTGTGAAGCATATGACAGCAACCTGGGTGAAGGGGTGGGTCGAGTCGACCGAAGGTGGCAGCAGCATGAGTCACTGGAAACAGCAGACCCGAGAGGGTAATCGGCTGTTTGACTGCGGCGAGTATCATCAGGCGTTGGCTCATTATCAGCAGGCGCTCTGGCTGGCTCGTCAGCAGTTGGTTCAGTGGCACGACGCGGATGAGGCGGTGGCTGCGCTGGTTGTGGCTCACCACAATCTGGCGGATCTGCTGGTGGCCATGACTCTGCCCGATCGCGCCGCCGACCTGCTCTGCTATGTGCACGACTGCCTGCTGGCGACCTGTCACTCCCCCGCTTGCTCCTCTCGCCTGCGAGAGGCTGCATTGCGCCATACCCGCACAACTCGTGCCGAGTTGCTGACGTTCGTACAGCGCCACGGCAGCCACGCCGGGATCATGCGTTCGCTCGGTCACTGCCTGTGTCAGAGCGAGCCCTCATCCCGGCTCCATTAATCCGAACAGAGGTCATCATGAGCCATACTCTGCCAGCCCTGAACTATGCCTACGACGCACTGGAACCCCATATCGATGCACTGACCATGGAGATCCACCATAGCCGTCATCACCAGACTTATATCAATAACCTCAACGCCGCACTGGAAACGGCGCCCGATCTGGCCGCACTGCCGGTAGAGGAGCTGCTGAGCCGCTTCGACACCCTGCCAACCGCCCAGCAGGGAGCGGTCCGCAACCATGGCGGCGGCCATGCCAACCACTCCCTGTTCTGGCTGGTGATGAGCCCGCAGGGGGGCGGTGAGCCGGGCGGTGAGCTGGCTCTGGCCATCGAGCGGGAATTGGGGGGATTCGATGCCTTCAAGCAGGCTTTCACTCAGGCGGCTCTGAGCCGCTTTGGTAGTGGCTGGGCCTGGCTGGTGGTGGACAAGGCGGGCAGATTGCAGGTGGAGAGCAGTGCCAACCAGGATAGTCCCTTGATGCATGGCCATACCCCGATCCTGGGGCTGGATGTGTGGGAGCACGCCTACTATCTCAAGTACCAGAACAAGCGTCCTGACTATATCGCAGCCTTCTATCAGGTGGTGGATTGGGCCGAAGTGGCCCGCCGCTATCAGGCGGCGCGAGGCTGACCTGGTCGCTGGGAATGGGTGTGCAGGCTCACCGCTACAACCCGCGCTGTAATAACAAGACCCGCCAGTTGGCGGGTCGTCTGTTTATGGTGTGGCAGTGCTGACGCTGGCGGCTGAAGGGGTCATCGGCAATGTGGGCAAGGCCGTGCTGGACGCCTCTGCGGCGGTTTCCATCGCGGGTTGGGCGGGAGTGACCAGCTCAGTCGTTGCCGCTGCGGATACAGCAGGAGTGACTTGTTCAGTCACGGCCGAGGCAGATGGAGTAGCTGACTCCGTGGCAACCGCGGCAGAGACTGCCGCTGGCTTGGCCTCATCCACCGCCGGTTTGGGTTGTTTGAGGCAGGGTTGCAGGCTGCCGATGGTGCTCAGTGACTGGCAAGGCACAGGCAGACCGACGGGCACTGGCTCTCCGAGAAATTTGGGCCCCTTGTCCAGCACGTAGAGATCGACCAGCCCCATCAGGCGGGCAAAGACTTCCCGCACCCGGGTGCGGATCCCCTGATAGGCGCTGGGATCCTCGGCATTGAAGCCAACCGCATCGATACCGAAATGGCGGGCGATGAAAATGGCCCGCTCGTTATGAAAGCCCTGGGATACCACGGTAAAGCGCTCCTGACCGAACACCTCCTTGGCGCGAACCACTGAGTCTAGGGTGCGGAATCCGGCGAAATCCATATAGATTGCGGAAGCGGGGATACCCGCCTTGATCAGGGCGCGACGCATCTGGCGTGGCTCGTTGTACTGCACGGTGGCGTTGTCACCGGAGACGATGATGAAGTCCACCTTGGCATTGTTGTAGAGCTCGGCCGCCGCCTTGATGCGGTATTTGAAGTAGTGGTTGGGGCCGCCACCGGAGAGATATTTGGAGGTACCCAGCACCACCGCAACCCGGTTGTAGGGCACCTCGTCCACCTGATCGTAGGTGTAGTGGCGGGCATCCGAGACGATCCATTCGCTATAGGCCAGCACCGAGGCAATCAGTGCCAGCAGTATCAGCAGGCAGGCGAGGAGGATCTTGGCAAACTTCTTCATGCGTGGTGCGGTCAGGGTCTGAAAAGGGGGTGGCTCTCGGCATTCTATTACAACTCGGCCGCCGGCGTCAGGCTTGATAACGGGCGGGCACCTCATTCGGGCAGAGGTTGTCGCAGCAGAGGTCGGGAAAGCGGGAGGATAAAGCGAGGGGCTGCGGTGGCAGCCCCTCTGGTCGGTGAAGGTCTATCAGTGGGCGGAGTCGTTACCCTTGCAGGCGTCTGACTCCTTGTTTGCTTGCCACCAGGGCAGCAGATCCCGGGCGAGCCATGCCTGATAGGCGTCGCTGTCGTTGGCGATCAGCCGGTCCAGCTCCCCTTCGAAGTCGCTCATCGCCTGCTGCCGATCCGGATTGCGCAGCGCCTGTGCCAGCGTCAGCCAGCTGGCGCCGCGACCGGTGTCGTTAAGGAAGCGGTGCACGGTATAGGACCAGGAGTAGACCATCTCGCCACCTTGGTCGTAGTCAAGGTGGAGGATAGCCGCCAGTGTCGGACGCTGGTTGGCGGGGCGGTTTGCCACGTTATCCAGACCCCGGGCAAAGCACTGGCCGTGGGCGATGTACTCAGCAATCCCCTCGGCCCACCAGGTGGTGCGGTTGAGCGGATAGTGGCCGAAGCTGCCGTACTGGTTGAAGCGGCCATCCAGATAGTGAACGTACTCGTGGCGCAGGTTCCACACCTGGAAGGCAGGGCGTTTCCACTCTGCCTCATAGGCGAAGAAGCGGGCCTGATTGCCGGGACGAGCTGGATCCCCCTCGATGTAGATGCCGCCATTGTCAGTGGAGACACCAAACAGCGCGCTGCCGTAGCGGCCCCAGTCGGCGGAGGAGTTGAAGATCACCAGCTCCAGCGCCTCGTTGTGATCATCGGCCACCGGTTGCCAGCCTGTCTCCATCTGCTGGTGGAAGCGCTGCTCTTCATCACCCAGCTCGCGGCAGATCCCTTCGGCCTGAGCCTGGGTCAGATCCTGAGCACGCAGACGCAGGGTTGGCGAGCAGGTGTGCTCGAACGGCAGAATATCTTCCATGCGGATCGGGGTACAAAGCTCGGCGAACTCACCGCTGACACAGGCTTCGCTGGTGCGATCCGTGTAGGTGAGGTAGTAGCTGGAGAGGGTCAGGGAGACCTCTTCCAGCATGGCAGCCGGATGCTGTCCACCCGGGATCAGCCCTTGCTGGCGCATGATGGCGATGACATCGCGATCCAGCTGCTGGCGATAGGCGATCGCCTTATCCAGGCTGGTGTGATGGAGATAGCGCATCATCTGGTAGAGGCGGCTGTGGGCATCGAGGATGTTGTTGAAGATAAACAGATCCCGTGAGCCATCGCGCTGTTTCCAGAGGGCCAGCTCGCTCAGGCCCAGTTGCAGCAGGCTCTGGCGCAATGCCGCCTCCTGTTGCAGCACAGCTGCGCTGAAGTCTGCCTGCTGACCGTAAGAGGCGCTCTGATCGACCAGATTGAGCAGCTCGAACAGGCCATCGGCCCAGGGTTTGTGGCCATTGATCTGTGCCGCATGTTGCACCGCATAGCCGAGCGCCTGGTTGAGCTGGGCCAGCATGGGGGCGGCACTCTGGCGGAAGGCGGCTTGGCCAAGTTGTCCCTGCGCCGCTACGCTCCAGGCTTCCAGCACTGTGCCAGCCTGATCCTGTGGTTCGGCACCCAGCAGCAGGGGGTGGTTGAGCAGATCAATCATTACCCCGGCTAGAGCCCGGGCGGCCTGATCACTCTCTTTGCCAACGCCGCCATGGTAGTTATGGGCGCGCACATAGTAGAGCAGCTTGTCCATTGCCGGATGGGTCGGCTGGTTGGCCGCCAGCAGGGCACGCATGCCGCGAACCACCGCCATCAGCTTGGCGTCATCGTGGCCGTAATCCGCCTGCCAGGCAGGGCTGTTCTGGCCGCTCACGTCGGCCACCAGTTTGGCGGCATCGCTGTCGAGCAGATCCACATCGGGCTGCTCTGGCTCGGAGCAGAGACGACCGTTGGCGCGGCGGCACTCCAGCTGCTCCTCCTTGCTGGCCAGCACGATGGGGCGATTGAGCACCCGACTCTCCTGCCACGCTTTGCTCTCTGGCAGGGGTTGCCACTCGCCGCCAGCGACCGGGTATTGGTAGCCGCTATCTTGCAGCGTTACCTGAACCTCGCTGCCTGCAGGGATCACCTGACGGCAGATGCGATAGCGGATGGTGTTGCTCCCCTCCTTGCGTTCCTGCGGCTCATCACACTCCTGCTGAGGCGTGAGCTGATCCAGCTGCCACTGATAGCGGCGCCAGACGTGGATCTCGCTGACCTGAGCGGCAGCCTGACTGCCTGCCACCGGTTGCAGACGGAAAAAGATCTGCTCCAACCGGCCATCCCGCTCACTCGGGGTCTCTTCAAGTACCTGCAACTGCTGCCAATCCTGCGGCTGATAGTGCCACTCCGACTCGGTGCAGCGGCCCTGCGCGTTGAGTTCGCAGCGATCCAGCTCCCTTTCGCTCTGACCCAGGATGATGGCTTGTGGCAGCGGCAGACGATCCTGCCGCTGGGCGGTCGGCGTGCCCGCCAGCTGCTCCCAGCGACCCTGCTTGAGGCCATAACCAAAGTCATAACTGCTGGCGGGAATGAGCTTGCCCGCCGGAATCCGATCTTCACAGCGTACGAAGCGGATCTGCCAGCCCGCATCTACCTTGAGCTGCGGCTCGCCACACTGCTGTTCGGCCAGTGCGGCGAGATCGCTGCTCTGCCAGTCGAAGCGACGGTAGACCCTGAGCTGCTGATAGGGGGCGTTGCTGCTGCGCGCCTTGAGCTCGTAGGTGATCTCGGTGATGCGCGCAGCCAGTTGCCGGCTCGATTCGCCAGTCAGCTGATACTGTCGCCAGTCATTGGGGGAGTAGTTGGCTTGCGCCGAGGATGTAGCCAAAAGCAGGGGGCCTGCCAGCAGCAGCCACCCGGTACCTGAACGGTTCATTTTTATCCCTTTGTTGTTTGTGTATTGTCTTGCGAGTAATCGCAAAGCAATCTAAATGGTTCCAAAGGGATATCAACTTTCAATTTTAGGCCATATAAATCAATAAGATGTCATGGCCTAGCATCTATGCGGATTATCGGGAGCTGCCGCCGCAGTGAAGACTCACATGTTTCCTTTTCTGTTTTCAGAGCAGATCGGTAAATTGTGAGTCCGATCTCATTCAGCTTGTTGTGCCCGAGTGGTCAGCTGTCGGGCAATCTTGCCCAACTGTTGGCGTGAGGGTTTGAGATTGCCGCCAAGATCGGGCCAGGGGAGCCAGTGGTCGGGCACCATAAAGCCGGGCAGGGCGCTGCGGATCCAGGCTGCCAGTTCGGAGTCGGGAACCGGTCCGCCGTGCCAGTCGATAAAGGCGGCGGGGCGTTGCCCCCATTCGTCGCTCGGTACCGGCACCACCAGCGCCTGGGCGACGGTGGGATGATCCACCAGTCGCTGTTCTATGGTCTCGGGCTGGATATTCTCACCGCCCGAGATAAAAAGGTTGTCGAGCCGACCCTCTACCAGCAGTTCCCCTGCCGCAGTGAACCTCCCCTTGTCGCGGGTATGAAACCAGCCTTCGTTATCGAGGGGCAGTTCCAGCTCGCCATCTCGGTAGTAACCGGCAAACAGGGTGGCGCCGCGCACGCAGATCTCCTGCTCCCTGATGCACACTTCCCGTCCCGGTAGCGGTTTGCCAACTACGCCTGCATCGCCGGGGATAGCGGTGCAGACCTGGCTCCCCATCTCGGAGAGACCATAACTCACCTTGGGTTCGAGCCCCATGGCGCAGAGTCGGCTCACCAGCGGTTGCGGGATGGCGGCGCCACCGAGCAGCAGCTCGCGCAGGCGGGTGCGAGCGGGATCAAAACCCTCTGCCAGCAGACGCCAGAGCTGGGTTGGCACCAGCGAGAGGTGAGTGATGGGCTGGCACTCCAGCCGCTCCTTGAGGGAGCGTTCACGTTGATCCAGTACCAGAGTGGCGCCCGCCAGAAAGACCCGAAACAGGATGGCGTAGCCGCCCACATGGAACAGCGGCAGGGAAAGCAGCCAGCCGGACTTCTCATCGAGGGGAATGAGGCTGGCAGAGCCGCGCGCCGAGGCCTGGTGGTTGCAGAGCCGGTGCACCACCGCTTTCGGCGTGCCGCTGGAGCCGGAGGTGAGGATCATATTGTTGAGTTGGGTCGATTCCAGCGGCCACGCTTCCTCTCTTGCTGGCAGTTCGCGCGTGAAGTCGATCGGCAAGGGCTGCCAGTTGCCTGCCGGGATCTCCCCTGCCGACCAGAAGGCATCGGCATCGAGTTGCACCGCCAGCTCGCGCTGCTTTTCGAGAGGAAAGGCGGGGTTGAGCGGGCAGAACACCACGCCGCTGCGCACGCAGGCCCACGCCAGCAGCACATCTTCCAGCGCACCGCGCACCACCGCCGCCAGATGAGCGCCACGACGCACTCCGGCTTGTTCCAGCTGTTGGCACAGGCTGTTGAGGCGAGCATCGAGCTGGCGATAACTGAGAGGCGAGGCGGTGTGGATGGCAATGCGGTTCGGGGCTGTGATTGCCCGGTGGCGTACCGGGCAAGGCGTCTGTTCGGATGAGCTGGAGGGGTCAATCACGGTAATACAGTTGCTCCAGTCGGCTCAGATCCGGTTTGCCATCTTCCCCCAGCAGATTGCCTGCCATCCAGCGGCGGGTATCCAGACCCGGCGCCTGTTCCGGCGCCCATTCGCCCGCCAGATGAAACAGCTGGTTCAGGCCCAGATCCGATTCGAAGCAGGAGGAGATGATCACCTTGAGCCGCAGTTCGCGGGCGCGGGCGATCAGCGCTTCGCAGTTGGCGAGTGAACCGAGCAGGGTAGGCTTGAGCACCAGCGCGCGCAGTTGCGGGATCGGCTCCCACGGCTTGCCTTGTGCCAGCAGCTCGTCCAGCGCCACTGGCATGCCGGTGCGGTTGGCGACAAAGGCGATGTCGGCAAAGTCGGCGCAGGGGTCTTCCAGATACTCGATGCGGTTCGGGTCGAGGTGGCCGCAGAAGGTCCACGCCTCCTCGCGAGTCCAGCCCTGGTTGGCATCCAGCACCAGCTTGAGGGAGGGGATGCGGTCGCACAGCAGGCGGATCAGCGCCAACTCGTCACGCATCGGGTAGCGCGCCACCTTAAGCTTGGCCTTGCCGGGCGTGCGGTTCAGCCACTCTTTCCAGTTGCGCAGCAGCTCCTGGGGGGAGCCTTGAATGAGGGGATAGGGCTCCGGCAGCGGGTTGCTCTGCTCGGACCATGTCCGGCGCGCGCAGTCGAAGCCAAATTGCACCGACGGCAGCACGGGGTTCGGGGTATCGCCGGCGGCCAGGGCCGCCAGCGTGGCAAGGGCTTCTGCCTCTGCCTGTTGCAGGCTCTCTTTCGAGAAGCCGGGCAGGGGGGCAATTTCCCCCCAGCCGTCGTTGATGCGCACCAACAGCCCCTCTCGCGCCACCTCCACCTTGCCGTGAAAGGTCAGTGGCTGGGTAAAAGGCAGTTGATAGCGATACAGGGCTAGTGTCATCAGGGGTTCCGCTTGTATTTGGAGAAGTCGGGGCGACGCTTTTCGTTGAAGGCGTTGCGGCCTTCCTGACCCTCTTCGGTCATGTAGAAGAGCATGGTGGCATTGCCCGCCAGCTCCTGCAAGCCCGCCTGACCATCACAGTCAGCGTTGAGGGCGGCTTTCAGGCAACGCAGCGCCATCGGGCTGTTTTGCAGCATTTCACGGCACCAGCGCACGGTTTCACGCTCCAGTTCGGCCAATGGCACGACGGTGTTGACCAGACCCATGTCGAGGGCTTGCTGGGCATCGTACATGCGGCAAAGGAACCAGATTTCGCGGGCTTTCTTCTGGCCGACGATGCGAGCCATGTAGGAAGCACCCCAACCGCCGTCGAAGGAGCCCACTTTCGGGCCGGTCTGGCCAAACTGGGCGTTGTCGGCGGCGATGGTCAGGTCACACATCATGTGCAGCACGTGGCCGCCACCGACCGCGTAACCGGCCACCATGGCAACCACAGGTTTCGGGCAGGTACGGATGTCGCGCTGGAAGTCGAGCACATTGAGGTGGTGAGTCCCCTCGTCATCACGGTATCCACCGTAGTCGCCACGGATCTTCTGATCGCCGCCGGCGCAGAAGGCTTTCTCGCCAAAACCGGTCAGGATGATGGTGCCGATCTGATCGTCATAACGGGCATCGGCTAGCGCCTGCAGCATCTCTTTGACGGTACGGGGACGGAAGGCGTTGCGTACCTGGGGACGGTTGATGGTGATCTTGGCAATGCCATCGTTGGACTTGTGATAGAGGATGTCCTCGTAACCGGCGGAGCAATCCTGCCACTCAACCGGAGCGTACAGTTCCGCTTCCGTCATTGCTTCAATCATGGTTTTTTCCTTCTGATCTGGGAGAGTGCAGTTGCGCACCGAGTTGAACACAGAGTTGGGCAATCCCGGCATGTTGAACAGGTGCATACAGTTCAGCTTCCGTCATTGCTTCAATCATGACTCGTCTCTTCTTGTTGGTTGACCCACTCCGCGAGGAGTCGGGCAAAGTTATCAGGCTGATGGGCATGCAGATTATGGCCGCCATCCAGCTCCAAGTGGTTGATTTTGCGATGCTGACTCGCCATGAGGCAAGCCAGCTGATGGAATTTGTGATCCCGCTTGCCGCTGACATAATTGACAGGCAACTCGCCTTGCCCCAGCCAGGAAGCGAGATCCGGCTGCTTGCCAAGGGAGGTTGCGCGCAGCATGGCGGCCACGGCCTTGCCGTCGTTGCCAAGGCGGCGAGCGATCTGGCGGGCGCGGGCCGCCTCGTCGAGATCGGCAAATACCCCCTGCCGATACCAGTCGGCCAGCACGTCAGCCAGGGGCTCGCGCTCGAAGCGCTCTGCCCAGCTCTCATCGTGGGCGATGCGGGCGGCCCGCTCACCGGTTGGCAGCCCCGGGTGGCAGTTCTCCAGCAGCAGTCCCGATAGCCCCGCCGGCTCACGGCTGGCGTGGTAGAGGGCCAGTCGCCCGCCCAGCGAGTAGCCGACCAGCAGGTAGTGCTCGATACCGCGACTGGCTAGCTCGCGGCACAGCCACTGGTGACTCTGCTCGAAGTCGTTGACCCGCAGCTCGTGATGCTGGCCGTGACCCGGTAGGTCGAGGGCAATGCAGTGGTGGCCGGGCAGGCGGTCAATGACCGGTTGCCAGTCGTTTCCATCGCCGAGCAGACCGTGCAGCAGAACCAGCGGTGTGTCGTTACAGCTCACGGATGGTGGCTCCCAATGCCTTGAGATCATCGGCCACCTGCTCGCTCGGTACCCTGATCTCGATCAGGGTAACGCCACCCTTGAGGGCCAAACCGTACTCCTGCTCGAACTCGGCCAAGGTTGTCGGAGCGCGGTAGGCGAGGCCAAACATGGCGGCGGCATGTTCAAAGCCGAGGCCGTGGGGCAGCCGATAGTAGCTCTCCAGCAGCTCCCCTTCGGTGGGCACCGGCAACATGCGAAAGATGCTGCCGCCATCGTTGTTGAGCAGGATCACCACCAACGGCTGGCTCGCCTTGCTGAGCAGGGCCAGGCTGTTGAGATCGTGCAGGGCGCTCAGATCGCCGATCAGCAGGGTGGTGGGTTGGTTGCTGCTTTGCGCAAATCCGTAAGCGGTGGCGATAAGGCCATCGATGCCGGAGGCGCCGCGGTTGGTCATCACCCGGCTCGGCCCCTTGCCCGTTTCGCCGAGCATGTCCATCAGTCGGGCTGGCATGCTGTTGCCGACAAAGAGCTGCCCCTCGATAAGGCGATTGATGCGATGGCAGACTCCGAGCTCGGAGAAGCGATCGCAGGCAGCGGCTATCGCCTGACCGACCGGTTGCAGCAGAGTTGGCAACCGATGCCAGGGAGCCTTGCTGGCCGTGACCGGATGGGCAGAGGCAAAAGCGCTGGCACTGCAGAGTAGCCGGTTGCGCAGCCGGTAGTCGGGATCGAGCCGCGCCGGTTGCGGATCCACCAGCCAGTAATCCTGCCATGAATGGTGTTTTATGAACTGGCCAAGCCGCTTGGAGACAAGCCGCGCGCCAAATTGCAGCAGCACCTCGGCGCGGCCCAACTCGGCGACAAATTCAGGGTCGTTGAGCGCCAGATCCATATGGATTAGGTTGCGGCTATCGAAACGGATCTGGCTCTGCAGATCTGCCAGCAGCGGCCAGCCGAGTTGCTCCGCCAGCGCGGCGGCGGCCTGTGCCTGATTCGGGTCGGTAATGCGGCCAGCTACAACGATGCCGCGCTGTTGCCGAAAGGTTTCCCACTCCGCCTGAGGTGGGCAGGTCGGCTCGTTTTGCTGCCACGGGCTCCAGGGCTTGTGCGAGCCGAGCCAGTCACCGAGGGGGGCCAGATAGTCGGAGAAATCCTGATAGTGCTCCCCCGGGTAAAGGGGCTCCGGGTACATGCAGTTGAAGTGCACCACCCCGGGGGTGAGCGCCTGTTTGGCCAGCGCCTGATCCACCGAGCTCAGCACAAACGCCGCCGGAATAGTCGGGGTGGGGCTCGGCAGGTTCTGCTGATAGACGGGGTAGCGGCCGAAGATCCCCTGCTGGTCGATCGCCTGATTGGCGCCGTTGTCGATAAGCTCGTGAGGGCGATCGGCGGAGAGAATAATCAGCGGTACGCCGGTGAGCTGGGCCTCTGCCACGGCGGGCCAGAGGTTGGCTACCGCGGTGCCCGACGTCATGATCACCGCCACGGGCCGGTTGCTCCCCTTGGCAAGACCCAGCGCCATAAAGCCGAGACCGCGCTCGTCAAAGTGCAGGTGACGACGAAAGCCCTGATGGGCGGCGGCTGCCATGGTCAGCGGCGCAGAGCGGGAACCGGGGGCCAGCGCGATGTCGCGCACCCCGAGGCGAAAGAGCTCCTCCAGCAAGAGGGAGGACCAGACGTGGTTGAAGGTGGCGTGCTGGCTCGAAAACGGGGGGCAGGAAAACTCTTCGCTGGCAGGCTCTTTACGGGTGGGCATAGGGGCTCTCGTAGCGTGAAAAGGGTGAATGACTATCCCAGCAGGGAGAGCACATTGGCGATCTTGTTGTCGAGCTCGGCCCACTCGGCGACAGGCTCGGAACCGGCGACAATGCCGGCACCGGCAAACAGGGTGACGCTGCCCGGCTGAATGCGGGCGCTGCGAATGGCGACCGAGAACTCGGAGGTCTCCCTACTCAGCATGCCGCAGGCACCGGCGTACCAGCCCCGATCGTAGGGCTCGAACTCGCGGATAAAGGCGAGCGCCGCCTCGCGCGGGGCACCGCCCACCGCAGGAGTCGGATGAAGGGCATCGAGCAGCTGCCAGTCGCAGACGCCGGGCTTGAGCTCGGCCTCAATATCGCACTTGAGGTGTTGCAGCAGCCGCAGTTTCAGAATGCGTGGCTCGGTCAGGGTGGCATCGTGGGTCAGTGGCGCCAGTCGGCTGAGGATGTCGGCATGTACCAGCCGGTTCTCCAGCCGGTTCTTGCTGTCGGCCAGCAGCTCGGCGGCCAGTTGGGCATCCACCTCTTCATCGCCGGAGCGGCGAATGGTGCCCGCCAGCGCCTCGGTAAAGAGGTGGCGATCTTCCCGGCGGTAGAGCCGCTCGGGGGAGCAGGCGATAAAGGCCTGCTCGGGGGAGAATTGAAAACCGAAGTGGAAGCAGTCCTGGGCGTGGCGGGCCCACTGGTCGAGCATGGCCCAGGGATTGATATCCGCATCGTGGTTCGGACTGGTCAGCACGCTCTCCCGCGACAGCACCACCTTGGGGGTGTGGGCCTGAAAATCGGGGGCGGTGACGCGCTCCACCAGCGTCTGCCACTGGGCGGGGCCGGGGCAATCCTGTCGCTGCCAGGGCTGCTTTTGCAGGGCGGGCAGCGCAGCTTCCGGACGCAGGGCATCGAGGGCGGCTTCGGCCGCCTGCAGTTCGGCCTCGAGATTGTTTTCATCCAGCCAGAGGTTGAGGCAGAGACTGACGCACTCACCACGGCGCACCAGCTCGATGCGGGGCAGCACGAAACGGCAGGGGCCAAACCCTTGCCAGCCGGACTGGGCCGGATCGAACGCCAGTCCACCATAGTAGCGAGGGCTGTCGTCATGATGCTGGTTGGCTGTGTTCGTGCACACCTGCTTGATGGCGTGCGGTTCGGTCAGTTCATGGATGGCGCCCAGCGCGACATACTCGGGACGAGCCTCTCCACGGGCCTGCCAGTAGATGCGGGGATAGAGGGTTTGCGCCGCGAGCCAGCCCAGAAAGGAGCGGATTTCGATCGCCACTCGCAACCGTACGAAGCCGCTGACGTTGCTGTGACGCAGGGCGTCCAGTTGTTGCTTGATATGGGTCTGAGCCAACATGGATTCTTGTCTGAGCCGGGTAGTAACGAGCGATCCGGTAGCTGGATGCCGTAGGTTTATGCCAAAGGGCGATGATTTCCTATATATTATCTGCCCATTCGTCCATGTAAATCGCCCGCGGGAGCTTCACTCTCCGGGGTCAAGTATACCCAAATCCTGTTCGATAACCCTTAACACGATCAATATCCGATTGTTTGGCCATCACAAAATGACAAATACCTTCTCTGTTTGGTTGCTGGCGGCGCGTTTGCGAACACTGCCGCTCGCCTGCTCTTCCATCCTGCTGGGCTCGGGGCTGGCTGCCAGTCGTGGCGCCTTCGATGGCACCATCATGGCGCTCTCCCTGCTGACCGCCATCCTGCTGCAGATCCTCTCCAATCTGGCCAACGATTACGGCGATGCGGTCTCCGGCGCCGACAACGGTGAGCGGATCGGCCCGCAGCGGGCGGTGGTCTCCGGTCTTATCACCAAAAAGCAGATGTGCGTGGCGATGGGGCTGACCGCGCTGGCGGCGGTGGCCAGTGGCCTGATGCTGCTGGGCTGTGCCTTCGGCGGCCAGTGGCTGCAGATTTTGGCATTTGTGGTGCTGGGTGGCGCGGCCATTGTCGCGGCGGTGACCTACACGGTCGGCAAGACCCCTTACGGCTATCGCGGGTTTGGCGATATCTCGGTGTTCCTCTTCTTCGGTCTGCTGGGGGTGCTCGGCTCCTACTACCTCTTCACCAAGAGTCTGGAGTGGGATCTGCTGCTGCCTGCCACCGCTTGTGGTCTGCTGGCCACCGCCGTGCTCAATATCAACAATGTGCGCGATATCGAGACCGACGCCGCCAGCGGCAAGATCACCCTGGCAGTGCGCCTTGGCCGCAACCGTGCCATCGCCTATCACTGGGTGTTGCTGGGGGCGGCGCTGCTGGCAACCATCGCCTTTATCCTGATCCAGCCCGCCAGTTTCTGGCCGTGGATCTTCCTGCCCGCCATGAAGCCCCTCAGCGATGCGGCGCGCACCTTGCGCGAAAGCTACGATGGCGAGGTGCTGACTGGCGCCCTCAAGAAGACCGCCATCAGCGCGTTTCTGTTCAGTCTGCTGCTCTCTATCGGGTTGGCGCTCTCCTGACTGCTGGTCGCAGCTCGCCAAGGCGAACAATAAAAAGGGCTCCCGATATGGGAGCCCTTTTTGGTTTTGGCCGGTTTAGCTGGCGCGCGCCACCCTGAGAGGGCGGCGGGAGAAAATCAGGGTATCCAGCAGCCAGATGGCGACCATGGAGGCGCCCACCAGCGGGAAGGCGATCCCCAGCAGGATCAGCAGGGCGATGGCACCGCGCATCGGCGGGAGTTTGGCAGGCAACGGCGGCGCGGCGAGACGGCCCTGCGGACGACGGCACCACCAGATCCACAGACCACTCACGGCGCTGGCCAGCACCATCAGGCAGATAAGCAGCATGGCCAGCTGATGGGGCCAGCCGTAGAGCTTGCCCATGTGCAGCATGACGCCACTCTCTACCGTCTTGGCGACCGGGCCGTAATCCTGCCAGCGCACATCGGCCAGCACCTTGCCGCTGTATTGATCGACATGCAGGGTGGCGTCGTTGCGCGGATCGTCGGCAAACAGGGCGATGGTGTAGACGCTGGTGGCGCCGACCGGCGGGGTGATGCTGTAACCCGGATGGACTCTCCGCTCATGGGCGATCTCGACGACCCGTTGTAGCGCAATGCGCTGGCTCGCCATCACCACTCCCTCATGCTCGCCATGGTTCATGGCACCGTGATCGTGTCCCTCATCGACCGGCTGCGAGCTGGGCATAGGGGTGTTCTCCACCGCCCAGGGAACGGTCTGCTCGTGTGCCTGATTCAGGGTGCGGGCCAGCGGCGCCGATTTGGGCACCTCGTTCCACATGGCGGCGGGGAAGCGGTTCCAGACAGCGGCAAACTTATCGCCCCAGAAGCCGGTCCAGGTCATGCCGCTCAGCAGCAACAGCAGCAGGAAACCGGCGCCCCAGAAGCCGACCACTGCGTGCAGATTTCGCCACCAGAGGCGTCCGCGCTGGTTCACTCTGGGCCAGAGGATGCCGCCCACCCCGGGCCCTTTGCGTGGCCACCAGAGGTAGAGACCGCTCAGCAGCAGTACCAGCCCCCAGCCTGCGGCGAGTTCGATCAGCCGATCCCCCGTGGTGCCGAGCAGCAGGTCGGCGTGCAGGGAGCGAGCCACTGCTTGCAGATTCCACTTGTTATCCATGGTGCCGAGCAGGGCGCCGCTGGCGGGATCGAGGAACAGGGTAAGCTCCTGCTCGCCCCGATTGACGATGAACTGGGCGCTCTGCTCGGGAGCGACAGGCGGCAGGTATTTACGCAGGCTGGCATCGGGCATGGTCATCATCGCCTTGGCCAGCAGTTGGTCGGCACTCAGTGTCTGGCTGGCGGGGGTGACCTTCATCAGCTCGGGGTACATCAGGTTGTCGAGCTGGGGTTTGAACAGATAGACGATCCCGGTCAGTGACAGCAGGATCAGGAAAGGGGCGACAAAGAGACCGGCGTAGAAGTGCCAGCGCCAGATCCGTTGGTAATGACTCGAGTCCCTGTTTTTCATTGCACATCCTTGTTGGAGCACCAAACCTTTCGGTTGGTGGAATGTTTGTGGCGGCGCGGATAATAGCAGTAACGTTTCGTTAACTGCAATCACACATCTTGAGATCGGTTCGGTGCGGGATGTCGGTAACATGAGGTGCCAACGGTTTGCCGGATAGGATGAGCACGCTTTGGGAAAAGCCTGTTTGCTGCTGGACTTTTCCTTATAAATTATTACCTTGTGGTAACAATTTGCAGGCGATGGTGGTGGTAACGGAATGGGAGCAGTCATGCAGCCACATGGGCAATTCGACATGGAGCGCAGGGGCCAGATGCTGATCTGCCGCCCGCGTGGCCCCTTCAATCTGGCAGGCGCCGTGGCCTATGAAGCGCGTTTTCGTCACGAACTGGCCGGACTGATGGATAGCCCCTGGGGGATTGTCGAGGTCGCGACCGAGTTCGAAGCGGCCGGGCCCGAGGTGCTGGCCCGTTTTCGCCGCCAGTTTGGCTGGTGTGCCGAGAACGGCTGTCTCTTTCTGGCGGTTGTGCTGTCGGGGGGATTCAAGCGCTATCTGGCCGATCAAATCTTCAAAGGCTTGCCGTTTCGGGCTGTGCGCTATTTCGAGCAGGAGGGGGCCGCCATTCGCTGGCTGGAGCAGGAGCTATCGCTCTGCGCAGTGAGCCGCTCAATTTAACCGAGATTGATAAACCACTTGTCCCGCTCGTCGATGCAGTCGGGTTCCCCCATCTCGAATTCACGGCAGATCAACGGCCGTACCTCGTAGATACGGCACATCATGGTGTTGCGGTCGAGGGCGGCGCACCAGCCATCGTCCAGCCGGCGCATGACCGGTATCTCGCCTTCCCGTTCCAGTACATAACGGTCCGGCACGCCAGTATCGGTAAAGAGCATCACTTCGAGGCGGCAGCAGCAGGCTTCGCAGTTCTGGCAGCTCACATCGGTCTGGATTGCTTGGGTCATGGGGCCTGTCTTGCCGCATGGCGGCATCGGAGATATGAAACAGGCGCCTGTCAGGCGCCTGTGGTCTGGCTAAAGGCTTGCAAAAACCTTAGCCCAGTTTGCGGGCGCGGTAGCTGCGACCCTTGATCTTGCCTTCCTGCAACCGCTTGAGGGCGGCGCTCGCCACGCTGCGCTTCACCGCGACGTAGGAGTACTGCTCGGAGATCTGGATCTTGCCCACATCGGCGCCGGCAATGCCGCCTTCACCGGTCAGGGCACCCAGAATGTCACCGGCCCGCACCTTGGTCTTGCGGCCTGCATCGATGGAGAGGGTCACCATCTGCGGGGCGATCGGCTTGATGTCGCGACCGATGCTGTCGAGATCACCCAGCGGCATCGGAGCCTGCTGGTACTCTTCGATAAAGTTGACGCGCTGGGCCTCGTTCGGCTGATAGAGGCTCAGGGCCAGACCCTGCTGGCCGGCGCGGCCGGTACGGCCGATGCGATGCACGTGCACTTCCGGATCATAGGTCAGCTCGTAGTTGATGACGGCGCCCAGCTCCTTGATGTCGAGACCGCGGGCCGCCACGTCGGTGGCCACCAGAATGGTGGCGCTGCCGTTGGCAAAACGCACCAGCACCTGATCCCGCTCACGCTGCTCCAGGTCGCCGTTCAGCGCCAGCGCCGAGAAGCCCTTTGCGGCCAGATGGTCGGCCACGTCGTTACAGGCGCGCTTGGTGTTGCAGAACACCACGCAGGAGCTGGGCTGGTAGTGGCTCAGCAGCCAGGTGAGGGCGTCGAGGCGCTGGCCGGCGGGCACTTCGTAGAGCTTCTGTTCGATGGCGCTCCCCTCATGCAGGGACTCCACGCTCACCTCGACCGGATTGCGCTGCACGCCGCGGCTCATCTGGGCGATCCCTTCCGGATAGGTCGCGGAGAAGAGCAGGGTCTGACGCTGCTGGGGGGCATAGCTGATGACCCGGTTGATATCTTCGCCAAAGCCCATGTCCAGCATGCGATCCGCTTCATCCAGCACCAGCGTCTTGAGGCCGGATAGCTCCAGCGTGCCTTGCTCCAGATGCTTGAGAATACGACCCGGGGTGCCGACGGCAATGTGGGCACCAAAGCTCAGGGTGGCGGACTGCGGTGCGGTCGGGGTGCCGCCGCACAGGGTGACCAGCTTGACGTTGGGCAGGGCGCGCGCCAGACGACGGATCTCCTGAGCCACTTGATCCGCCAGTTCTCGGGTCGGGCAGAGTACCAGTGCCTGCACTTCGAGGCGGTTGACGTTGAGCTTGGCCAGCAGGCCGAGACCGAAGGCGGCGGTCTTGCCGCTGCCGGTTTTTGCCTTGGCGATCAGGTCTTTGCCATCGAGTACCAGGGGCAGGCTCTGGGCCTGGATCGGGGTCATTTGCAGGTAACCCAGGCTGGTGAGGTTCTCTTGCAGGGCGGGGGAGAGATTGAGGCTGCTAAATTCGCTGTTATTCACAAAAGGACTCTATTTCGGAGAAAACGGGGATGCGCGAGCGCTAAGGCTGCGCATCATACCAGAATGTGACACCGGATGTGGCGGATTTTTGAACGGTCAGCGATGGGGGAACATATGGGGTCATTTGTTGCCAGATTGGTTGTGAGCAATATGTGAAAGGATATCGGGGTAATTATTCAAACATGCATGTAATTATTTATTGAGGATAAACGTTTGCTATTTCTGTTGTTTAAATATAATGATTGAAAAATATTCAATTGGCGAGTGCGGCATTAAATATAATGTTGCGAAAATGATGTCGAGATATTTTGGAGGGCCGTAAAAATGCCATTTTAATTGTGTAATATCATGTTTTTTAATGAATTTGTCGTCGTCAAAGTTGTGCGATTAATATCAGGTTGTTGCGTAATTAATTTAAAAACGTTTGTATTATCCTGCATGCATATTATTACACGGGATTGTGATGACTCTCTGATTTTTAAATGTGCAAATGTCTATGATGGCGCCGGTCGAAAATTACAATTCACTCAGGTGCTACAGGTATGGAATACGTTCACTTTGTGCTCGGACTGGTTATGGTCCTCGCTCTTTCTCTGCTGGCTAACCGCCACAACTGGAGACAGATCAAGCTGCGTTATATCGGCCAACTGCTGGTGGTCGAACTGGCGCTGGCCTGGTTCATGTTGAACTCGGAAGTGGGTCTGGCTGTAGTAGGTGGCTTTGCCGCTGGCTTCACCAAGCTGATGGAGTTTGCCAAGCAGGGAACCGACTTCGTATTTGGCGGCATGATGAATGAAGGTTCATTTACCTTCTTCCTGATGGTGTTGATGCCCATTGTCTTCATCTCCGTACTAATCGGTATTCTGCAGTATATCCGCCTGCTGCCGCTGGTTATCCGCGGTATCGGCACCGTGCTGGCCAAGATCAACGGCATGGGCAAGCTGGAGTCCTTCAACGCCATCAGCTCGATGATCGTCGGTCAATCCGAGAACTTCATCGCGCTCAAGAAGATCCTGCCGCACCTGAACGAGAAGCAGATGTACACCCTGGCGGCAACGGCCATGTCCACCGTCTCCATGTCCATCGTCGGTGCCTACATGCAGCTGATCGAGCCGCGTTACGTGGTGGCTGCGCTGGTGCTCAACATGTTCAGCACCTTTGTCGTGCTGTCGCTGATCAACCCCTACGAGCCGGACAATACCGTGACCGATGCCAAGGCGCTGGCCGAGGGCGACGAGCACCATACGCCGAAGAGAGAGAACTTCTTCGAGATGCTGGGCGAGTACATCATGGCCGGTTTTTCCGTGGCCGTTATCGTGGCGGCCATGCTGGTGGGCTTTATCGCCCTGATTGCCCTGGTCAACTACCTGTTCGAGCTGGCGTTTGGTGTCAACTTCCAGTACGTCATGGGCTACCTCTTCTATCCAATCGCCTGGATCCTGGGTATTCCGAGTGGTGAAGCGCTGCAAGCGGGTTCCATCATGGCGACCAAGCTGGTGACCAACGAGTTCGTGGCCATGATGGATCTGGGCAAGATTGCTGCCGAGCTCTCCCCGCGTACCGTCGGCATCCTCTCCATCTTCATGGTCTCTTTCGCCAACTTCAGCTCCATCGGCATCATCGCCGGTGCAGTAAAAGCGCTGAACGAAGAGAAGGGCAACATGGTTTCGCGCTTCGGTCTGAAGCTGGTCTACGGTTCAACTCTGGTCAGCCTGCTCTCTGCTGTTATCGCAGGCATCATGATCTGATCTTCTAGTGGCATCTGCCACGGTTTGAGCCCCTGACCTCGTCAGGGGCTTTTTTGTTGCTGGCTTACAGGCGCCAACCGCACCACCAGCCGGCAACCAGCAGGGTGAGGGTGCAAAAGCCGGTTTCGATGGCGCCGCCACTGCGCAGCGGCCAGCCCGGCAGCCGGTAACGGCGTTTGATGGGCCAGAAGAGCGGAATGCCTGCCGGGGTGAGCCAGTCCCCCAGCAGATGGCTGAGGTAGCCGACGATAAGGGCATCCTTGACCCCCATGGGCAGAGTGCCCGGCGGCAGACTCTGGTTCAGCCCCCAGACAGCGGCGGTGACCGCCAGCAGACTGTGAGTGAAGCCGCGATGGCCGAACAGCCGCGACAAAGGTTTCGAGATCCACGGCAGTCGCTGCCCCAGCACAGATTTGGGGTGGTCGAGGTCGGGCAACAGGGCGCTGGCCAGCGCGGCAGGGATGGTTTGCCACAAGCTGGCATCGGCCAGGGCCGGAGTGAGCTGCAGTTTGTGGGCGATCAGGGTGCAGGTAACGGAGAAGAGCAGGTGCCCTTGGGCGGTCATGATGATTACGGCGTAGATAAGATGGCGGCGCATCTTACCAGTGTCGCGGGCTATTGCAGCAAAAAACCGGGTCCCGATGGGCCGCCCGGTTATTCACTGCGCGGATCTTCCACCCTGATGTCAACGGGCACCCGTTTTTTACCCAGCACCATGGCACGCAACAGATCACTGTGGGTTAGGCGATCAGTCAGGATCACCACGGTTGCATGGATGCCAACAGCGGCCATCAGGGTGTTGGCAATGATACCGTGCAGCTCCTCCAGCCACTCCTCACCCCAGAAGGCATCCCAGGTGGTGAGCCAGCCTGTGATGACTGTGCCAATCAAAGAGAGTAGCAGTAGCCAGATCATCAGTGCTCCGAGCGGGTTGTGGCCGAGGTAGTAGGGGTGGCGCCCACGGGCCAGCTGGAGAAGGTAGTGGCGGACCCGAGCCGGTGTCGGCCACCACTGGCCGAAGCGAGCGTAATGGGAACCGACAATCCCCCACAGCAGGCGGATGATGAGCAGGACTCCTACTGCGTAGCCGGCATATTTGTGGGGCTTGCTTCCCTCTTCCAGTACGAAGAAATTGAGCAGGCAGAGGGCGACGGTCGCCCAGTGGAACACCCGGATGAGGGGATCCCACACTTTCACTTCAGATGAGGTTGTCATGGCAAGACTCCATGGAGGGGCCACCAGAGCGGCCCGTCACTGCGTTATTCGTCGATCTCTTCTTTTACTTTCTTCAGATCGGTCGGGTCGAAGTAGATCTCGACCTTGCGCTTCTCCTTGTCCCAGCCGTAGATCTCGTAGCAGTTGGTTTTGGTGACCTTGAACTTCTTGATGTCGTAGCCCATCGCCTTGATCTGCTGCTGGGCGTCGGCCTCGCTCAGCCACTTGCTTTGGTCGGTCTGGGTGCATTGGGGATCAGCCAGGGCTGCGCCGCTCAAAAGGGGGATCAGTAACAACAGGGGGGTCAGTTTCATTGCTTGCTCCTTGCGGTTGATGTTGCAACAGCGACAAGGTTAGGCGGCAAGACTTAAGAGAGCGTTAAGAGGGATAAGAGATTTTCCCCAGCTTGCGCCGGGGAGAGGCTTATTCAAGCTTGCCTTTGACCAGCCACTTGTCGAGGGCGTTGGCAAAACTCTGTTTGTCGGCGGCATTGAAGGGGGCCGGGCCGCCGGTCTGCACGCCGGCTGAACGCAGCTCTTCCATAAAGTTGCGCATGCCGAGCCGCGCCTTGATGGTCTCGCGGGTGTAGATCTCGCCGCGGGGATTGAGCGCCTCGCCACCGGCATCGATCACCCAGGAGGCGAGGGGGATGTCACCGGTGATCACCAGATCGCCGGGCTGAACCTGCTGGGCGATGACATGATCTGCCACATCGAATCCCTTCTCCACCTGCTGGGTTTTGATGAAGGGCGAGGGGGGCACCCGCAATCCCTGATTGGCCACCAGGGTAGTGACGACCTGGGCGCGGTGGGCGGCACGGTAGAGGATCTCCTTGACCGGAATGGGGCAGGCATCGGCATCAACCCAGATGGGCATGGCATGGTTTCCTGTAGTGAAAGCGGATAGAAAACGAGAGTGGTCATGTTAACACAGGCCTCCCCTTTCCGGCGCGGGGCTGAGTCGGCCCCGCCTTTGGTGTAAGCTGGGGCCAGCACATGAAACGAGAAGGAGACGAGATGGATCGGGTGCCCGGTGAAGTGATTTATGCCCTGACCCTGGATGGCAAGGGTGGCATGGCGCCGCTGACGGCGGGAAGCGAAGTCCCGGCGGCGCATCCCGGCTGGCTGCATCTGGATTACGGCAATCCCGATTCGGCGCGCTGGCTGTTGCAGACCCCCTTGCTCAGCGAGGCGGCCAGGGAGTCGCTGCTCGGCCAGAGCAATCGTCCCAAGCTGGTGCGGATGGGGGAGACGGTGCTGCTGATCCTGCGTGGCATCAACCACAACAAGGATCACAGGCCCGAAGAGATGGTGGCGCTGCGCATCTTCATCACCCCGGATCTCATCATCAGCAGCCGTCGTCGTCCGCTGCTCTCCGAGCAGGATGTGTTCAACCAGCTCAAACTGGGTGGTGGCGCCGATACCCCGGCCGACTGGCTGGTGGAGATCTGCGATGCCCTGACAGATCGGGCGGGGGAGTTTGTCGAGGAGCTGCACGACAAGATCCTCGATCTGGAGGAGATGGTGCTGATGCGCGACCTGCCCGCCAATGGCCGCTTGGCGCTGATCCGCAAGCAGCTCATCATGATCCGTCGTTACCTCTCCCCCCAGCGGGATCTGGTGGCACGGCTGGCCAACGAGAAGATCAGCTGGCTGGATGAAGATGACCGGCGGCGTCTGCTCGATATCGCAGATCGGCTGCGGCGCTGGCTCGATGACCTCGATGCCGGGGTGGCGCGCACCGCTGTGCTGGCAGACGAGATCAACAATCTGATGGCGGAGGCGACCAACCGCCGCGCCTACCAGATGTCGGTGATGGCGCTGCTCTTTTTACCTGCCAGCTTCCTGACCGGCCTGTTTGGCATCAACCTCGGCGGTATCCCCGGGGCCGAGAATCCGACCGCCTTCTGGGTCTTCTGCGGTTCGCTGGTGGCGCTGGCCAGCGGGCTGGCTATCTGGCTCAAACATCGGCGCTGGTGGTAAGGAGGCATAACCCATGTGGCAATCAATTGGCCTGACCCTGCTGCTGTTGCTGGGGCATACCCTGATCCGGCGGCTTATTCACAAGAGCCTGCTGGCGCTCGGTCAGAGCAGGCAGGTGAGCGAGAACCGGGTGCTCTACGTGGCCCATGTGTTCCACTTCCTGCTCGGCTGCGCCACCCTGCTGGTGCTGGCTGGGGTATGGGGGCTCGACTTCTCCCGACTGGTGGTGCTCGCGTCCTCCTTCTTTGCGGTACTGGGGGTCGCCATGGTCGCCCAGTGGTCGATCCTCTCCAACATCACCGCCAGCATCACCATCTTCTTCGCCTTCCCCTACAAGATTGGCGACCGGATCCGCATCCTCGACAAGGATGATTCGGTCACCGGCGTCATCACCGAGATTGGCCTCTTCTATGTGCGGGTGCGTGATGACAACGGCGATCTGGTCACCTATCCGGCCAACCTGATCCTGCAAAAGCCGGTCAGAAAGCTGGAGGGCAAGGTGGCGGAACCGCTGCAGCCGGAATAGAAAGTAACCGGAATAAGAAAAAGGCTCCTCTGGAGCCTTTTTGCTGTGTGGCAGGTGCCGACGGTACGTCGCGAAGACGCCCATCCGTTGAACCTTACTTCGACAGGAACAGGCTATTGTAGATGCTTGCTGCGGCCACAATAGCCAGAACGGGTCAACAGTTGGCTCTGCTGCTAGATCTCCTGTTGTGCAACATCTGCCTGTGGCTTGTGTTGCCAGATTGCCCCGAGCAGCAACTTGAGCAGCAGTCCGGGCGGGTTGTCCAGCAGCTTGCCGGACTCCAGCAGCAGCTGACCATCGGCGCGAAACCCGAGGCTGGCATCAATAGTGCCATCCTCCGAGACCACCTGGATCAAACCATTGAGGGCAGAGCGCTCACCGGGTTGACAGCGCAGCCGCAACTGGCGGGGCTCCCCCAGCAGAGTGAAGGCGCGGCTCAGCGGGGGGGAGTCTTCATAATCGGGCCAGTTGAAGAAGTGATACTGCTCGGCCAGGGCGCCAGCCTGCTGGCAGAACTGGTCGAACAGCTGACCGATTGCCTGATACTCCTGATCGAGTCGTCTTGCCTGCTCTTCAATCCGTTTCATTGTTTACTCCTTGTCTATCCACTTGATCAGACATTGCTTTTCTGACCCCGTGACTGCCGCTTTCCAGATATGAGGCCAAATGGCCGCGAGGTCTGTGAGCCGGATCGAAGTTTCAGTCTGAAAACGTTATCTTGTTGAAACTGGATGGTTTTTTTGCCCTGTTGCTCACATTTGAATCGATTGCCGCTGATTAATATGGCACCGCCTGGCAATGACCGGGTGCTCGACTATCGAGACTAACTACAGCGGGAATTATAAAAATATGGATATGAAAAAGACCAAAGTGGCGCTGGTAACAGCCTCACTGCTCGCGCTTTTGTCTGGCTGTAATGGCAACAGCACATCTACTTCTACACCTGAACCTTCTGACGGACCTGTCGCTCGACTGCCCAAAATGGATCCCCCAAAGGAGCTGCTGCAAGCTGGCCCCAACGAGGTAGTCATTGCGCTGGTGGACACCCAGGCGGCAGCCAAGAGTGCCAAGACACCGTTTGACAGCCACAGCCTGCATCTTTGGAATAACGATGCCTGCAATGCAACGGCAGATAGCGGCCTGAACAGCGGGTGGGATGACAAGAGCAAGACACCTGCCACTGCCGACAACTTTGGTCCGGCCTGGGTCGTACCGCTCAGCAAGGTGGAAGGGTGCATCAACTTTATCGCTCGCAACGGCGATCTGGCCAACCTGACCGGCAGCGATATGAAGGTGATCTTCAGTGAGCACCCGGATCGCACCGTGGCCATCGTCGCGGGCAAGAAGGATCTGTTTGGCAGTCGTGCCGAAGCCTTTACCGCGGCCTTCGGCGTGGCGGGGGCCAGTGCCCATCTGATCGATGGCAATACCCTGATCTGGCAAGGGGGCAAGGACAAGCCTCACGTGCGCCTTTATTACACCGACTCGGGCACCATCAAGGCCAATGCCGATGGGGTGTTCGATTTCCCCTATATCAGCCTGACCGCGACCAGCCTGACTGCCGAGCAGCAGGCCAAATATCCGCACCTCAAGGATGCGGCCGCCTTCGCCCTGCCCGCCGGCAAGGACCTCAAGACCCTGCTCAAGGGTGAACTGGTGGCTATCGGCACCGATGCCGACGGTATCCTGCAGGGGGCGACCCTGGTGCAAAGTGCTGGTGCCCTTGATGCGCTCTATGCCCCAGAGGCGACCAAGCTCAGCTATGGCGCCGTGGTGGAGGGTAACCGGGTGACCTTCCGTCTCTGGGCGCCGACCGCCAAGTCGGTCAAGTTGGCCCTCTACAACGCTAGCCACCAGAAGAGTGGCGAGGTGGCCATGACCTTCGATAGCGCCAGCGGTAGCTGGAGTTACGAAGGGGGCAGCGAGCTGATCGGCCAGTTCTACCGCTACGACATGGAGGTCTACCATCCGCTGAGCCGCAAGGTCGAGCACTACGAGGTGACCGACCCCTATTCGCTTAGCCTCGCGATGAACTCCGAGTTCAGTCAGGTGGTGGATCTCGACGATCCGGCCCTGAAACCGGAAGGGTGGGACAGCCTCAAGGCGCCCCACAGCCAGCAGAATCCCGCCGACATCACCATCTATGAAGCCCATGTCCGCGATCTGACCGGCAACGATGATTCCACCCCGGTGGAGCACCGTGGCAAGTTCCTCGGGCTGACCGACAGCGACAGCGTGCCCGTCACCCACCTGAAATCCCTGGCCAAGAGCGGCGTCAGCCACCTGCACCTGCTGCCGGTGTTCGACATCGCCACCGTCAACGAGGATCCGGCCAAGGTGGCCAACATCGGCGATGACTTCAGCAAGCTGTGCGAGGTCAATCCCGAGGTCAAGAACTCCCGGTTTGCCAGCCACTGTGGTGGTGGCGAGACCATTGAAGCCGTGCTCGGTGAGCTGCAAGCCAGCGACAGCAAGGAGAACCCTGTGGTGCAGGAGCTGTACGGCTATCTGCGCGGCGTCGACTCCTTCAACTGGGGTTATGATCCCTACCACTACACCACGCCGGAAGGCTCCTACGCTACCAACGCCGAGGGCACCAAACGTATTCTGGAGTTCCGCGAGATGGTCAAGGCCATCAAGCAGAACATCGGTATGAACGTGGTGATGGACGTGGTCTACAACCACACCAACGAATCCGGGCTCGGCCCCAAATCGGTGCTCGACAAGATAGTGCCCTGGTACTATCAGCGCCTCAATCCGGAGACCGGCTCGGTGGAGAACTCCACCTGCTGCTCCAACACGGCGCCGGAACACGCCATGTTTGCCAAGCTGATGGATGACTCCCTGGTCACCTGGGCGCGCGACTACAAGATCGACGCCTTCCGCTTCGACCTGATGGGCCACCATCCGAAAGATCAGATGGTGCAGGCGCTGGCCGCGGTGAAGAAGGTCAATCCCGAGATGTACTTCTACGGCGAGGGGTGGAACTTCGGCGAAGTGCAGGATGACAAGCGCTTCGTGCAGGCTACCCAGAAGCATCTGGGTGGTACCGGTATCGGCTCCTTCTCCGACCGCTTGCGCGATGCGGTGCGCGGCGGCAGTCCGTTCGACGGTGGCGATACCATTCGCAAGACCCAGGGCTTTGGCAACGGTGCCTTTGTCGATCCTAACGAAATGAGCAAGGTGGATCTGGCGACGGCCTTGCACCAGTCCGATCTGGTGCGGCTCGGCATGGCGGGCAACCTCAAGGAGTTCGTGCTGACCGACAAGGATGGCATGCCGAAGAAAGGCGCCGAGATTGACTACAACGGTCAGCCTGCCGGTTATGCCCAGGATCCGGTGGAAGTGCAGAACTATGTCGACAAGCACGACAACCAGACCCTGTTCGACAACCTGATCTACAAGGCACCTGCCGGAGCCGATCTGGTACGGATGCAGGGAGTATCGCTGGCGACCGCCATGCTGGGTCAGGGCATTCCCTTCACCCACGCCGGTGTCGAGCTGCTGCGTTCCAAATCCATGGAGCGGGACAGTTATGACTCGGGCGACTGGTACAACAAGGTCGACTACACCCTGGGCGACAACAACTTCGACAAGGGGTTGCCGCGCAAGGACAAGGATGGCGACAACTATCCACTGATTGAGCAGGTGCTCGGCAAGCATGCCAAGCCGGGCTCGGCCGAGATGGCGCAGATGGTGAGCTTCTATCAGGAGCTGGCGGAGCTGCGCAACTCCTCCCGCCTGCTGCGTCTGGGCAGCGGCGCCGAGGTGATCAAGCGGGTCGACTTCCGCAATACCGGCCCGGATCAGGTGCCCGGCCTTATCGTCATGACGGTGGATGATGGCGTCAGTGCCGGGGCGGATCTGGATCCGGCCATCGATGGTCTGGTGGTGATGATCAACGCCAGCAACCAGAGCCAGAGCATCGGCGACTTCCGTGATGGCAACGATCAGCCCATCGATCTGAGCGGTATGGTGCTTAGCAGCAAGCATCGCGCAGTCGACAGCATCGCCAGCGGCGCCGCCTATGACAACGGCCAGCTGACGCTGGGGGCCTGGTCTGCCGCCGTGTTCGTCAAGCCGCAGTCTGGTGCACAGGGCGCGGGCCTGCCGGTCAGCAAGAAGACCGACTTGAGCACCCTGCCACCGTTTGGCAACACCGCCGTTTATCTGAAGGGGTTCCTCGGTGAATGGGGTGAGACCAACCAGATGACCTTCAGTAGCAACTTCATGTATGAATTCACCACGGAAGTACAGGCTGACAAGCTGGGCTCAACCGAGGTGAAGATTGCAGATGCCAGCTGGGGGCCGGTCAACTATGGCAGCTGCAACGCCGGTGACAAGCTGGTGGTCGGCACTCCGCTGACCCTTTGCAAGGGTGGGGATACCGGCAACATCGGGCTCGATCTGGCCAAGGCGGGCAGCTACAAGTTCGTGTTTACCGCCATGAACAAGGACAAGCCCACCCTGAGCGTCAGCTTCACCGAGCCGGTGCAGAGTTGCAAGGTACTGGACACGGTGGCGGGCAATCCGCTCGGCTACAACCTGTTCGTCAAGGGTGAGCTCTCCGGCTGGGCCGCTCAGCCCCAGTACCAGTTGAGCTACAAGGGGATGGACGGCGATCTCGCCATCTATCAGGCAGCCTTCAACTACACAGGCAGCACCGAGTTCAAGGTCGCCAACGAGGACTGGAGCAAGGAGTACCTGCTCAACGGCGGCGGCGCGCTGAAGGCGGAGACGGGCTACCCGTTCGCCTTCTCCGAGGCCGGTAGTGCCAACAACAGCATCACATTGCCGCAAGGGCTGTGGAGTGTGTTGGTGAAGGTTGACCCGGCTGGCGTCAAGGCAGGTACTGCCGTCATTCAGGAGTGCAGTGCCAAGTAAGCAACCCATTGAGTCCGGGGGATGGCTCGGCGTCCCCGGGTTGAATTCCACCTTGCCAAGGGTGGGATAACTCCGAGAGAGTAAGCAAAGCGCGACTGCCGACCGGCAGGCGCGCTTTTTCTTTTACGGGGTGCCGTGAGAGAAATGAGAGGAAAAAGAAAAGCCGTCCCGGTTGGGGGACGGCTTTTGGCTGGGATGCCATTGGCTGGCTTAGCGCTTGCGCAGCAGCCGCAGGGCGTTGGCGGTCACCAGCGCGGTGGCGCCGGTATCGGCCAGCACCGCAATCCACAGGCCGGTGATGCCGAGCAGGCTAGTGACCAGAAAGATGGCCTTCAGCCCCAGCGCCAGCGCAATATTCTGGTGAATATTGGCCAGTGCCGCCCGCGACAACCGGATCATCGCAGCTATGCCGCCGAGCTGGTTGTGGGTCAGCGCCGCATCGGCAGTCTCCAGCGCCACGTCGGTGCCGCCCCCCATGGCGATGCCGATACTGGCCCGCTTCATGGCGGGGGCATCGTTGATGCCATCGCCGATCATTGCGACCTTTTGCGTCAGACCGAGCTTGGCGATCTCATCGACCTTGCCCTCCGGCAGCAGGCCGGCACGCCAGCCCATGCCCAGCTCGGTGGCGATCGCCTCGGCGGTGCGGGGGTTATCCCCGGTCAACATGATGCTGTTGAGCCCGAGTCGGTTGAGCTCTTGCAGCGCAGCAGCCGCTTCCGGCCGGATCTGATCCCGCAGCGCTAGCAGGGCGACCGGCAGCGCCTGGTCGCCGCTGCTCTGGCAGAGCACGACCACCGTCTTGCCCTGCCGCTCCAGCGAACCAATCCGGGTTTGCTGTTCCATATTCAGGGCCGCCACCCGGCTCGGTGCCAGCAGTTGCCACAGTTCACCGTTGATGCGTCCCTCAACGCCCATGCCCGGCAGGGCGCGCAAGTCGCGGGCTTCTACCTGAACTAGCCCCTGCTCGTTGGCAGCGGCCACCACGGCGCGGGCCAGCGGGTGGTGGGAGCCCTGCTCGATGGCAGCCGCCAGTGCCAGCAACTCGGCCTCCGGTTGGCCATTGAGGCTCACCAGTTTGGTCAGTTGCGGCTTGCCCAGGGTCAGAGTGCCTGTCTTGTCAAAGGCGACAGTGTCGATATGGGCCAGTCGCTCCAGTGCGGCACCACCCTTGATCAGGGCCCCCTGACGGGTGGCGGCGGCCAGCGCCGAAGTAACCGCTGCCGGGGTGGAGATGACCAGCGCGCAGGGGCAGCCGATCAGCAGCAGCGCCAGCCCGCGATAGATCCACTCGTCCCAGCTCTGGCCGAAGGCAAGGGGCGGCACCAGCACCACCAGCAGGGCGACCAGCATCATGGCCGGGGTATACCAGCGGCTGAAGCGGTCGATAAAGCGCTCGATGGGGGCGCGCTGGCTCTCCGCTTCCTCGATGAGGTGCAGAATGCGGTCGATGGCGTTGTTGCCGGGTTCGGACACCACCTCAAGGTGCAGCACCCGATCGGCAGCCAGACTACCGGCCGGCACCTTGTCCCCCTGGCGACGTTCCACCGGAATGGATTCACCGGTCAGGGCGCTCTCGTCAAACGCCCCGAGCTCATCGAGCAGGCGGGCGTCGGCAGGTAGACGGGCACCCGGGGCGATTTCGATAATGTCGCCGGGACGCAGCTCATCGGCGCCGACCTCTTCGCGCACCTCGCCCTCGACAGTGGTACGGATGCGCAGCGCCTTGTCAGGCACCAGCGCCATCAGCGCGGTCACTCCAGCCCGGGCGCGTCCGGCGGCGTAGGCCTCCAGATGTTCACCCAGCATAAAGAGCAGCAGCACCATGGCCGCTTCCGCGGTTTCGCCGAGGAACAGGGCCCCCACGGCGGCCACCGTCATCAGGGTCTCGATGGCGAAGGGGGAGCCGCTTTTGGTCAGCGCCCACGCCTTGCGGGAGATGGGCCACAGACCCCAGAGGGTCGCCAGGGTAAAGAGTGGCTGACCGAGCTCTTTCGGCAGCAGGGCGGCGACCAGCATCAGGCCGGCTAGTGACAGGGGCTGCCAATATTTGCCCAAAAAGTTACCGAATAGATTGCCTTGCAGGGGCGGTTGTGAAGCTTGCTTGCGGCCAGCTGCCTGCTTGTCAGCACTTTCCCCCTTGAGCTGGAAACCGGCGGCCAGCACGGCGGCGGTGACGGGATCGGGTGAGAGGCCGGGGGCCAGATCCACCACCAGCTTCTCGGTGGCAAACAATACGCGCGCCTGTTGTACGCCGCTCACCCGGCTGACGGCGGTCTCGATCTTGCGGGCGCAGCTGGGGCAATCCATCCCCAACACCTGCCAGCTGTGGCGGCTGTTGCCTTGCACCGGCGCAACCAGCGGGTCGGCAGGGGGCATATCGTGCTCATGCTCATGCTCATGCTCATGCTTATGATCGTGAGCTGGCGATAAGGGGGCGCTGCAGCACGCTTGAGCGTGACAGCTTCCTCGGGGAGGCTCTTCATCCCCGGGGGATTCATTGCCGTCACGGGATGTGTGCTCATGAGGCGTCTGGGTTGAACAGCAACTGACGGGCGTGGTGTTGTCGCAGCAGTGGCTATCGTGGTGATGTTCACTCTGGCCGGGTGCCGCCTTGCTGACGGCCTTGATGGGGGCGGCGTGCTGATGATTGCAGCAGGATTTGCTCATGATGAGTCCCTCTTGATGGATCCCGCCCCTGCGAGATCCCTGATTATTGAGGGGGAGTCTAAACCTTGGTGTTAAGTCCAAGGTCAACCCCTTTATATCCCTTGTCTTCGAGGGTGTTTGTCTGGTCCTGCCGCCCCTATACTGATCACCCGGATTTTTATTACATCAATAAAGGACATAACACATGAGCAACTCAGTCACTCTGCAAGGCAACCCGGTTTCCGTCGCTGGTCACTTCCCGGTCGCCGGTGAGCAAGCCAAGCCCTTCTCCCTGGTGGCCAAGGATCTCTCCGACGTGACCCTGGCAAGCTTTGCCGGTCAGCGCAAAATCCTGAACATCTTCCCGAGCGTCGATACTCCCACCTGCGCGACCTCTGTGCGCAAGTTCAACGAGCAGGCCAGCGCGCTGGATAACACTGTCGTGCTGTGTATCTCCGCCGATCTGCCGTTCGCCCAGTCCCGCTTCTGCGGCGCCGAAGGTCTGGACAAGGTAGTGACCCTCTCCACCCTGCGCGGTGCGGCCTTTATGGAAGATTACGGCGTTGCCTTCTCTTCCGGCCCGCTGGTCGGGCTGACCGCTCGCGCCATCGTGGTGCTGGATGGTGATAACAAGGTGCTGCACAGTGAGCTGGTCGCAGAAGTGGCCGACGAGCCGAACTACGCCGCTGCGCTGGCCGTGCTGTAAGGCTGCAAGCCATAAAAAATCCCGCTTCGGCGGGATTTTTTATGGGGAAATGGGCTGCTCAGTGCGTTGCGGGTTGGGTGGACGCTGGCTCCGTCTTGGCGGGAGGAGATGGTTGCCACTCCACATAGGGACGGTGGATCTTATTGTAGATCTCGGCCAGTTTGCCGCTTGCTGCCAGTTGGTCGATGGCGTTGCGGAGAAATTCGTCCATCTCATCACCTGCAGCCCCTTTCTGGATGATGAAGACATCTTCGAAATCACCGAAGAATTCCCGGCGAACATTGGTCAGCCCCAGATGCTTCAGCATCAGGTCGGCCTCCTCTTGCGCCCAGATAAAGGCGTCGATACGGCCGCGTGAGAGCTTGCGCAGTGACTGCTCGATACTCATCGAGCGCTGCACCGGGAAGGGCATATAGTCGGGAACCGCCTCGATCAGCAGATCCCGTTTGCTGGGCACTATGCCATAGGCCATATCAGTAGTGACCGGATTGGCGGTATTGCTGTAAATCACATGGGTCACCTTGCCGAAACTACGAGTGCTGAAGCTATAGGGCAATATCTCGGCATCTTTGAGGTTGCGGATGGCGGGCAGCCCCAGGTCAGCCTTGCCGGCGATTACCCCCGCCATGGCGCGGGCAATGGGATAGATGGTGATCTTGATGGTCACATCGGGGTAGAGATCATCGATGGCATGTACCAGATCGACAAAGGGACCTGTCTTGTCGGCATTGATCAGCCCCGGCAGCTCGCCAAGGTGGGCATTGAGGATGCGCACCGGTTTCGGCGGCTCGGGGGTGGCGTCGTTTTCCGGAGTCTGCGACAGGCCGAGAGTCGCGCTGCCGAGCAGGGTGACCACGAGCAGCAGAAGGGGGATGTGTCTGGTCATGGCGGGTCTCTCTTGGTGATGGGTCAGCTAAAGTGTAGTCAGCCCGTCGTCAGCGCCCCTCGGCCAAACCATCATGGATAGGGTTTTACTTCTCGGCCCCCGCTCACTAGACTTCGCCTCCCACTTCTTTGTTGACGTAGCGCCATGACCTTTAGCGAACTTGCCCTTCATCCCGACTTGCTTGCTTCTTTGCCCGCCACCTTGCAGACGCCGACCTGCATCCAGCAGCTGGCGATTCCGGCGGCGCTGGCGGGGCAGGATCTGCTGGCGCTGGCCCAGACCGGCAGCGGCAAGACGCTGGCGTTTGGCTTGCCGCTGCTGCAACGGCTGGATCCTTCCTCCAGTCAGGTGCTGGGTCTGGTGCTTGTGCCGACCCGCGAGCTGGCGATTCAGGTCTCTGCCGCGCTAAAAGAGGGCGCCGAGGCGCTGGGGCTGCGCATCGTGACGTTGTGTGGGGGCGTTGCGCAGGAGCGGCAACAGGCCGAACTGGCGCAGGGGCCACAGCTGCTGGTCGCCACGCCGGGGCGGTTGCGGGATCTGCTGACCCAACAGTTGCTGGGGCTGGATGGTTTGCAACTGCTGGTGCTGGATGAAGCGGATCGCTTGCTGGAGATGGGCTTTGCTCCCGACATCAAGGCGCTGCTCGGCTTTATTCCGGCGGATCGCCAGACCCTGCTCTTCTCCGCCACCTTGCCTGCCGAGCTAGAGGCGCTGGCTAACGGCCTGCTGCGTGAGCCAACCCGCATCGAGGCCAACCCCCTCAACAGCGTGGTGAACGAGATCGAAGAGCGACTCTATCTGGTCAACAAGAGCAGCAAGGTCCCGGCGCTTATCAGCTTGCTCAAGGAACAGGCGTGGCCGCAGGTGCTGGTCTTTATCAGTGCGCGGGATGATGCCGACGGTGTGGCCAGAAAGCTGGCCAAGGCAGGCATCGCTGTGGCTGCCCTCCATGGCGAAAAAGAACAGGCGGTGCGCGAGCAGGCGCTCAGCGATTTCAAAGAGGGCAAAATTCGGGTGCTGGTGGCCACCGACCTGATGGCGCGTGGCATCCATGTGGAGGCGCTGCCGGTGGTGATCAATCTGGATCTGCCCGCCAGCGCCCCCGTCTATGTACACCGCATCGGTCGTACCGCCCGGGCTGGCCGCGAGGGGCTGGCCATCTCGCTGGTCTGCCATGGCGAGAGTGACATGCTGCAAGCTATCCGCACCCTGACCGGCCGCGAGCTGCCGTTGGGCGATCTGGCGGGATTCCCGGTTACCGACCAGCCTGCCAGCGGGGAGGGCAAGCGCCCCCCTCGTGACAAGCAGGCCAATCGCCGCACTCAGGCCAAACGCAGCGTCAAGCAGTTCAAGGGCAAGCGCTGACCTCAGGGTTTGCCTTGCTCCCGCGCGAAGAAGTCACGACGCCACTGGCTCAACACCTCCTCCTTGTGTTGTTGCCACTGCGCAGGATCCATCTGCTGTTGGCTGGCCGCCAGTTGCTGCTCCAGCTCGGCCAGCTCTCGCTGGTAGCGGCTGCGTTGATCCTGCTGCTGCTGGCGCGCTCCGGCAAACGCCAGCGTGGCTTCGGCTTGCTCTGCGGGCAGGAAGTGACGGGCCAGGGTGGCCAGCTCCTCATCTCCCCACAGCTGACGGGCTTGCTGCAGGCGGGCATCCGGGTTGAACAGATCCATCGCCAGATCCGGATGATCCGCCGCCCACCGATCCTGCAAATGGGTGAGGGTGTCCAGCCGCTCGGCCAGCGGCAACTGCTCGCTCTCCTGCGCCAACTGATCCAGCGCCAGGGCATAGCGTCCCTGTAGCCGGATCAGGCTCTCACCCTCGCTCAGCCATCCGGCCTCTGTTGCTTCCAGATTGCTTACACGCTGCGCCAGCGGCAACTCGCTGTCGCTGATCTCGCTGGCAAGCTGGTTGATCAGTTCATCCGGCATCGCCTGCCAGCTGCTGGGCACTTCTTTGCTTTTGCCATCCATCCCCTCAGCGTTTGGCATGTGGGGAGGCGGGCTCCCCGGTTCTGCTGGCAACTGCATATCGGCCGGAGAGGGCGTCGTCGACCGTTCTGGCGATATCGGGGACTGCTCTTCCTGCCAGCCCAGATTCACCAGCAAAAGGGTCAGGATCGCCAGCGCCAGTATCCCGTAACGGCGAGTCATCGGCTGATCTCTCCCTTGACCGGGAAGTGGTCTGAGAGGTTGCTGGCGGGCCAGAGGCTGCCATCGCTGCTGCGCGGGATCCAGACCGTGTTGAGGTTGTGGCTGGCGTTGCCGTACTCCCGACTCACTACCAGATAGTCCAGATACTCGACGTTGGCGCCACCGGAGAGTGGGCCACCGGCATAGGGGTTGATCCTGGGATCGAAGGTGGCTTCGGTATAGCCGCCATAGGCGGGTTCATAGGCATTCAGATTGGCCAGCATGTTGGCGTAGTCATCGGCAAACTTGCGTTTGTTGACGTTGAAGTCGCCGCCGTAGATGACGGTGTCCGTGGCAGGGATCTTGAGGCTGGCTGCCAGAGAGCGGATCTGACCGAACTGGATCTGGCGCAGCTTGCGGGCCTCGTCGGTGTCGAAGCTGGCGGTGTGGGTGGCGAACAGGTGCCACGCCTTGCCCCCCTTGATCACCTCGGCGTACATCACCCCCTTGTCGGCGAAGCAGTCGGTGCCGGTGCATTGGGGATAGACCAGCTGGGCCTCCCGCACTATGGGATAGCGGCTGACGATCACCACGCCGCCGTCATGAATGTTGACCCCGGGCTTGTCGAGTACCTTGGTCTGGTAGGGGTACTCTTTCGCCAGCGCCTGCAAAAAGCCCTCGCGGCGGCCATCGAATACCTCTTGCAGCAGCAGGGCGTCATAACCCTTGAGATAATCAGGCAGCAAGGTCAACCGCTCGCCGATGCTGGAGGCGATGACCGGCAGTGCCCAGACGTTGTAGCTGGCCACCTTGAGCCTGTTTTCTGCCGGTTCCGGTTGCTCCTGTTTTTGGGGGGGCGTGATCATATAGTGCAGATCGTCGTAGCGGCCGGTGAACTTGGCGGCAAAGGCCAGCTCTTGTGGCCCTGCAACGCGATGGATCGCCCGATTGTTTTGCCAGCCGGATGCGCCGGTTGGCGTTTCGCCACCGTGCTGCAAGGTGGTGTTCCACCAGGTTCCCTCCATCAGCTGGTTGAGCCGATAGACGTCGCCACCCGCTGTGGTCACACGGGTTTCGAACAGATAGCTCTTGCCCGCCTTGACCCCCTCATAGCGATTGAAGCTGAGCACCATGGCACTCTCCCATGGGCCCAGTTCGGTACGGTGCTGGCTCCACTGACTGCCGGGTTGCAACTGGCCGCTGCCGCTTTGGCGGATGTCGATCTGAAGCGGTTCAGGACTGTTGTTGGTGAGATAGACATCGGTATCGGCCAGAGCCAGTTGCGGGAACTGGCTGACCAGCAGCAGGGCGGCATAACTGAGGGTTTTCTGCATCACAGGATCCTTTTGGTTGCAGGGCAATGGAAAGTGACTGTTATGGCGAATGCAGAGGTCAGTTTGTTTACATTTTGGTTACAAGTAAATGAATTGGTTTTGTTTGGAGCTTTTTGGAGGTGTAAAGCGAGCGAGGCAGCACGCTTAACACGCTTAAAGAGAGAGGGAAGAGCGAGGGAAGGCGCTCGTGTCAGGCGCCTTCAGGAGCTAGTGCTGGGCCAGCGGGTAGGTGAAGAGCGCCAGATGGGCGAAGTTGAAGGCGAAGTGGATCAGGATGGCCACGGAGAGTCGCCCGCTGAGCTGGAATGCCAGGCCGTAGCAGCAGCCTGCCAGGGTCGCAAACAGCGCCAGCAGTGGGCCACCGGGCAAGTGGATGGCTCCGAACAGTAGCGCAGCCACGACGATGCCAATCCAGGGGCGGTAACGCTCGGTCAGCGCCTGCTGGATCGCGCCGCGAAACAGCGCCTCTTCCGCCACGCAGGTGAATAGCAGGTTGTTGAGTGCAAACAGCCACCACCAGTGGGGCAGACCCACTTCCGGTTTCAGTGCCCCCAACAGCCAGGCGATGACCAGCAGGGCACCCAGCGGCAGCAGCAACAGGGCCAAAGGGCGCCAGCGGATGGTGCCCCCCTTGCCCAGCAGCATCGGGCAGGCCAGCAGCAAGCCAAAGAGCAGCAGCGGTTTGTCGAGGTTCAGATACATGTTGAACGGCACGCTGGCGGGGCCTGCCAGCGCCTGATCCAGCACCTTGAGATTGTTGAAGCCGGGGATGAGGTGCAGGGTCAGCGCAATCGCCCAGAGGATCAGCACCACTCTGGCCGCCATCGCCCAGCGGGCGGGGAGGGTTGGCGTACGCCACGCCAGCAGTAATCCTGCGACCGAGACCAGCAGGGCGGGTAGCGTCATTCGGTCAAGCCACAGTGCCAGCAGCAGGGAGAGTCCCAGCAGGGCCAAGGCGGGAAGACGCGGGTGGAAGAGGGCAAGCAGCACGGCCAGCGCCAGCGCGCCCCAGATAAATGAGTCGGGAAGGGGTAGCATTGGATCTCCTTGATCGAGGCAGGCGGCAACCTTAACAAGTGGGCGTCAGCAGGACAACCGCGCAGGAGGTGGTCGGATCCCTTCTCTATACTCATCAACAGGGTAAAGGGAGAGCACCTGATGAAGCACTGTCTGTGGTTGTTGTGTTGTTGGTGTGTCTGGCTGCAGGCCGCACCCTTGCTGCTGGTGACCGGTGAGTTTACCCCCTATACCGGCAAGGCCCTGCCTGAAGGCGGCGAGAGCACCCGGCTGGTGACGGCCCTGCTGCAAGAGGCCGGGTATCGAGAGCTCCAGGTCGACTACCTGCCTTGGCCCCGCGGCTATCAGTTGATCCGCAATGGGTTGGTCGCGGCCACCTTCCCCTACGCCTGGACTGCCGAGCGGGCCAAGCTCTTCCACTACAGTGCTCCCATTCACATAGATCGCCTCTCCTGGTTCACCTATCGGGGGAGCGAGGCCATTCAGGCTGGTCGCTGGCAAGGGTTGCGTGTCTGTATTCCGCTGGGGTGGAGCACCAGCCATGCCGACGGGGTGATCAAGCGTTTCGGGCTGGATCTGCAGCGCCCCAAGACCCTGGCACAGTGTCTGCAACTGCTGGATCGCAAACGGATCGATCTGCTGCCGATGAACGAGACGGTGACCCGGGATGCCAGCCTTCAGCTGTTTGGCGACCCCTGCCATCTGCAGGCATTGCCCCACTTTCGTCAGAGCGACACCTTTTACCTGATCATTTCACGGCAGTACCCGGAGGCCGCCAACCTGCTTGAGCGCTTCAATCATGCCCTGGCTGCCGCCCGTGCCGATGGCCGCTATGACCAACTGATCTCCCGAGCCGGAAAGGGGAGCGATTGCCGTTGAGAGTGCACGGCCGGAAAACAAAAAGCCGGAGCAGTGGCTCCGGCTTTCTATTTGCCTTCAGGGACGCTTAGCGGCCTGATTCGGCAATCACGCGGGCGATGATATCGGCGCGCTTGCCGGCTTCCAGTTCGCCCAGGGCGATCAGGCCAGCCTTGAAGATGACGTTCTTCGGCAGGCTGACGTCGTCCAGCGTGGCGATCGCTTCAACGTGCATGCCGTTCAGACGGCTGGCATCGCGCGGGCTCAGGTTGACCTGAGTGTTCATCACCTGCTTGCCTTTCTTCTTGGCAGGTGCAGCCGCTTTCTTGGTGGATTCCTGTTCTTCGTCTTCCGGCAGTTCGTCATCAAAATCGTAAATAGACATAGTCAATCCTGTTGAGTTAGGCAAAAGGGCACGTTTGCCCGACATAGTAATCCGACATTGGGTCAATCAGCCCATATCCTCGTTACGGATAAAGGCGCGCCAGGAGGTGAGCACCTGGGCAAAATCTTCCAGCCCGCACATGGCCAGCTGTTCATCATCGTAGTAGGCGAGATCGTCAAGATCCTCACCCAGCTCGATATTGAGGGCGTTGGCTTTCACCTCCGCCTCTTCATGGGTCAGCAGCAGGGAGTAGTCACCGCCGTTGAGCCGGTATTCGACTCGGGTGCGGTTGGAGAGCTGATCAATGATGGAGAAGAGCTCGTCGAGCTTCTCCTCATCCTTGCCAACCTCGTCGATCAGCCACTGACCGATGGCTTCATGGCCCATGGAGAACCGGGCGCGATAGCCACCAAACGGGTCGCGGCGAAATTCATAATCCATAGCACAGTCCAGATCGGAGGGATGGGCCAGCACGGGCAGGCGGGTGCAAGCACGCAATTCCTGCTCCATGGCGGGGCACACATCGGGTAAAGTGGCCTATTCTAGCGATCCCCCTCTCGCTTGTCTTGATGATGTGGCATCTTTGCGCCCATGTGCCCTGAATCGCCTCGTGGTGACGTAGCCAGATCAGCCCCTTGTCCGGAGATGTTATGCAGCTAAACGATAACCTTGCCCGCCAGATCGTCGCGCGGGCGATGAAGATCCTCTCCTTTTCGGTCAACGTGATGGACGAACACGGCCTCATCATTGCGTCCGGCAATCCGGAGCGGATCCATCAGCGTCACGAAGGGGCCGTGCTGGCGCTCACTGAAAACCGGGTGGTGGAGATTAGCGAAGCGACAGCCCTGCAGCTCAAAGGGGTGCGACCAGGCATCAATTTGCCCATCTCCTATCAGGGGGAGCTGATCGGGGTGATCGGCATCTCCGGCGATCCGGAGGAAGTGCGTGCTTACGCTGAGCTGGTGCGAATGACCGCCGAGCTGATCCTGGAGCAGGCGGCGCTCACCGAGCAGCTGCAGTGGGACAAGCGCCACAAGGAGGAGCTGGTGCTGCAGCTCATCCGTGGTGAAGGGCGGGACGATCAGCTGCAGCAGGCGGCCCGTTTTCTCGGGCTGGAGTTGGCCCAGCCCAGGGTGGTGGCCGTGCTTGCGCTGGAGGAGGCCGATCCGGCTCGTCTGCGCGAGCTGGTCCATCAGCTGGAGAATCCGGAGCGGGACAATCTGGTCGCCATCAACGGGCTCGACGAGATAGTGGTGCTCAAACCGGCACAATTGAGTGATGGCGTCTGGCAATCGGCGCAGGAGCGCAGCCGGATCAAGCAACTGCTGGCGCGCATTCCCCACTTCAAGGTGCATATCGCGGTGGGCGATTACTTCGCCGGGATAGACGGGCTGGCGCGCTCTTACCAGACGGCGCGAGATACCCTGCGCCGTGGCATGCGGCAGGCGCCGCGCAAACAGGTCTACTTCTTTGAGGACTACCGTTTGCCGGTGCTGCTGGGCAGTCTGGCGGACTCCTGGCAGGCGGATCAGCTGCGCACACCGCTACAGAAACTGGCCCGGGAAGATGGCAAGGGGGCGCTGCAGAAGACCCTGCGCCACTATTTCTTGCAGGATTGTGATCTGCATCGCTGTGCCGAAGCCCTGTTCATTCACCCCAATACCCTGCGCTATCGGCTGGGGCGAATAGAGCAGATAACTGGGTTGAATTTCAACAAGTTAGACGACAAATTTTTGCTCTATCTCGGCCTTAATCTCGACTTGTGATTGTGAAGTTGGACAAAAAACCACTTTTACATGACGCAATTTTTGGTTTTTAAGCCAAAGTATTCTGATTGCAGATCTCCATAATGGCGGCCATTCACTCCCATTGAAGGTGTCCGTCATGATCCCGGTTACAGCCCTTGGCGCCATCGCGGCGCTCTCCATCGCCATCATCCTCATTTTGAAGAAGGTGCCGCCCGCTTACGGCATGATCGTGGGTGCTCTTGCTGGTGGCCTGATTGGCGGTGCCGATCTGACCCAGACCGTCGCCCTGATGATCGGCGGCGCCCAGGGGATCACCACAGCTGTGATGCGGATCCTGGCGGCCGGTGTACTGGCGGGCGTGCTGATCGAATCGGGTGCTGCCACCACTATCGCCGAGACCATCGTCAAGAAGCTGGGTGAAACCCGCGCCCTGCTGGCGCTGGCGCTGGCAACCCTGATCCTGACTGCGGTCGGCGTATTCGTGGATGTGGCCGTCATCACGGTCGCCCCCATTGCGCTGGCTATCGCCCGCCGTGCCGACCTCTCCAAGGCGGCCATCCTGCTGGCGATGATCGGCGGCGGCAAGGCGGGTAACGTCATGTCCCCCAATCCCAACGCCATTGCCGCGGCTGACGCCTTCCATCTGCCCCTCACTTCGGTGATGGCGGCGGGCATCATCCCGGGTCTGTTCGGTCTGGTGATGGCCTACTGGTTGGCCAAGCGTCTTAACAACAAGGGCAGCAAGGTTGCTGCTGATGAAGTGGTGAGCTTTGCCGGTGCCAAGTTGCCGGGCTTTGCCGCCGCCATCAGCGCGCCGCTGGTCGCCATCCTGCTGCTGGCTCTGCGGCCGGTCGCCGGTATCGTGGTGGATCCGCTGATTGCACTGCCCCTCGGTGGTCTGGTTGGTGCCCTGATGATGGGTAAATTCAGCAAGGTGAACCAGTTTGCGGTCTCCGGCCTCGCCCGCATGGCGCCGGTTGCCATCATGCTGCTGGGTACCGGTACCCTGGCGGGCATCATCGCCAACTCCGGCCTGAAAGATGTGCTGATCAGCGGCCTGACCGCCTCCGGTCTGCCTTCTTACCTGCTGGCGCCCATCTCCGGTGCCCTGATGTCGCTGGCAACCGCCTCGACCACCGCCGGTACCGTGGTGGCCTCCAACGTATTCAGCTCCACCCTGATTGAACTTGGCATCAGCAGTCTGGCCGGAGCGGCCATGATCCATGCCGGTGCCACCGTGTTTGACCACATGCCCCACGGCTCCTTCTTCCATGCCACCGGTGGCAGCGTCCACATGGGGGTGGGTGAGCGCCTGAAACTTATCCCATACGAAACCGCAGTCGGTCTGACCATTGCCACTGTCTCCACCCTGATGTTTGGCGTGTTTGGCCTCGCCTAAGGAATTGATATGAAAATTGTTATTGCCCCCGATTCATTCAAGGAGAGTCTGAGCGCCATGTCGGTGGCTGATGCCATCGAGGCCGGTTTCAAGCAGGTGCTGCCGAACGCCACTTACGTCAAATTGCCGATGGCCGATGGCGGTGAAGGTACGGTGCAATCGCTGGTTGATGCCACCGGTGGCCGCATCCTGCCGGTCGAAGTGACCGCGCCCCTTGGCAACAAGGTACAGGGTTTTGTCGGTCTGCTGGGTGATGGCGAGCGTGCCGTCATCGAGATGGCCGCCGCTTCCGGCATCCATCTGGTCGCTCCCGAGCAGCGCAATCCGCTGCTCACCTCCAGCTTCGGCACCGGCGAGCTGATCCTGGCTGCGCTGGAGATGGGGGTGAAGCACCTCATCCTCGGTATCGGTGGCAGCGCCACCAATGACGGCGGTGCCGGCATGATCCAGGCGCTCGGCGGCAAGTTGCTCAAAGCGGATGGTGCGCCTATTGCTCTGGGTGGCGCAGGTCTCAGTGAGCTCGCGACCATCGATCTGAGCAGTCTGGATCCACGTCTGGATGAGCTGGTTATCGAGGTGGCGTGTGATGTGAACAACCCGCTCTGTGGCCCGAAAGGCGCCTCTGCGGTGTTTGGCCCGCAAAAGGGGGCGACCCCCGAGATGGTGGCACAGCTCGATGCTAACCTCTCCCGTTATGCCGATTGCATTGAGCAGGCCCTTGGCAAGCAGGTGAAGGATATTCCGGGGGCGGGTGCCGCCGGTGGCATGGGTGCCGCGCTGGTCGGTCTGCTTGGTGCCGAGCTCAAGCCCGGAATCCAGATCGTCATCGAAGCCCTGAAACTGGCCGATGAAGTGGCCGATGCGGATCTGGTCATCACCGGCGAAGGGCGCATCGACAGCCAGACCATCCATGGCAAGACGCCAATCGGTGTCGCACGCTGCGCCAAGCAGTTCGGCAAGCCGGTGATCGGTATCTCCGGTTGCCTGACCGACGATTGCGGTGTGGTACACGATCACGGGCTGGACGCGGTATTCGCCGTAGTCAACCGCGCCATGTCTCTGCCGGAGGCGCTGGAGAGCGCCAGCACCAACATTCAACTCACTGCGCGCAACGTAGCGGCGCTCTATCAGCTCAAGGGCTGATCCGGTTCGGCCGATGCGCCCCATCGGCCACTCAATATCCCCGTTTGGGGCATCTCCCATCCCGCGAGATGTCTGACTGCCCTGGCACTTATTTGCCGATCCATCGTGATCGGCTCTTTTCTTTCTGCTCCTTTGTCTTGCCACACTTTTGACTCCATGGGTCAGCACGGTTTTGATAGGCGCAAATCTCCCTTTACGGCATAGTGGTCGTACCAAGTACAAGGAGAGACTCATGTTCCTGCTGACCCTGGGGGTTGCGCTGTTTACCCTGATCCATCTCTACCCCTGTTTTGCGGTGGCCCATCGGGCGCGGCTGCGCGAGCGGCTGGGGGAGAATCGCTACAAGGGGCTCTTCTCCCTGTTGTTGTTTGTCGCCATCGCCTGCATCATCGCCGGTTGGCGCTCGGCCAGCTCGCTGCCGCTCTATTTCCTGCCGGAGTGGGGGCCGATGACCATGACGGTGATGATGCCCTTTGCGCTGATCCTCTTCTTCTCCGGCCAGGGGCCCAACCATCTGCGGCGCTGGCTGGTGCATCCCCAACTGCTCGGTACCCTGCTCTGGGCGGTGGCTCATCTGCTGGTCAACAGCGAGGCGCGCTCTCTGGTGTTGTTTGGCGGCATCGGGCTCTGGGCGCTGGTGAGCATGGTCTGGATTTCGGTGCGGGACTGGCAGCGATATCCCCGTCCGGCGGCCAACTGGACGGGCACCGGCATCAGCGTCGGGGCGGGCCTGGCTGCCACCGCGCTGCTGGTGTTCTGGGGCCACGGCTGGCTGACCGGCATTCCATTGCATTGAGAGTGAACTGCGGCTCTGGTAACCGCGTATGATGGACAAAACAAAAGGAGTCTTGGCGATGAAATGGTTCACTCTGTTGCTGTTATTGGGGGCCGGTGCGGCCTCTGCGGCGTGCCCCGATTATTTCAATGTGGAGATGCGGGAGCTAAACAACTCTCAGCGCCACAATCTCTGTCAGCTGACCGAGGGCAAGGTGGTGCTGGTGGTCAATACCGCCTCCTATTGCGGCTACAGCGGCCAGTTCCGCGATCTGGAGCAGCTCTACCAGAGCTACAAGGATAAGGGATTGATTATTCTAGGTTTCCCCTCCAACGACTTCTGGCAGGAGGCGGGCAACGAGACCAAGACCGCCGAGGTGTGTCGCCGCGACTATGGCGTCACCTTCCCGATGTTCAATCGGGTAGCGGTGCGGGGCTCCGATGCTGTGCCACTGTTCAAGGGGCTGGCGGCGGCCGCTGATGGGGATGAGCCGAACTGGAACTTCCACAAGTATCTGGTGGGGCGCGATGGCAAGCTGATCGCCAGCTACGGCGCCAACCAGAATCCGGCTGACGACCCCCTCAAACTGCAGATCACCCGGGCGCTGGGGCTCTGACCCTACCCCTTGGCGGGCGGCTCTGGAATAATGGGCTACCGCCACTCAATCCGGTTATCCTGTGCTGCAACGTCTTCCTCAAATGGTGATCTTCGATGCGCTGGTGCGCGAGCAGGGGATCTCTGCCGCCGCCCGTCGTCTCGGGGTCTCCAAATCCCATATCAGCAAGCAGCTGGCGCTGCTGGAGACCACCCTTGGCGCCCAGCTGGTGCAGCGCACCACCCGCCGCTTCGTCCTGACCGAGCTGGGTCAGGAGTATGCCCGTCACTGCCATGCGCTCGTGGCGGTGGCGCAGGAGGCTGACTCCATGATCGCCGAGCGGCGTGGCAAGGTGAGTGGCGTGCTCCATCTCGGGGTGGGCCAATCTTTTGGTCGTCTGCACGTCATTCCTCATCTCAAGGCGTTTCAGGATCGCTATCCCGAGCTGGAGCTGGAGGTCTCGCTGTTCGACCACAGAACCAATCTGGTGGATGAGGGGCTGGATCTCTGGCTCACCACCTATGAGGACAAGCCGGAAGGGCTGGTGGGACAGCGGCTGGCCGACATTGGCTTCGTGGTGGCGGCTTCGCCGGATTACCTGCTGAGCCACGGTACGCCGCTCCATCCCAAGGATCTGGCCCAGCACAACTGCATCACTTACCAGAGTCGGGAGCGGCGCTATCACCAGTGGTCGTTTCGCCAGGGCAAGGAGCGCCAGACGGTGCAGGTGGCGGGCAACTATCGGGTGGATATGGCGGAGGCGGTGCGGGATGCGGCACTGGCCGGGCTCGGCATCGCCTATATCGCCAACTACTTGCTGGACAAGGAGTTACAGAGCGGCAAGCTAATCCCGGTGTTGCCAGGATGGCGACCGAACCAGCAGATGGCGGTACACGCCGTTTATGCCAGGCGCGAACATCTGGATCCCAAGATCCGTCTCTTCATCGATTTCCTCAAGGCCCGCTTTGGCCCCGAACCCTATTGGGAGCAGCGACTGGTCCCCTGGCTCGGGGGTAAATTGTCCGGCAGTGAGGAATGATTGTTTCCATATAAAAACTCTCGATTTCTCCTGATACTAAAACCGAACCAAATCAGCCAGTTGGCGCAACCGATATCGTGCAAACGTTTTTTCTAACAGGGTTGTAACCAAGCGGACTTGCAGTGACGGGGGGAGAGGCGCAGAATCCGCGCCCATCTTTTGCCCCACCTGATGGAGTCCCTATGATTGCCCTGCTCGGCATCCTGAGTATCCTGGCGCTTGCCGTCATCTGCTCTGATAATCGTCGTCGTATCCCGTTGCGAACAGTTGGCCTTGCCCTCTGCCTGCAAATCATGTTTGCCGGTCTGGTGCTCTGGCTGCCTGCCGGTCAGCATGTGCTGAACGGGGTCAGCGAGAGCGTAAGCAGCGTGATTGGTTACGGTCAGGAGGGGATCGCCTTCCTATTCGGCGATCTGGCCAAGTTCAAGCTGGGCTTCATCTTTGCCTTCAACGTGTTGCCGGTCATCATCTTCTTCTCCGCGGTGATCGCCATCCTCTACCACATCGGCATCATGCCTCGGGTGATCGCCCTGCTGGGTGGTGGCTTGCAGAAATTGCTGGGCACCGGCCGTGCCGAGAGCCTCTCCGCGACTGCCAACATCTTCGTTGGCATGGTGGAGGCGCCGCTGGTGGTCAAACCCTACCTTTCCAAGATGTCCGACTCCCAGTTCTTCGCTGTGATGAGCTGTGGTCTCGCCTCCGTCGCCGGTGGCACCCTGGTGGGCTATGCCAGCCTCGGGGTTGAACTGAAATACCTGATCGCGGCAGCCTTCATGTCGGCCCCTGCCGGTCTGGCGATGGCCAAAATCCTGGTGCCGCCGGGAGCTGAAGAGGTCGATCACCATCAGGATGTGGAGATCCCCCGCGCTACCAACGTGATCGAAGCGGCGGCCGATGGCGCCATGTCTGGCCTCAATATCGCGGTGGCGGTCGGTGCCACCTTGCTGGCCTTCGTTGGCGTGATCGCCATGCTCAATGGCCTGCTCGGCTGGGCTGGCGGTCTGGTAGGGCTGGATCTGAGCTTCCAGATCATTCTGGGCTGGCTGTTTGCCCCCGTCTCCTGGCTGATCGGGGTACCCTGGGATCAGGCGCAAGCCGCTGGCGCCCTGATCGGTACCAAGATCGTGGTCAACGAGTTCGTCGCCTTTATCGGTCTGGTGCAGGATCAGACCCTGAGCGAGTCGAGCAAGGCCATCGTGACCTTCGCCCTGTGCGGCTTTGCCAACATCTCCTCCATGGCGATCCTGATCGGTGGTCTGGGCTCCATGGTGCCGGAGCGCAAATCCTTCATCGCCCGTTACGGCATGCGCGCCATTCTCTCCGGCGTGCTGGCGAACCTGATGAGCGCCTGTCTGGCCGGTCTGTTCCTCGCCCTGTAACCGCTGCGGTACGGAATAGATGTAACAAGGGCGCCCTGATGGCGCCCTTGTCATATGGATAAAATGAAGCCCCGGCCTTGGTCGGGGCTTCTTGTTGCTGCTCAGTCTACGTAGAAGGTCTGCTGGAAGCTGAGGTTCTGTTGCTGCCCACCGCCCATGATCTTCAGGGTGAACTGATAGGTATCTTCGTTGCGGTAGGGGAGGGTCGCCAGATAGTAGATGGCATCCCCCTCTTTTACCTCCTGAAAGTTCAGGGTGCGGATGGTACCGGTCAGGTTCTTGGCCTCACCGGTGATCCCCACGGCTTGCGCCACTTTCTGCTTGTCCTGTACCGCGATATTGATGATGGCGTTGTAGCGGCTGCGCTCCAGTCCATACGCTTTGGCGACCTCGGGGGTGAGGAAGCTGGAGTTGAAGGCGTTGTAGTGCACCAGCCAGGGCCCCAGCTCCTTAATCTGTTCTGCCTTGAGCGGCAGGGTCATCAGCAGTGCCAGCAGGCCACTCATCCAGGCTGTTTTCATCTGTCATCCCTCTCATATCTACGGTTGGCGCAGGCCGATTCATTCAGCCTTGCGTGTCATTCAGCAGTGCACTCACTTCTTGCGGCAACTGTTTGGGGCTGTCGATGGCGACGGTTTTGTGTCGCCCCAGCTCGCCCCGCACTATGGTGATCTGTCCCTTGGCTACCTTGAACTGCTTGGCCAGAAACTTGATCAGATGGCTGTTGGCCTGGCCATCAACCGGCGGCGCCGTGATGGCCACTTTTAGCTCTTCGCCATGCAATCCGATGATCTGATCCCGACTCGCCTTGGGCTGGATCACCAGATGCAGTACCAGTTCATCCCCTTGTTGCAGGACGGCTGGCATCAAATCATCCACCACAGCTGGCCAAACAGGTCACCCAGCAGGTAGTTGATGGCTTGCAGGCCGATAAAGGCGACCAGCACCGAGAGATCCAGTCCGCCCAGTGCCGGCAGTACGCGGCGGATAGGGGCGAGGAACGGCTCGGTCAGCTGATGCATCACGTATTCGATGGGGTTGCGGCCCTGGCTGACCCAGCTCAGGATGGCGCGGATCAGCAGTACCCAGAAGATCATCGAGCCCGCTTTCTTCAGCACGGTCAGCGCGGCAAACAGGCTGATGCTGAGCCAGTCCGCCAGCAGTACGTTCATGCTCTTGAGCAGGGCCAGCTTGGCGAAGGCGATGGCCAGCGCCAGCACCACGGAAGCGAGATCGATGCCACCAAAGCCCGGGATAACGCGGCGCAGCGGGATCACCAGCGGATTGGTCAGCTTGACCACCATCTGGCTCATCGGGTTGTAGAAGTCGGCGCGGGCCCACTGCAGCCAGACGCGCAGCAGGATCACCATCAGGTAGAGATCGAAAACGGTGTTAATCAGAAAGTAAGCAGTGTTCATCTGGGCTCCTGTTAGAAGAGGGTTTCCATTTCGGTGGCGCGAGCAACGGCCGCCTGCATGGCTTGTGCAGTCAGCGGCATCAGCCCCTGTTGCTGGAATGTCTTGATGGCTTCGGCTGTGGTGCCGCCCTTGCTGGTCACCTGCTCACGCAGGGTCTGCAGCGCCAGCTCCGGGTTTTGCTCCACCATGGCGGCTGCGCCCAGCGCGGTCTGCTGCACCAGCAGGCGAGCCTGCTCGGGCGAGAAGCCCATTGCCTCTGCCTCTTCGGCGATCGCCTGCATAAAGAGGAAGAAGTAGGCTGGGGCACTGCCCGCTGCGGCGATGATGCCGTTGATACCGGACTCCTGCTCCACCCAGAGGGTCTTGCCAACCGCCTGCATCATCTGCTCGGCAAACTCGCGATCCGCGGCGGCAATATGTTCGGGCGCGTAGAGACCGGTCATGCCCAGACCCAGCAGGGCAGGGGTATTGGGCATGGTGCGGATGATGCGGTCGTGGCCACCGGCCATCTCGCCAAGGCGCGCCACCTTGATGCCAGCCGCGATGGAGATGAGCAGCTTGCCCTCAAGGGATCCCAGCTCTTCAACCAGTGCTGCCAACATGCCGGCCATCAGCTGCGGTTTGACCGCCAGCACGATCACCTCGGCGCCTCGGGCCGCCTCGGCATTACTCTGGGTGATGCGAATGCCATGTTCGCTCGCCAGCGTCTCCAGCTTGGGCAGACTGGGGTTGGCAGCAGTGATCTGCCCGGCGGGATAACCCGCCTTGACCAGTCCGGCGATGATGCTGCGGCTCATGTTGCCCGCGCCGATAAAGGCCAGCGTTCTATGCTGCATCAGATGCTCCTGTTGCACATGGGGTCGCGGCGGGGTTGGCGCTGCCTGCACCACCTGACGCCAGAATTCGGTGTTCCATCAAACGCTCCTGTTGATGAAGTCGGGCAAGAGGCGGACGTATGGGTTATCCGCTGGCCTTGCCTATGAGTAGTCACGGGCGCCGAAGATGGCGGTGCCGACCCGCACCATGGTGCTGCCGTGGGCTATAGCCAGTTCAAGATCCTCGGTCATGCCCATCGAGAGGGTATCCACCGTGGGGTATTGTCGCGCAAGCTCGGTGAACAGAGTCTGCATACGGGTCATTTGGGCGGCCAGTACGCTCTCGTCACTGGTGTGTTCGGGAATTGCCATCAGCCCCCGCAGCACCAGTCGCTCACTTTGAGAGACCTGCTCGGCAAGGCGGAAAATCTCTTGTTCCGACGTTCCGGATTTACTGCTCTCTCCGCTAATATTGATTTGCAGACAAACATTTAGCGGTGCCATTGTAGTTGGGCGCTGGTTGTTGAGGCGGTCGATCAGCTTGTCCCGATCCACGCTCTGCACCCAGTCAAACCGTTCGGCGACCAGTTTGGATTTGTTCGATTGCAAAGGGCCGATAAAGTGCCACTCTATGTCGCTATATTCCGGCTGCTGGCGCAGGGTATCGATCTTGGCCGCTGCTTCCTGTGCGTAGGATTCGCCAAAGCAGCGCTGACCTGCAGCATGGGCAGCCATGATGGCCTCGACCGGCTTGGTCTTGCTCACGGCCAGCAGGCGGATCTGCTGCAGGTTGCGGCTCGCCCGTTCGGCGGCCTGGGTAATACGTTCCTTTACCTGAAACAGGTGCTGGGCAATCTGGTTCATATTTCGTTAGTGATCTTGTGATGGGAGAATGACAAGTCTATGGATATCACAGAGTTATTGGCTTTCAGTGTAAAGCATAAAGCCTCGGATCTACACCTCTCGGCCGGGGTTCCCCCGATGATCAGGGTTGATGGTGAGGTTCGCAAGATCAATTTGCCCGCCCTGGAACACCGGGAAGTGCATGGCCTCATTTACGACATCATGAACGACTATCAGCGCAAGGAGCTGGAAGAGAACTTCGAGGTCGACTTCTCGTTCGAGGTGCCCAATCTGGCCCGTTTCCGGGTCAACGCCTTCCAGCAGGCGCGCGGCTCGGGCGCGGTATTTCGTACCATCCCCAGCACTGTGCTGAGCCTCGAGGATCTCGATGCGCCGGAGATCTTCCGCAAGATCGCCGAGTTCCCGCGGGGTCTGGTACTGGTGACCGGCCCGACCGGTTCCGGTAAGTCGACCACCCTGGCGGCCATGGTCAACTACATCAACGAGAACTTCCATCACCACATCCTCACCATCGAGGACCCCATCGAATTCGTCCACGAGAACAAGCGCTGTCTGGTGAACCAGCGGGAAGTGCACCGGGATACCAAGAGCTTCAGCAACGCCCTGCGCTCGGCACTGCGGGAAGACCCGGACATCATTCTGGTGGGCGAAATGCGCGACCTTGAGACCATTCGTCTGGCCATGACTGCCGCCGAAACCGGCCACCTGGTGTTTGGCACCCTGCACACCTCGTCGGCGGCCAAGACCATCGACCGTATCATCGACGTCTTCCCCGGCGCGGAGAAGGACATGGTGCGCTCCATGCTCTCCGAATCCCTGCGGGCGGTTATCTCCCAGACCCTGCTCAAGCGTATCGGTGGCGGTCGGGTGGCGGCTCACGAGATCATGATGGGCATTCCGGCGGTGCGTAACCTGATCCGCGAGGACAAGATTGCCCAGCTCTACTCGGTGATCCAGACCGGGATGACCCACGGCATGCAGACCATGGATCAGAGCCTCAAGCAGCTGGTTAGTCGTGGCGTGGTGGCATCCCTTGATGCCAAGGCCAAGGCCGTGGATCCCAACAGCATTTAAGAGACTCGCACCCAGGGAGGGATAGATGATGAATCTGGATGATCTGCTGAGCGAGCTGGTCGAGCGAAAGGGATCGGATCTGTTTGTGACGGTGGGCTCGCCGCCCACCCTCAAGGTAAATGGCCATCTGGTGTCGCTGGGGGGTGAGGCGCTCGACAAGAGGGGGGCACTGACGCTGGTCAGGGATACCCTCAGCAGCGATCACTTCGAGCGCTATATCCGCACCAAGGAGGCCAACTACGCGATCTATCGCGAGGCGCTTGGCCGTTTTCGGGTCAGCGCCTTCTGGCAGCAGGAGCTGCCCGGCATGGTGGTGCGGCGTATCGAGACCCGCATTCCCACCTTTGAAGATTTGCAGCTACCCAAGATCCTGCAAGAGGTGGCGATGGCCAAGCGGGGGCTGGTGCTGTTTGTCGGCGCCACCGGGGCGGGCAAATCGACCACCCAGGCGGCGATGATCGGCTATCGCAACCAGCATGCCGATGGTCATATTCTGACGGTGGAAGATCCGGTGGAGTTCGTCCATCAGCATGGTCGCAGTCTGGTGACCCAGCGAGAGGTGGGGATCGACACCGAGTCGTTCGATGTGGCGCTGAAAAGTTCGCTGCGTCAGGCACCGGACGTGATCCTGATCGGTGAGATCCGCAGTCAGGAGACCATGGAGTTTGCCCTGCAGTTCGCCGAGACGGGCCATCTTTGTCTCGCCACTTTGCATGCCAACAATGCCAACCAGGCGCTGGATCGCATCCTCCATCTGGTACCGCAAGACAAACACCGCCAGTTCCTGTTCGATCTCTCTTTCAACCTCAAGGCCATCGTCGCTCAGCAGCTGGTGCCGAGTATGGATGGCAAGCGGCGCTGCGCTGCGTTCGAGATCCTGCTCAATACCCCGCTCATCACCGACATTATCCGCAAGGGAGAGATGCATCGCCTCAAGGAGGTGATGACCAAATCGACCGAGCTGGGTATGCAGACCTTCGATCAGGCGCTCTTCAGCCTGTTCTGCGCCGGCCAGATTGGCTACAGTGAGGCACTCGCCCACGCCGACTCGGCCAACGACCTGCGACTGCTGATCAAGCTCTCCGGTCGCGAGCGGCTCGGCACCGGCACGCTGGACAATGTGACGCTGGATGAATGAATCATGGGGCCGCTCTGCCGTTCGGCCCCTCGCCATAAAGGAACGTTATGCTGATTGTGGTTTCCCCGGCCAAGACGCTGGATTACGAGTCACCGCTGGTGACACCCTGTTTCACCCAACCCGAGCTGCTGGATCACTCCGCCGAACTGATTAGCCGGGCCCGCCAACTGAGCCCTGACCAGATCGCCACTCTGATGAAGATCAGCGACAAGCTGGCCGGTCTAAATGCCGCCCGTTTTGCCGAGTGGCAGCCAGATTTCACCCTCGCCAACGCCCGTCAGGCGCTGCTGGCTTTCAAGGGGGATGTCTACACCGGTTTGGCGGTAGAGGATTTCAGCGAGGCCGATTTTGACTTCGCTCAGGCGCACCTGCGGATGCTCTCCGGCCTCTACGGCGTGCTGCGCCCACTCGATCTGATGATGCCCTACCGGCTGGAGATGGGGACCAAGCTCGACAACGATCGCGGCAAGGATCTCTACCAGTTCTGGGGCGAGGTGATCACTCACCACCTCAACGACGCGCTGGCAGCCCAGGGGGATGAGGTGTTGATCAATCTGGCCTCCGACGAGTATTTCAAGTCGGTACGACCCAAGAGCCTGAAAGGGCGGATTGTCACACCGGTGTTCAAGGATGAGAAGAACGGCCAGTTCAAGATCATCAGCTTTTACGCCAAGAAGGCGCGCGGCATGATGGCTCGCCACATCATCAAGCACCGTCTGACCGAGGTGGAGCAGCTGACCGGTTTCAACGCCGAGGGCTACTACTTCGTGCCGGAAGAGTCGGACGCCAATACCCTGATGTTTAAACGCGCCGAAAATTAATTACAAAAAGAGGGAACCAATCTTTCGACCCACGGGTCTGAATATGTGAATCCTCTGTTGTAAGCACTTTTTATTCGCCGACGTTTGATACGTCGGCTTTTTTATTGCCGTTTTTATTGTCCATCGATTGCCTTCGCCGGGACTATGTGGTTCAGATAGACTCAAGACAGGGAGCGAGTCGTCGTGAGGTGAATATGGAACAGAAAAATGCCATTCGGCAGGTTGCCGTCCCTTGGGCTCCGTCCCGCCAGCTCCCACCCGGGCTGGTGGTTGCCGAGCTGCATCAGGATCTCTGGAGCGACTCTCTGACCATCATGCTGGGGCGGGCGCGCAGCATCGATCTGCCCCCGCAAATCCTCTGCCGGGTATATTTTCGCCATATCTACGCCCTGCGTGTTATCGAAGATTGCGATCTGGCCGAGGGGAAGGATAGTCACGCCATCGAAGAGCAGATCCAGCTCATCACCCCATCCCGTTTTGCCAGCTGGTTCCATCAGGAGTCGGACGGCCTGCATCTGGATGAAGATCTGCAGCACTATCGCATCTCGACCTGGGATTATTGCGCCGATGTGCTGACCTCCTCGGCGCCTGAACTGCAGTTCCTGCCCCAGAGCGAGTAACCAGCTGTTACGTCAGAGGCGAAGGATGATCCTTCGCCTCTTGGTTTTTGGGCTGGTGCAGATTTTGTGGCGCTCAGGCCACTCAACCTGGGTGGTAGCCTGTTGTGTTGGCACAAAAAAAGCGCCTCAGAGGAGGCGCGGGGAAAAGACAGATTGGAAGCGTCACATGGGTGCTACTTGAATCAGCGAATGAGCCGTGCCATTCAAGTATGGAGCCATCATGCCAAGCTCAATCTGAAGTAGTTCTGAGGCGATTCTTCATTTTCTGTTCATCTTGTCAGCAAAAGCGTGGCCACTGGCAGAAAGCCTTTTCATTCTGATTACGATATTATCCCGCCCCTCTCCGGGGCGGTCATCGTGTCATGGGGCCAGCTCGAATGCCGTGTCTGCCTGTTCCAGAGCCAGCAACCAGCGCTTGATGGGAATGCCGCCAGCATAGCCGGTCAGCTCGCCGCTGCGTCCGATCACTCGATGGCAGGGTACTATGATGCTCAGCGGATTGCGGCCGTTGGCAGCACCCACCGCCCGCACTGCCTTGGGATTGCCGATAGCCTGGGCAATCTCGAGATAGCTCACGGTCTCGCCATAGGGGATATCGCACAAAGCGTTCCACACCGATTGTTGAAACGGGGTGCCCTTCGCTGCCATGGGCAGATCGAACTGCTGCAATTTCCCGGCGAAATAGGCGTTGAACTGGGCAAGATAGGGCGCTAGCGCCTTGTCATCCCGTTGCCAGTCAGTTTGCGGCATGACGGGACGCTCCCCGTGCATGAACTCCACGTGGCGCAGGCCATCCTGATCGATGGCGACCAGCAGCGGGCCGCGGGCGCTGTCGCAAAAACTGTATCTCATCGGCTAACATCCTTTGGGGGCTGGCTCAGTCCAGAACCGGTTTGCCGCGGGCGGACTTGATATCCCCCTTGCGTTTCTTGGCATCGACCCGTTTGCGCTGGGAGCTGCGGGTCGGCTTGGTGGCATGACGAGCCTTGGGGCGCCAGGCTGCTTTCTTCAGCAACTCCATCAGACGGCTCATCGCCTCCTTGCGGTTCATGTCCTGGCTGCGATGGCTCTCGACCCGGATCAGGATAAAGCCATCGTGTACCCGGCTATCGCTCAGCTTGTCGAGACCCTCCTTGTAGAGGGGCGTCAGGCTGGGAGAGTTGCGGTAATCGAAGCGCAACCAGACGGCGGAGTCGGTCTTGTTGACGTGCTGTCCACCGTTGCCTTGTGCCCGCATGGTCTGAAATTGCAGCTCATGCCAGGGAATCGTGACGCTGTTGGAGATAACTAACATGCTGTTTTGCTCTTGTTTGGTGCATACCCGCTGACCGCTGCAGCATGGTGCCTCATTATGGGGCGTGCTGGCCAGTTATGGGGATGTGCCTGGCGAATGGCGCCGACATTAAACTCTATCTATATGAAATAAAACAATAAAAATACTTGGCATAAGAATTGAAACCCGATTCATGACACACCATGGATTGGGAGCAACCAGATGAAGCTGATTAGTGCGATTATCAAACCGTTCAAGTTGGACGATGTCCGCGAGGCTATTGCCAACCTGGGGGTGGAAGGGCTGACCGTGTCCGAGGTCAAGGGATTTGGCCGCCAGAAGGGACACACCGAATTATACCGGGGAGCCGAGTATCAGGTCGACTTCCTGCCCAAGGTGAAGCTGGAGATTGCCACCGCTGATGATAACGTGGAAGGGGTGATCGAGGCGATCTGCAAGGCGGCCTATACCGGCAAGATCGGCGACGGCAAGATTTTTGTCTACGACTTGCTGCAAGCGGTGCGCATCCGCACCGGCGAGAGTGACGACGAGGCGCTGTGATGAACCGCATCCGTGACGTACAGATCTGTTGACCTCCCGATCTCGGGGAATCCCGATGTCGTGAGCGCTTATTGAAGCCTGATCAACATAACGTTTTGCTCAGAAGAGGTCGAATGGGATTCCATCCGGCCCTTTTCATTTATGGGCGATTAAATATGTGATGTGGCGACGGCGAGCTTTCTTGATCCGCTTATAAGATGTATGCAGAATGCAAACGGAAATCGTTATCACTCTGTATAGCTAATCAAGGAATGGATGATGAAAATGAAGATGTTGGCACTGGCTTTCTCTGCGTTGGCAGCTCAGTCGGCATTGGCGGCCGGGGAAGTGAATGTCTACTCCAACCGGCAGGATGAGCTGATCAAGCCCATCATCCAGCAGTTCGAGAAGGAATCTGGCATCAAGGTGAACGTGGTGTTCGCCAAAGAGGGGTTGAACGAGCGTCTGGAGCGGGAAGGCAAACTCTCTCCGGCCGACCTGATGCTGACCGTCGATATCAGCCGTCTGACCGATCTGGTGGACAAGGGGCTGGTGCAGCCGGTGGACAGCAAGATCCTGCAGGAGAACATCCCCGCCATCTATCGTGATCCGGAGAATCGCTGGTTCGCCCTGACCACCCGGGTTCGCGCCATCTACTCCAGCAAGGAGCGCCTCGGCAAGCTCGATACCATCAGCTACGAAGATCTGGCCAAACCGGAATTCAAAGGGAAAATCTGCACCCGCAGCGGCAAGCATGAGTACAATGTGGCGCTGGTCTCCTCCATGATTGCCCATCACGGCATGGCCGAGACCAAAACCTGGCTGGAAGGGGTCAAGGCCAACCTGGCGCGCAAGCCGCAGGGCAACGACCGGGATCAGGTCAAGGCGATCAAGGATGGTATCTGTGACGTGTCGCTCGGCAACAGCTACTATCTGGGCGCCATGTTGAAAGATCCGTCGCAGAAGTCCTGGGCGGATGCGGTCTATATCAACTTCCCGAACCAGGCTGACCGCGGTGCCCACGTCAACGTGAGCGGCGTGGCCATGACCAAGTATGCCAAGAACAAGGCCGAGGCCCAGAAGCTGATGGAGTTTCTGGCTGGTGACACCGCCCAGCACATGTATGCGGACGTGAACGCCGAATATCCGGTCAAGGCCGGAGTCGAGCCTTCCGCCATGGTCAAGTCCTGGGGCAGTTTCAAGTCTGACCCACTACCGGTCAGCGATTACGCCAAGCACCGCAAGGACGCCTTGCAGTTGCTGGATGAAGTGAAGTTCGACTTGTAATCAGATGGGGCCAACGGCCCCATCAACATCTGTGGTCTCATGAAAAATTTTGGATGGATGACCGGCAGCTGGGCTATCGCCCTGCTGCTGGGTTTACCGGTTATAGCCCTGCTTTTCTCTGGCTTCTCGGCTGAGGGGGAGCTGTTTCGCCACCTCGCCGATACCGTGCTGCTCGACTATCTGGCCAATACTCTGGGGCTGGTGGTCGGCGTAGTATTGCTAAGCCTGCTGTTTGGCGTGCCTACCGCTTGGCTGGTGGCCATGTGTCAGGTACCGGGACGGCGTGCCCTGCAGTGGGCCTTGATGCTGCCAATGGCCATGCCCTCCTATATCGTCGCCTACGTCTATACCGACTTGCTCGATTACTCGGGCCCGCTACAAGCCGGGTTGCGAGCGCTCTTTGGCTGGAACAGTCCGGCCGATTACTGGTTTCCTGCCATTCGCTCCCTTGGTGGCGCCTCCTGGGTGCTGGCGCTGGTGCTGTTCCCCTATGTCTATCTGCTAACCCGCGCCTCTTTTCTCGAGCAGTCAGTCAGCCTGATCCACTCCAGCCGCCTGCTCGGCTGTACCCCGTGGCAGAGCTTTCGTCGTCTCAGTCTGCCGCTGGCGCGCCCCGCCATCATGGTGGCGGTATCGTTGGTGGCGATGGAGACGCTGGCCGATTTCGCCACCGTCCACTTCTTTGCCATCAACACCCTGACCACGGCGGTCTACGACACCTGGCTTGGCTATGGCAGTCTGGCCACCGCGGCCAAACTCTCCTGCCTGATGCTGCTGGCTGTGGTGCTGCTGATCGCGCTGGAGCGCCGCTCGCGCAGTCGGCAGCAGGTGTTCCAGAAGTCCATGGGCCATGAGCAGCCGCTGCGCTATCCGCTCAAGGGGATGAGTCGCGCTCTGGCCGCATTTTGGTGCTGGGGGCTGGTGCTGGCCGGTTTCGGCCTGCCGTTTGTCATCCTGCTCGATTACGGGGTGCGCTACTTCGAATTGTCGTGGACGCCGGAGTTTGTCCGCTTTGCCGGCAACAGCTTGGCTATCTCGGCGCTGACCGCTCTGCTGGCGATGGGCATCGCCCTGCTGCTCGGCTTCTGCCGTCGCCTCGATGGCGGGATAAAGAGTTTGTTGCCCCTGCGCATCGCCGCCATGGGCTACGCCATGCCGGGTACCGTGCTTGCCATCGGTGTGCTGGTGCCGCTCACCGCCCTCGACTTTGCCATCAACGATCTGGCCGAGTGGCTCGGGCGTCAGGGCCCGGGCTTGCTGCTGACCGGCACCATCACCGCCATCGTGTTCGGTTATCTGGTACGCTTCGTGGCCATTGCCATCGGCTCGGTGGATAGCAGCATGGGCAAGATCTCCCCCAGCCTCGACATGGCTGCCCGCTCTCTGGGGCAAGGGGATGGCGCTATGCTGCGTCGGGTCCATCTGCCGCTGGTGCGCCGCGGTCTGTTTGCCGGTGCCATGCTGGTGTTTATCGAATCCATGAAGGAGCTGCCCGCCGCCCTGCTGCTGCGGCCGTTCAACTTCGATACCCTGGCGACCCACGTCTACCAGTTCGTCTCGGACGAGATGCTGGAGCGCGGTGCGCTGGGGGCCATCGTTATCGTGCTGGTGGGACTGTTGCCGCTGATCTGGGTCAACCGCAGTCTGGACAGTCCGGGCCACTGAGTCGCCGCGTCGGTCAATGAAATTGCATGCGGTGTGCTGAACCGAAAGGCAGCGCGCCGCCAGAAACGAGAGGAAGTCAGCCTTGTCCTGTTTGCAGGTTGAAAATGTCAGCTGCCGTTACAACGGCCGCAATGTGCTGGAGCAGCTCTCCCTGACGGTGGCAGACAACGAGATCGTCTGCCTGCTGGGGGCCAGTGGCTGCGGCAAAACCACGCTGCTCAAGGCTATCGCCGGCTTGCTACCGTTGGCAGAGGGCTCGATTCGCCTCGGTGATACCCAGCTCGACGGGCCGGGTGCCAGCGTGCCGCCCGAGGCGCGCAACATCGGCATGATCTTTCAGGATTACGCCCTCTTTCCCCACCTGACGGTGGCTGACAATGTTGGCTTTGGCCTGACCAAACTCGATCGCCGCGCCCGCCAGCAGCAGGTGGACGAGGCGCTGGCGCTGGTCAATCTGCAGGGGCTGGGGGATCGTTATCCGCACCAGCTCTCCGGTGGTCAGCAGCAGCGGGTAGCCATCGCCAGGGCGCTGGTGTGCAAGCCGCGGCTGATGCTGCTGGATGAACCCTTCTCCAACATCGACACCCAGGTGCGGATGAAGCTGATCCTCGAGATCCGCGCCCTGCTCAAGCAGCAAGGGATTGGCGCCATCTTCGTCAGCCACAGCAAGGAAGAGGCGTTTGCCTTCGCCGATCGGCTTGCGCTGTTTCGCGCCGGTCACATCGAGCAAGTGGGCCAGCCGGAGCAGCTCTATCGCCGTCCGCAAAACCGCTTCGTGGCGGAGTTTCTCGGCGGGGTCAACTATCTGGCCGCCGAGGTGGTGGACAGCCACTGCGTGCAGACGGCGCTCGGGGTCATTTGTGGCAGCGAGCCTCATGGCCGCGCGGTGGGTGAGCAGTTGCAGCTGATGCTCAGACCCCAGCAGTTGTTGCTGAAGAGCGCCGCAGATGGGGAGCTCAAGGTGGTGGAGCAGCAGTTCCTCGGCCACCACTGCCGGGTGCTGTTCGAGTGTGGCGATCTGCAGCTGGAGGCGAGCATTGGCGAGCCTCTTGATGGGATGCGGGCACGGATCAAGGTTTCCCCCCATGGGCTGGTGTTGTTTGACCCTTTGCCCTGAACGCGTGATATCGTCGTGAAATCAAAGAACTGGATCCACTCTGGTTTATAATCGCGCAACGCAAATAGCCCGTAACGCTAACGCCTACTCAGGGGAGAGATATATGAAAGCCCAAGCCGGGATCTGCGCAGAGCCGAATCTGCACGCCCTCTATCTGATGTTCAATCGTACCGGCGATGCCGCCGAACTGGTCGGCCGTCTGGCCAAACTGCCCGCCCTGTGGCAAGCGGTGGCTGCCGATTTCCCCGATGCCGGTTTCAGCGGTCTGGTTGCCGTTGGCGCCGATGCCTGGGATGGTCTCTATCCTGCCGCCCGTCCGCCCCAGTTCCGCAGCTTTATGGCGCAATCCGCCAACGGTCAGGAAGCGCCCAACACCCCGTTTGATCTCTTTATTCAGCTGCGCGCCGATCGGGTGGATGTGCTGCACCACGCCGGTCACCGTGTGATGGCACTGCTGGCCGGACTGGTAGAGCTGGCCGAAGAGGTGCGCGGTTTCCGCAATCTGGATTGCCGCGATCTGACCGGTTTCGTAGATGGCACCGAGAACCCGCAGGATGAACACCGTGCCGAAGTGGCGCTGCTGGCTGATGGCGAGTTTGCCGGTGGCTCCTACATTCACGTCCAGCGCTGGGTCCACGCCATGAGCGACTGGGAGAAGCTGGCGCAGAAAGAGCAGGAAGACATTATCGGTCGCACCAAGCCCGACAATATCGAGTATGAGTCTGCCGCCAAGCCGCTGACCGCCCACATCAAGCGGGTCAACCTCAAAACCCCGAAAGGGGAGTCCATGGAGATCCTGCGCCAGAGCATGCCCTGGGGCACCATGACCGAGCAGGGACTCTACTTCATCTCCTGCTGCCGCACACCGCAGCACTTCAACGCCATGCTGGCCAGCATGTACAAAGGCGAGGGCAGCCACTTTGATCACCTGCTGCGCTTCACCAAGGCAGTGACCGGTGCGGCCTTCTTCGCCCCATCTGAAGGTTTTCTGATGGCGCAGGGCAAATAAGCCCGCCTGACGAAGACTCAGAAAACAAAAATCCCGGCCTTGGCCGGGATTTTTCGTTCTGGCGTGACCGCTATGATGCGGTAGCGGCCATTACGGGGTCTGTTCGAACAGCTCGAGGGCGGAGAGGTAGAGCTCTTCGATATCGGTGTCGCTGGTCGGGGTGATGAAGATGGTGTCATCACCGGCGATGGTGCCGAGGATCCCCTCTGCCTTGCCGAGGGAATCGAGCAGGCGGGCGATCAGCTGGGCTGCGCCCGGGCTGGTGTGGATCACCACCAGTGCGCCGTTGTGATCGACGTCCAGTACCAGATTCTTGAGCGGGCTGGAGGTGGTGGGCACACCCAGCTCCACCGGCAGGCAGTAGACCATCTCCATCTTGGCATTGCGGGTGCGAACGGCGCCGAAGCGGCTCAGCATGCGCGATACCTTGGACTGGTTGATGTTTTCGAAGCCCAGTTCTTGCAGGGCAGTGACGATTTCTGCCTGGGAGCCAAAGCGCTCTTCTTTCAGCAAGGCTTTAAAGGCCTTGGCCAGTTTTTCTTGCTTGTCGTTATGTTTCATCTTGGTCTCACGAATGAGGAGGTGTGGCGGCCTGTTTCAGAGCCAGGCGGCAGATACGAACAGCGTGGCTATTTTGCATTCATATGCCGTTTTTTGCAAGGAAGCGGCGCTTGTTCTGCATATTGATTCAAAAATGGCTTGCATCAACCTTTATAAGGGATAGAATCAGGACGAAATTTTGAAAACTTATTCAATTGGGCTGTATGGGTATTGAATTAATAGGTGTCGAGAAGTCCTGGCACAAGGTGCCGGTTCTGCAACAGGTCAGCTTTCGGACATCGCCCGGTGAAACCTTGGTGTTGCTGGGCCCGAGCGGTGCTGGTAAGAGTTCTCTGCTACGGATGATGAACCTGCTGGATACCCCGGATGCGGGTGTTCTGCGGATTGGCGAAAGTGAATTTTCTTTCCCGAACTCCCTCTCTGCTGCCGAATTCAACCGCCAGTCCCAACTGCTGCGTCGCAAGGTGGGGATGGTGTTCCAGCAGTACAATCTCTGGCCACATCTCACCGTGATGGAGAATCTCATCGAAGCGCCGGTCAAGGTGCTTGGCATGAGCAAGGAGGCCGCCATCGAGAAGGGGGCCTATCTGCTGGCCCAGCTGCAACTGGCCGACAAGCGCGATGCTTGGCCTGCCCGTCTCTCTGGCGGTCAGCAGCAGCGGGTGGCCATTGCCCGTACCCTGATGATGGACCCGGAAGTGCTGCTGTTTGACGAGCCGACAGCAGCCCTCGATCCCGAGATCACCAAAGAGGTGGCCGAGATCATCCGCAACTTGAGCCAGACCGGCATTACCCAGGTGGTGGTGACCCACGAGGTCGACTTTGCCCGCAAGGTAGCCAGCCAGGTGATTTATCTGGAGAAGGGGCGGATCATCGAATCCGGCACCGCTGCCATTTTCCAATCCCCGCAAACCAGCCGGTTTGCCGAATTCTTGATGCATTGATATTGAATCGATAAGGAAGCTGTCATGAAAAAGAGTCTGTTGTTGGTTGCTGCCATGGGCCTGTTGAGTACCTCCGTCATGGCCAAAGAGATCAAGTTCGCCACCGAGGCCACCTACGCGCCGTTCGAATACCTGGATGACAAGAACGAGTTTCAGGGTTTTGACATCGATCTGGCGCGCGCCATCTGCGAGCAGGCCAAGCTGGAGTGCAGCTTCCACAACCAGGCCTTTGACAGCCTGATCCCCAGCCTGAAATTCCGTCGCTACGATGCCGCCATCGCCGCCATGGACGTAACCCCTGAGCGGGCCGCTCAGGTCGATTTCTCCGACATCTATTACGAGAACTCGGCAGTATTCGTCGCCAAGAAAGGGGCCTTCAAGGGGCCGGAAGAGATGGTCGACAAGACGGTCGGCGTGCAGAACGGCACCTCTCACCAGTCCTATCTGGTGGATAACTGGGTGAGCAAGGGTCTGCTGACCGTGCCGTACGCCAGCTACCAGAGCGCCTTCCTCGACATGATGAATGGCCGTACCGACGGTGTCTTTGCCGATACTGCCGTTGCTGCCGACTGGCTGAAGCAGCACAAGGAGTATGCGGTGGTGGGTGCGCCGGTGACCGATGCCAAGTACTTCGGTACCGGCTTTGGCATCGCGGTCGCCAAGGGCAATCAGGAGCTGCTGACCCAGCTGAACAAGGGGCTGGCCGAGATCAAGGCCAACGGCACCTATCAGAAAATCTTCGACAAATACTTCGCGCAGTAAGCCATGTTGAGCCTGTTGTTGGATGCAGCCTGGATGACCCTCGGGCTGGCCTTGGCATCACTGGTCGGGGGCATGGTATTGGCACTGGCGTTCAGTGCCGCCGAGCTCAGCAAGCAGCGTGCATTGGTGTGGCCAGTGGCCACCCTGACCACGCTGATCCGTGGCCTGCCCGAGTTGCTGGTGGTGCTGTTCATCTACTTCGGCTCGACCCAGGTGCTGTTCCTCATCACTGGCGAGTATGTGGAGTTCAGCCCGTTCGCCTGTGGCGTGCTGGCGCTCTCCCTGCTGTTCGCCAGCTATGCAACCCAGACCCTGCGGGCGGCGCTCAATGTGGTGCCTTCAGGTCAACGGCTGGCGGCGCTGGCGTTGGGGTTGAGCAAGAGCCACATCTTCTTTCGCATCGTGTTGCCGCAGGCGTGGCGTCACGCCCTGCCGGGCCTCGGCAACCAGTGGCTGGTATTGCTGAAAGATACCGCGCTGGTGTCGCTTATCGGGGTGAACGAGATGATGCGTCAGGCCCAGATGGCCTCGGCCAGTACCTATCAGCCCTTCACCTGGTATGCCGCTGCGGCCCTCATCTATCTGGCCATCAGTCTGGTGAGTGAATATGGCCTCGGGCTGGCTGCCCGCTACACCCGCCGCTACGGAGGCTAACTGATGCAAGAGTATCTCGTTACGTTGCTGGGCGGTCTTGTCACCACGCTGGAGCTGACCCTGTTCAGCCTGCTGCTGGGGATTGTGTTGGCAGCCCTGATGACCTGGGTGTTGGAGCTGCGCCTGCCGGTAGCGACCCAGCTGGTGCAGCTGTGGGTGCTGCTCTTTACCGGCACGCCGCTGCTCATTCAGATCTTCCTGATTTACTACGGGCCGGGCCAGTTTGAGTGGCTGAAAGCCAGCCCGCTCTGGCCGATGCTCAAGCAGCCCTGGTTCTGCGCCGTGCTGGCGCTGGGTCTCAACACGGCGGCCTACTCCACCCGATTGTTCAAGGGGGCGCTCGATGCCATCCCGGCCGGTGAAGTAGAGGCGTGTCGTGCGCTTGGCTTTAACGGCCGCCAGACCTTGTGGATGAAGGTGCGCCATGCCGCCCGTCATCTGGTGCCTGCCTACTCCAACGAGGTGATCCTGGTGCTCAAGGGGAGCTCCCTCGCCAGTACCATCACCATCATGGACATCATGGGGCTGGCACAGGGGTTGAACGCCCAGACCTACGATACCCTGGCGGTGTTCGGGGTGGCTGGTGGGCTTTATCTGGCGATGAACGGATTGTTAACAATTGGTTTTCGCTGGTGTGAAAAACGGGCGCTGGCATTCCAATCCTGAGACCTTCAAATCTACCTCTTTATGGTAAGGAGAAGTGCAGAAAAACTGTGCTTTTCCTCCAACTTTTTGTATTTCCCTCCAATTTTTGCTCCCGCATGTTTCGTGGCTCACAGAACCCGTGACTGCAACTGTTATCAGATTGTTTTTTATGGGGGGATCCATTAAGGTTGGGCGCACAACAACAAACAACCTTAAACCTACGCTTAAACATGGAGTTGATCATGAAAGTTGCCGTTCTGGGTGCCGCTGGTGGCATCGGTCAAGCCCTCGCTCTGCTGTTGAAAAACCGTCTGCCGGCTGGCTCCGAGCTGAGCCTGTATGACATCGCCCCGGTTACCCCGGGTGTGGCCGTTGACCTCAGTCATATTCCTACCGACGTCGCCATCAAGGGCTTCTGCGGTGAAGATCCGACTCCTGCGCTGGTTGGGGCCGATGTGGTGCTGATCTCCGCCGGTGTGGCACGCAAGCCGGGGATGGATCGCTCCGACCTGTTCAATATTAACGCCGGTATCGTCAAAAATTTGGTCGAGAAGTGCGCGGCCACTTGCCCGAAAGCACTGATCGGCATCATCACCAACCCGGTCAACACCACTGTGGCCATCGCCGCCGAAGTGCTGAAGAAAGCCGGTGTCTATGACAAGCGCCGTCTGTTTGGTGTCACCACTCTGGACGTGATCCGCGCCGAGACCTTCGTGGCCGCCGCCAAAGGGTTGAACATCGACAAGGTACGCGTCAACGTGATCGGTGGTCACAGTGGCGTTACCATTCTGCCGCTGCTCTCCCAGATTGAAGGCGCCTCCTTCACTGCTGAAGAAGTGGCTGCCATGACCAAGCGCATCCAGAATGCCGGTACCGAAGTGGTAGAAGCCAAAGCCGGTGGCGGTTCTGCGACCCTCTCCATGGGTCAGGCGGCTTGCCGTTTTGGTCTCTCCCTTATCAAGGGTCTGCAGGGCGAAGCCAACGTTGTCGAGTGCGCCTACGTGGAAGGCAACGGCGAGCACGCCACCTTCTTCGCGCAGCCGGTACTGCTGGGCAAGAACGGTGTCGAAACCGTACTGGATTACGGCAAGCTGAGCGCCTTCGAGCAGGAAGCGATGGAAGGCATGCTGGCTACCCTGAAAGCCGATATCCAGCTGGGTGTCGATTTCGTCAAGTAAGCGGGTCAACCGTGCCAACAAGGGAGCTTCGGCTCCCTTTTGTATTGATGAGAGCCGCTCGGCAGGCTAAGGGGATGGGGCTTGGTGCCGATAACAGAGTGCAGCAGGAGATCCTTATGATGAAACCCCTTACCCTTCTCGTTCTTGTCGGTGCATTCACCGCGCCCCTCTATGGTGCCGAGGCGGTATCGGCTGCCGTATCGAGCGATGCGCCTGCAGCAAGTGCATCGGCACCGACCGCAAGCAGTGCTGCGGTGGCGGCCCCTGTCTCTGCTGCTACGCCAGCGCCCTCTGAGGCAGTCCCCGTTTTGCTTCCGGCTGAGCCGGTCACGCCCGTTGCCAGCAGTGGTGAGGGGGCCGCGCCGCTGCCAAAACCGGCGGAGCCTGCCGCTGTGGTGGCGCCTCCCGCACCTCTGGCCGCAGGCGAGTTGCAGGCGGTGCCGCTCTATCGTCAGGACGAGCTGCTCAACTGGATTGAGCAGGGGCGCCACCTCACTCAGGTTAAACAGGATCGCTGTCAGCTGACTCAGGATATCGAAGCGCGCGCCTCGGTGATGAAGATCCCAGCCTATCAATTCCTCTGGGGGGATATGCTGGCGTGGGGTGTCTGCACCAAATCGAATGCTGAGCTCGGGGTGCAATATATGTGGGAGGCGGCCAATCAGGGGTTGGCGCCGGCGCTGGAGCAACTGGGTCGCTACTACTGGAAAGGAACTTTGGTGCAGAAGGATTTGGTGCGAGCCGAGACCCTGATGCGCGAGGCGGCCAGCCTCGGTTTTCTGCGGGCCCGCATCGAGTGGGTCGAGATGCTGTTGCAGGGGATGGGCAGTCCGCTCGATTATGAGGACGCCTATCGCTGGCTCCATGGCTCCGTCATAGGTGACAAGGCGCTGCACCAGAAGGCGGCGAGTCTGCTCAACCGTCTTGGCAACAGGATGCCGGCCAACGTGGTGGCTCGCGCCAAGGCGATGCACTGATCCAAAAAAATGACCCACAGATCTGCACCTGTGGGTCCGGTTCCAGCCGCCGTGCCATGACAGGCCGGAACCTCCCTCTGTTATATGGCTGCCCGCGCCTTAGAGATCTTGGTGGGGGCCAAAAACTTCGTAATGGAGCTGCCCCGTTGGTACCCCAGCAGCCAGCAGCTGCCGCTTGATCTCTTGCATGAAGCTGACAGGGCCACAGAAGTAGTAGTGGGCCTCTGGCGTGATGCGCTCCTTCACGGCAGTCAGATCCATGGTGCCGGCCAGGTCGTAATCTTCACCCTGTACATCGCTGGCCTCCGGCTCCCGATACCAGACCCGGCTCAGCAAGTTGGTATGCTGGCGGGATTTTTGCTGAGTATCCTCCCGGAAGGCGTGTACAGCGCCCTGTTCGCAGGCGTGCAGCCAAGTGATCTCGGCCTGATGAGCACTCTCCAGCAACTGGTTGAGCATGCTCATCATCGGCGTCACGCCGACACCGGCTGAGAGCAGTACCACCGGGGTCTGGCTGTCGGCTTTCAGGTAGAAATCGCCGGTAGGGGGCATCACCTCGATCTTGTCACCCGCCTGCAGGTAATCGTGCAGCAGGTTGGAGACCTGGCCCTGCGGCTCACGCTTGACGCTGATGCGGTAATCCTGCCCATTGGGGGCATCGGAGAGGGAGTACTGGCGGATCTCCTGATATTCCAGCTCGGGGTGAACCAGCTTGATGCTGAGGTATTGGCCCGGTTTGAAGGTCAATACCGGCTTGCCATCTTCCGGCGCCAGCAGGAAGGAGGTGATGAGGGCGCTCTCGGCCCGCTTCTCCTTGATGATGAAGGTGCGGGTTCCTTGCCAGCCGCCATCCTGGCTTGCCTTCTCCTGATAGATCTCTCGCTCGCGGCCGATGAAGATGTCTGCCAGCACGCCATACGCCTTGCCCCATGCCTCCAGCACCTCGTCGGTGACCGCACTTCCGCCCAATTCTTTGAGCGTGGCCAAGAGATGACTACCTACAATGTGATATTGTTCCGGCTGGATCAGGAATCCGGTATGTTTGTGCGCAATCCGCTCGACCGCACCGGCGAGCGCTCCCAGATTGTCGATATTCTTTGCATACGCGGCGACTGCATTGAACAGGGCCAGCGGCTGGCCGCCACTGCGTTGGTGGGCCAGGTTGAAGATATCTTTCAGCTCCGGGTTATGGCTGAACATCCGTTGGTAGAAGTGCTGGGTGAGGGCAGGGCCTGCCGATTCGAGCAGCGGGATGGTGCTTTTGATGACGGCAACGGTGGTTTGATCTAGCATAGAGGCCTCGTTCTAATTGAACATATAAAATGTCATTTAATAAGTGGCATCCTAGATGTTTATTTGATTTGAATCAATACTCCACTTTTCGCATCGCGCTAATCAGGTTTTATGAGACTAACCAGTTATACAGATTTCGGATTGAGAGCCCTGCTCTATCTTGCCACCCTGCCGGAAGGGGAGTTGTCGAGCGTTGCCAAGGTATCGGCCCTGTATGGTGTTTCCCGCAACCACATGGTGAAGGTGGTCAATCAGCTGGTGAAGCTGGGCTATCTGCAATCCCAGCGGGGCAAGAATGGCGGTATTCGTATGGCTTGCGATCCCGCCACCATCAATATCGGGCAGGTGATCAGGGCGCTGGAAGGCAATCTGGACGGCATTGACTGCGGCTCGCCCGCTTGCCACATCGTCTCTGTCTGTCTGCTCAAGAGTGCGCTGAAAGAGGCGATGGATGCGTTTCTGGCGGTGATGGATAGCTATACGCTGCAAGACCTGCTGGCCAACCGTGACGAGCTGCAACGGGTCTTCGGTGAATTGATCCCGACACTGGTGCTGGAGCCGGATGACGAAGATGAGCAATAGAAAAGGGCTGCCACTGGCAGCCCTTTTTCAATCTTGCGAATCCGACTCCGCCCGGTACGATGCCGGCATGATCCGCGCCATCTTCACCATGTTATTCTCTACATCGAGGATCTCGATAGGATAGCCAGCAAGCCGGATACCTATGTTGGGCTGGGGGATCTCCTCCAGATATTCGAGGATCAGACCGTTGAGGGTACGCGGGCCGTCGATGGGCAGGTGCCAGTTCATCTCCTTGTTCAGCTCACGGATGCTGGCTGAGCCTTCCACTAGGAAGGAGCCGTCCGGTTGGGGATGGATCTCGTCGCTCGGCGCTGGCGTCATGGAGGTGGTGAAGTCCCCCACGATCTCTTCCAGAATATCGTCTAGGGTGATTAGCCCCTGAATATCGCCGTATTCGTCGACGATCAGGCCAATTCGCTCCTTGTTGCGCTGGAACTTGGCCAGCTGCACGTTAAGTGGGGTTCCTTCCGGAATGAAGTAGATCTCGTCCACTTCCCGCAACAGACTCGATTTGTTGAACTGGTCCTTGGCTACCAGCCGCAGGGCATCGCGCGCGTGTAAAAAGCCGACAACGTCGTCGATATTGTCGCGATAGAGCAGGATCTTGGTGTGAGCGCAGTGAGCCAGCTGGCGCTGGATGCTTTTCCAGTCATCGTTGATGTCGATGGCGTAGATATCGCTGCGCGGTACCATGATGTCTTCGACCAGCATCTTGTCGAGATCAAGGATGCTGAGCAGCATCTCCTGATGACGCTTGGGGATCAGGTTGCCTGCCTCGTTGACGATGGTGCGCAGCTCCTCGGTATTGAGGGAGTCATCCTTGTGGGGATTGATCTTCAGCATCTTGAGCAGGCCGCTGGTGATGCCGTTGATCAGCCAGACCAGCGGCGAGAGCGGCACCATCAGTCCCTTGAGGATCCAGGAGGCGGGATAAGCGATCTTCTCCGGGAACATGGCGGCCAGCGTCTTTGGTGTCACTTCACCGAATACCAGAACAACCAGTGTCAAGCCGAAGGTGGCGATGGCGACCCCGAGATCACCAAACAGCCGGATACAGACGATGGTGGCGATGGCAGAGGCGAGGATATTGACCAGATTGTTGCCGATCAGGATCAGTCCCAGCAGGCGATCGGGGCGGGCGAGTAGTTGCTCGACGCGACGTGCGGCTTTGTGTTTGGTCTGTGCCAAGTGCCGCAGCTTGTAGCGGTTGATGGACATCAGACCGGTTTCGGAACTGGAGAAGAAGGCGGATAAGAGGATCAAGATAACGAGAACAATCAGTAATGTGCTCGTTGAGATACTGTCCAAAAAGGGCTCCTGTTGGGTGGTATGGCTAAGTATGTCAGCTCAACAGCACTTCTTTGACGAAGCGGCTGCCAAAGTAGGCAAGGGTCAGGATGAAGCTGCCGATCAGACTCAGCGTGATGACTTTGCGACCGCGCCAGCCATAGGTGTGGTGACCCCACAGCAGCAACACGTAAACACACCATGCCAGGATGGAGAGCACTGCCTTGTGAGACTTGCCCTGGGCGAACATATCTTCGAGAAAAAAGAGGCCGGAGGCGATGGAGAGGGTCAGCAGCAGCACCCCCGCAGAGATAAGCTGGAACAGCCGCTTCTCTACCGTCATCAGTGGCGGCATCGCTGGCAGGTTACTGATTTTTCTAGATTTAAGCTGCTTGTCCAGACAGGCAAGCTGCAACGCAAACAGGCAGGCGATCATTAATACCGCATAGGCCATCAGGGCGAGGCCAATGTGCAGCAGCAGCTGGGGATGGGCCTCCAGATGGGTTATGTAGCGACCCGGGATCAGGGCACTGGCAGCCAGCAGTAGGGCCGAGAAGCTGTACACTACCGGCAGCAGGATCCAGCCGTTGAAGCGACGAGTGACGCAGGTCATGAAGCAGCTGATGATGAGACTCACCAGCGAGGCGACGTTGAGCATGCTCAGGTTTTGACCTGAATGGGTCACCATTACTTCACTGGCAACAGACGCACCATGGGCGACCAGCGCCAGTCCTACGCAAGCAAACAGGGGGGCGTGCCCGACTTGTTTGGCATTGAGCAGCAGGTGCAGTGAGGCGATGATGGCCAGCAGATAAAACGCCAGGGCCAGAACAGAGATCACGATCATAACCAGGTCGTTGTTACACAAGCATTTAGGGATACAAGAGGAGCAGTATACCTTGCACAAGATGTGCTCGCCAGTTGTGCAATGGCCGATCTGCCCATATATAGGGACGAAGCATCGATGAGTGGCTCCGCGGTGAATAATCGTCCTCGCGGCTGCTCTGGGTTATAATGTCCTCCATTTACAACGCCAAGAACCGGAATGCGTCATGTTTGAGAATTTGACTGAACGACTCTCGCGCACCTTGCGCAATGTCAGTGGCCGCGGCCGTCTGACCGAAGAGAACATCAAGGAAACCCTGCGCGAAGTCCGCATGGCGCTGCTCGAAGCGGATGTCGCCCTGCCGGTGGTGCGTGATTTCGTAGCTCGCGTCAAGGAGCGTGCCGTCGGCCAGGAAGTGGCCAAATCCCTGAGCCCGGGTCAGGCGTTCATCAAGATTGTGCACGGCGAACTGGTCACCGTAATGGGTGAGGCCAACGAGCAGCTCAATCTGGCTGCCCAGCCGCCCGCCATTATCCTGATGGCCGGTCTGCAGGGTGCCGGTAAAACCACCACGGTCGGCAAACTGGCCAAGCTGCTCAAAGAGCGCAACAAGAAGAAGGTGCTGGTGGTCAGTGCTGACGTTTATCGCCCAGCAGCGATCAAGCAGCTGGAGACCCTGGCGGGTGACATCGGCGTCGACTTCTTCCCGAGTGACGCCAGCCAGAAGCCGGTCGACATCGCCACCGCCGCCATCGATCAGGCGCGCAAGAAATTCTATGACGTGGTGATCGTCGATACCGCCGGCCGTCTGCACGTCGATAGCGAGATGATGGCCGAGATCCAGGATCTGCACGCCACCATCAAGCCGGTCGAGACCCTGTTCGTGGTGGATGCCATGACTGGTCAGGATGCTGCCAATACCGCCAAGGCATTTAATGAAGCACTGCCCCTTACCGGTGTGATCCTCACCAAGGCGGACGGTGACGCCCGTGGCGGTGCCGCGCTGTCGGTACGCCATATCACCGGCAAGCCGGTCAAGTTTATCGGTATGGGCGAGAAGACCGATGCACTGGAGCCGTTCCACCCTGATCGCCTCGCCTCTCGTATCCTCGGCATGGGCGATGTGTTGTCGCTGATCGAGGAAGTCGAGCGTAACGTCGATAAAGAGAAGGCCGCCAAGCTGGCCAGCAAGGTCAAGAGTGGCAAAGGCTTCGATCTCGAGGACTTCCGCGAGCAGTTGGCCCAGATGCGCAACATGGGCGGCATGATGGGCATGCTCGACAAGCTGCCCGGCATGTCCGGCTTGCCGGACAACATCAAGGATCAGATGGATGACAAACTCACCGTGCGGATGGAGGCCATCATCAGCTCCATGACGCCGAAAGAGCGTGCCCATCCCGACCTCATCAAGGGCTCTCGCAAGCGTCGTATCGCTGCTGGTTCCGGCATGCAGGTGCAGGACGTGAACAAGCTGCTCAAGCAGTTCACAGAGATGCAGCGCATGATGAAGAAGATGTCCGGCAAGGGCGGCATGCGCAAAATGATGAGCCAGATGAAGAACATGCTGCCACCGGGATTTGGTGGCGGTCGCGGTCCGTTCTGATTATCCGGAGTTAGGTATTGAGCGAGGGTCTGCGAGTTGCAGGCCCTTTTCATTGCCACCTTGCGCAAAAAATGGCTGGCTTGGTTGCAATTATTACGAATCCAAGTAGAATTATGCGGCTTATTTTAAGCTAGGGTCCGCGTGTTTGCGGGCCTTGTTCATTAGATGTTAATGAGGACGATATGGTAACCATTCGTTTACAACGTGGTGGCGCGAAAAAGCGTCCGTTCTACCAGGTAGTAGTTGCTGACAGCCGTAACGCCCGTGACGGTCGTTTCATCGAGCGCGTTGGTTTCTTCAACCCGGTTGCTTCTGGTAACGCTGAAAAGCTGAACCTGGACCTGGCTCGCATCGAGCATTGGGTTGGTACTGGTGCCGCTGTTTCTGACCGCGTTGCCAAGCTGATCAAAGACGCTGCCAAAGCTGCTTAATCAGTCAAACGGTAAGGAGTTAAGGTGGAAAAACCTGTAGTTCTGGGCACCCTGGGTACCGTATACGGCATCAAGGGGTGGCTTAAAGTGAACTCCTTCACCGATGTTGCCGAAGCGATTTTCGATTACAACCCCTGGCTGATTAATCAGAACGGGGTGTGGCGTGAAATTCGGGTTTCATCCTGGAAACGTCACAACAAGGGTCTGATCTGCAAACTCGATGGTATCGATGTGCGCGAGGATGCCCTGGCATTGACCAATGTCGAGATTGGCGTAGCCGCCGATCTGTTGCCTGCGTTGCCCGAGGGCGAGTTCTACTGGCGTGACCTGATTGGTTGCTCGGTAGTGACCACCAAGGGATACGACCTGGGCAAGGTGACCGAATTGATGGAAACCGGCTCCAACGATGTGTTGGTGGTTGAGGCCAATGTAAAAGATGCCTTTGGTGCAAAGGAGCGGTTGATTCCGTTCCTGGAAGAGCAGGTGATCAAGAATATTGATCTGACTGCTCGAACAATCGAAGTTGATTGGGATCCTGGTTTCTAGTTTCCCGCGGTAACACGAGTGCCGGAGGTTTCTTATGTGGATTGGGGTGATTAGCCTCTTCCCTGAAATGTTCCGAGCCATTACCGAGCACGGGGTAACGGGTCGGGCCGTCAAGAGTGGCCTGCTGCAGATTGAGTGCTGGAACCCCCGGGACTTTACCCACGACAAACACCGTACGGTCGATGATCGTCCTTATGGTGGTGGGCCCGGCATGTTAATGATGGTTCAGCCGCTGCGTGACGCGATTCATGCAGCCAAGCAAGCGGCGGGAGACGGGGCGAAAGTCATCTATCTCTCCCCTCAGGGACGCAAGCTGACTCAAGCTGGCGTAACCGAGTTGGCGACGAATCAGAAACTGATTCTGGTAGCCGGTCGATACGAAGGTATCGATGAACGCGTGATACAAACCGAAGTCGACGAAGAGTGGTCTATCGGGGATTACGTGTTAAGTGGTGGCGAGTTGCCTGCCATGACCCTGATCGATGCGGTTTCGCGTCTGGTTCCAGGAGTCTTGGGTGATCAGGCCAGTGCCGAGCAGGACTCCTTTACGGATGGCTTGCTGGATCATCCCCACTATACTCGGCCGGAGGTGTTGGATGGGCTGGCGGTGCCCGAGGCGCTGACAAGCGGCAATCACGAAGTGATTCGACGCTGGCGTCTCAAGCAATCGCTCGGACGAACCTGGCAAAGAAGGCCGGAACTTATTAACAACCTAGCTCTGACTGACGAGCAAGAATCACTTCTTGCCGAGTATGTCCGCGAAGTGCGTGACAGCGTTAAGTAGAGTTTTCAGTTTATCCTAGGTAAGGAAAGACAATGAGCAAGATTATTCAGCAGCTTGAACAAGAGCAAATGCGTACCGACATCCCGGCTTTTGCCCAGGGCGACACCGTACGTGTTCAAGTTCGTGTTAAAGAAGGTGGTAAAGAGCGTCTGCAGGCTTTCGAAGGCATCGTAATTGCCAAGCGTAACCGCGGTCTGCACTCTGCTTTCACCGTTCGCAAGATCTCCAACGGCGAAGGTGTTGAGCGTGTATTCCAGACTCACTCTCCGCTGATCCACAGTGTAGAACTGAAGCGTCGTGGTGATGTTCGCCGCGCCAAACTGTACTACCTGCGCAACCTGTCCGGTAAAGCTGCTCGTATCAAAGAGAAGCTCAACTAATTCGATTCGAATTGGTGTCGATATGTCGGCGAAAAGCTCGACAGGTAGTGAAAAGGCTCGCCAATGGCGAGCCTTTTTTGTATCCGTCTATGGACTATCTGGTTACCGTTACTGGATCACTCGCACCACCGAATTGTCGCGGCCGTAGGGGCTGGGTACGTAAGCGTCGGCTTGCCAGTCATTCTCGTACAGGGTCTCTCCCTCCGAAGTGATGAACTGGTAGCAATACTCGAAACTCTCCGGCCCGTCGGTCGGCAGGTTGAGGGTTGCCTTGAACTCACCGCTCTTCATGCGCTTCAGTTCGACCGGTTGCCACTGGGTGAACTCGCCGATCAGCATCACCTGCTGCGCGCCTGCTGCGGCCTCTTTCTCGACGGCGAAGGTCACCTTCACCTCAGGTTTGGACTTGAGAAACTGCTTGGTAAGTGGCATGACGCCTCCTTGTCTGTGAGTTAAAAATGGCTCCTGCCTATTTTTATACCACCTTATGACAAAGATGTTGATAAAGCAGATCAAACTGGCAGGGCAAAATAGCGTTGCAGCAGACTGTGGGTGAAATCGATCTTGAGATAAAAGCCACGGGGCAGGGTCATAATGGGTTGACCATCGCGGCCGATGGCGCGAGTCAGCGCCTTGTTGTTGGCGGCCTTGGGGCGCAACTGCATTACCTGGCCGTGGCGTGCGCTGATCTGCTCCACCTCTCCCAGCACTATCATGTCCATCAGCTCTTCCCAGTCCTGGCGCAGCAGCCGATCTTCCTCCTCGCTGGGGCTCCACATCAGCGGCATCCCCACCCGCCGCTCGCCAACCGGGATCTCGCGGCTACCTTCCACCGGGATCCAGAGCACTCGTGACAGCTTGTTGCGCACGTTGGACTCCTCCCAGCGCTGACCGCTGACACCGATCAGCGGCGCGACGCAGACAAAGGTGGTTTCCAGCGGTCGCCCCTGAGGATCGACCGGGATCGTCTTGAGCTCGATCCCGAGATCCGGAAAGTCCTGCTCCGGCTTGCTGCCGGCACTGGCCCCCAGCTGCAGCTCGATCAACTGGCCCACCCACCCCTTGTCCCGGCGCAGATCTCTGGGTACCGCCACACCAGCTTCGGCGGCCAGCTGCGCCAGCGTGAAGCCTGCCATGGCGTAGGCACGGCTCAGCAACTCCGGTTCGGATTGGGGATTGTTTGGCATGTTTGGCTCCATATTGCTCGACCTATTCTAACAGGGCAGGATCCCGGGAGGATCGCTGTTTTTATAACCGATCCTGAGTAGATAAGGGTAAATGGGGATAATTCGGCTATGTAGGTCTTATGATTATGATTTTAAAGAAATTTGTCTTTTTTATCGAGCAAGGATATTCAGCCGATCCGGGTCCGAAATAGTTGTCCAAGGGTTTGCGGATGATGTTACACACAGTTATCCACAGAAATCTTGGATAAGTGGATGAAAGTGGGTGGAGTCGCGGGTATGTTACAAAAAATTGTGAATGCCACCCCATTTTTACAGGGTTAACGGGGTAGATATTGTGCCACTCCTGTGGATAATTTCGCCGAGGTGGATCTTTGAGCAGTTGAACTTGTTCACAATCCGGATCATGGATCTGGCGCGTGGAGTGACATGGATCTAGATCCAGTTATCATGTCCTAACACAATGTAAAATAATAGTTTTTTATATGTCATGTTGCATGTTGATGCGGAGAGTCACTTTTCGCGTACAGTTAAAAAGTACTGTATATACCCGTTTGCTAACAGCTTTATACACAGTCTGGGTGGGCAACTTGGGGGAGCGGATCCTTGGATTTGTTTATAAGTATGTTTGAAATTGAAAGTTATTCATGAAACAGGGGATTCACTCCTTGTTTGCTGCCACGGGGTGAATGTGGAACAATCTCCTTATAGATTCAGCCTTTATAAGGTGATCACGTGATTGATGGCGACGGATTTCGTCCCAATGTCGGTATCGTGATCTGTAACCGTGAAGGACAAGTGTTGTGGGCTAAACGCTATGGGCAGCACTCCTGGCAGTTTCCGCAGGGGGGGGTTGATGATGGTGAAACGCCAGAGCAGGCCATGTATCGAGAGCTGTATGAGGAGATTGGCCTCAAGCCCGAAGATGTGACCATCATGGCCACCAGTCGTAACTGGCTAAAGTACCGTTTACCCAAACGTCTTGTCCGCTGGGACAGTTCACCGGTCTGTATTGGCCAAAAACAAAAATGGTTCCTGTTACAGCTGAATCCGGGCAAGGAGTCGCAGATCCAGTTCGGCTGTCATGGCCATCCCGAATTTGACGACTGGCGTTGGGTCAGCTTCTGGTACCCGGTGCGTCAGGTCGTTTCGTTCAAGCGGGAGGTTTACCGCCGGGTCATGAAAGAGTTTGCCCCGCTGGCGATGCCAGTGCCGGTAGTGCAGGTCAACAAGAAGGATGGGCGGCGCAACCGCGCCCGTTAAGGAGCACAGATTAGTTGTTAACGGAACTGAGACGTATCGTCGAGAGCATGGCCGAGGCCAATACCCTCGAGCAGGCCTTGCAAGCATTGGTGAGCCAGACCCGGCACGCCATGGCAGTGGACTGCTGCTCCGTCTATGTCTCGGAACCCGAGGTGCGCCGCTATCGCTTGGCGGCTACCGACGGCTTAGCCCCGTCCGCGGTCGGCAAGGTCACTCTGCCCTACGAGCAGGGCATCGTCGGTCTGGTGGGTCAGCGGGAAGAGTTGATCAACCTGGCTGATGCTCCCGCGCATCCCAGTTTCAAATTCCTGCCCGATGTTGCCGAAGAGGCGTTCCGCTCCTTCCTTGGTGCCCCCATCATGCATCAGCGTCAGGTGGTCGGCATTCTGGTCGTGCAGCAGAAGGAGAGCCGCCGCTTCGATGAGGGGGAAGAGTCCTTCATGGTCACCCTGGCGGCCCAGCTGGCTGCGCGGATCGCCCAGGCGCAGGCCAAGGGGTGGCTGCAGAAGACCGACTGGAGCAAGCCGTTACGCGGTATTGCCGGTGCCAGCGGCATCGCCATGGCCAAGGCCTGGGTGTGGCGGCCCCGCAAGGCGCTCTCGTCCATTACCCCGCGCAAGGATGAAGACCATGCCAGCCAGCTGGCGCGGCTGGAGCTGGCGGTTGAGGAGGTGCGGCACGACTTGGAGAGTCTGGCGCTGCGTTTTCGTGAGAGCTACAGCCAGGATTCGGTGGCGATCTTCGACATCTACCTCCATCTGCTGAACGATCCTGGCTACATCAAGCCCATTCGCAACAAGGTGAGCAAGGAGCACTGGACTGCGGTATCTGCGGTCAAGCTCATCAGCGATCGCTTGATCGAGCAGTTCAAGGGGATGAAGGATCCCTACCTGCAAGAGCGCTCCACCGATGTGAAAGATATCGCCCAGCGGCTGATCAGCCGACTGGTGCAGAACGAGCCGGAGCATATCTCGATCGGTGAGCCTGTGGTGCTGGTCGCCGACGAGGTGACGGCCACCATTCTGGCGGAAGTGCCCCGCGAGTATCTGACCGGGGTGGTCTCGCTCAAGGGGGGGACCAACTCCCACGCTGCCATTCTGGCCCGTGCCATGGGTGTTGCCGCCATCATGGGGGTCGATCTGCCCCTTGGTGACATTGGTGGTCGCATGCTGGTGGTCGATGGCTATAGCGGTGATCTCTTCATCGAGCCCAATCAGCTGATCCTGACCGAGTATCGTCAGCTGCTGAGCGAAGAGCGGGCGCTCGATACCCTGGTGCGCAGCGTCGACAACCTGCCATCCGAAACCGCCGATGGCACCAAGGTCTCCCTACTGCTCAACGCAGGTCTCAGTGCCGATACCGAGATCTCCCTCAACCAGCTGGCGGACGGGGTGGGTCTCTATCGCACCGAGATCCCCTTTATGCTGCAGGAGAGCTTCCCCTCCGAGTGGGAACAGACTGCCCGTTATCGCGGCATTCTGGAGACCTACCGCAACCGGCCGGTCTGCATGCGGACGCTGGATGTGGGCGGCGACAAGCCGTTACCCTATTTCCCCATCGTCGAGGAAAACCCCTTCCTTGGCTGGCGGGGGATCCGGATCACCCTGGATCACCCCGAACTGTTTCTGGTGCAGCTCAAGGCGATGCTGCGTGCCAGCGAAGGGCTGGACAATCTGGCCATCATGCTGCCGATGATCAGCAGCGTCAGCGAAATCAAAGCCTCCCGTCGTCTGCTGGATCAGGCGTGGCGGGAAGTGTCGGAAGAGGCTGCGAGCCGCGATGCGGTGATCCGCTACCCCAGCCTCGGGGTGATGATCGAGGTGCCCTCAGCCCTCTTTATCTTGCCGGAGATGGCGCCGCTCATCGATTTCTGGTCGGTGGGCAGTAACGACCTGACCCAGTACCTGCTGGCGGTAGATCGCAACAATTCCCGGGTTGCCAACATCTACGATGCCTTCCATCCTGCGGTGATCCGCGCCCTGCAACAGCTGGTTGATGCCTCCCATCGCTACCAGAAGCCGGTGTCGGTGTGTGGCGAGCTGGCCGGTGATCCGGTCGGTGTACTGCTGCTGCTTGCCATGGGCTATCGCCGCTTCAGTATGAACACCCACAACATCGCCCGGATCAAGTACGTGCTGCGTCAATCCACCCTGAGCGAGTTGACCGAACTGATGGCCGATGGCCTCAAACATGACAACCCCCACGTACTGCGCGGCCTGTTTGCCCGCTATCTGGAGGAGCATGGTTTGGGCGGTTTGCTGCGAGCCGGTCATAAATCGAAACAGAGTGATTGATAATCATGCCTTGTCCCTGCTGACGAATGATCGGAAAATGCGGCTTTTATTTTGACTGGGGCCGCATATGCAGCACGATGGATATTGGGTTTTCTCGCAGATTGATCCCGTAGCATTCAGTTTGGGACCACTATCGGTACGCTGGTATGGTCTCATGTACCTGTTCGGTTTTGCGTTTGCCATGTGGCTGGCTGGCCGTCGCGCCGATGCACCGAACAGCGGCTGGACCCGCAACGAGGTGTCGGATCTGCTGTTTTACGGCTTCCTCGGGGTGATCCTCGGTGGCCGTGTCGGTTACGTGCTGTTCTACAACTTCGATCTCTTCCTCGCGGATCCCACCTACCTGTTCAAGATCTGGACCGGCGGTATGTCGTTCCACGGTGGTCTGATCGGAGTGATCACCGCGATGATCTGGTTTGCCCACAAAACCAAGCGCCACTTCTTCACCGTGGCCGACTTTGTGGCACCGCTCATTCCGTTCGGTCTCGGCGTTGGCCGGATCGGCAACTTCCTCAACGGCGAGCTGTGGGGGCGGGTCACCGATGTGCCCTGGGCCATCATCTTCCCGGAGGCCGGTCCCGAGCCGCGTCATCCCTCCCAGCTCTACCAGTTCGCACTGGAAGGGGTGGTGCTGTTCATCATCCTCAACCTGTTCTGGCGCAAGAATCCGCCGCGCGGCGCCATCTCCGGTATGTTCCTGCTGTTCTACGGCCTGTTCCGCTTCCTGGTGGAGTTTGTGCGCCAGCCGGACAGCCAGCTTGGTCTCTACTTCCAGGAGATCAGCATGGGCCAGATCCTCTCCACCCCGATGATTATCGCCGGTGCCCTGATGATTTGGGCCGCCTACAAGCGTCCGCAGTTGTTCGGTAATGCCGTGAAGGAGGCGAAATAATGCGAGCTTATCTCGACCTGATGCAGAAAATCCTCGATGAGGGGACCGTCAAGTCTGACCGTACCGGCACCGGTACTATCTCCCTGTTCGGCCATCAGATGCGCTTCAATCTGGCGGAGGGGTTCCCGCTGGTGACCACCAAGAAGTGCCACCTGCGCTCCATCATTCACGAGCTGCTCTGGTTCCTCAATGGCGATACCAATACCGCCTATCTGAAGGAAAACGGCGTCAGCATCTGGGATGAGTGGGCCGACGAAAATGGCGATTTGGGGCCGGTTTACGGTGCTCAGTGGCGCTCCTGGCCTGCGGCCGACGGCTCTGTCATCGACCAGATCCAGAAGGCGGTGGATGACATCAAGCACAACCCGGATTCGCGCCGTATCATCGTATCCGCCTGGAACGTGGGCGAACTGGACAAGATGGCGCTGGCTCCCTGCCACGCCTTCTTCCAGTTCTATGTGGCGGACGGCAAGCTCTCCTGCCAGCTCTATCAGCGCAGTTGTGATGTGTTCCTCGGCTTGCCGTTCAACATTGCCAGCTACGCCCTGCTGACCCATATGATGGCCCAGCAGTGCAATCTGGAAGTGGGTGACTTCGTCTGGACTGGCGGTGATGTGCACCTCTACTCCAACCACATGGAGCAGACTGCGCTGCAGCTATCCCGCGAGCCGCGCCCGCTGCCGACCCTGGTGATCAAGCGCAAACCTGACTCCATCTTCGATTACAAGTTCGAGGATTTCGAGATCGAGGGTTATGACCCCCATCCCGGCATCAAGGCGCCCGTCGCCATCTGACAGAAAGGCGCCATGAGGCGCCTTTTTTTATATATAAAAACATTTAAAAATCTCATTATTGGCTAACTTAGTTGTGAATATGACGCAGGCAAAAACCTGTTATAGGTAGGCCAGTTCTATTTTGCTTTCGATTTTTCCGATGTTTTTGGCTGCAAGAAACGATTTTCCATTGGTTGTTGCAGGCTATAGACTTAAATTCAAGTAATTTTGTGGAAAAATTAACCATGAGTGACGTAATCAAAAAGTTCCTGAAGCTGGAGGCCGCCTCCGGAATTATTCTGATCATGGCTGCCATGCTGGCAATGATTTTAGCCAATACCGCGCTGGCTGGCGGGTATCAGGCGTTTCTCGACACGCCGGTGCAGGTGCGCATCGCGGCCCTCGACATCAACAAGCCGCTGCTGCTCTGGATCAACGATGGCTTCATGGCGATCTTCTTCCTGCTGGTTGGTCTGGAAGTGAAGCGTGAAATGCTGGAGGGGGCGCTCTCGACCCGGGTTCAGGCGACCTTCCCGGCTATTGCGGCGGTTGGCGGCATGCTGGCTCCGGCCTTGATCTACGCCTTTTTCAACTATTCGGATGAAGTGGCGCGTGCTGGCTGGGCAATTCCGGCTGCGACCGATATCGCCTTTGCCCTCGGGGTGATGGCGCTGCTCGGCAAGCGGGTGCCGGTGAGCCTCAAGGTATTCCTGTTGGCGCTGGCTATCATGGATGACCTCGGCGTCATCATTATCATCGCGCTCTTCTATACCCAGCAGTTGTCGCTGGAGGCGCTGGCCGTCGGTATTCTGGCAACCCTCACCCTGCTTTGGATGAATCGCCGTGGTGAGGATCGGATCAGCCTCTACATGCTGGTCGGTCTGGTGCTCTGGGTGGCGGTGCTCAAGTCTGGTGTCCATGCGACGTTGGCCGGTGTGGTGGTGGGCTTTATGGTTCCGCTTAACGGCAAGCGTTACGCCTCGCCGCTCAAGTATCTGGAGCATCAACTGCACCCCTGGAGTGCCTATCTGATCCTGCCGTTGTTTGCCTTTGCCAACGCAGGGGTATCGCTGGAGGGGATTGGTCTCTCCTCCCTGCTGAGTCCGGTACCCATGGGGATCATGCTGGGGCTGTTTATCGGCAAGCCGCTCGGGGTGTTCACCATCAGCTGGCTGTCGGTCAAGCTGGGCATCGCCCAGTTGCCGCCCGGGGTCAACTTCAAGCAGATTTTTGCGGTCAGCATCCTCTGTGGCATCGGGTTCACCATGTCGATGTTTATCGCGTCGCTCGCCTTCGAGCACGGTGGGCTGGATTACGGCAGCTACTCTCGCCTCGGGATCCTGGTGGGCTCTACCATGGCGGCGGTAGTCGGCTATCTGGCCTTGCGCATGGCCCTTCCCAAGGGTGAAGGGGAACAGAGTACGGAGGGACTATGAAGCTGCATACAGGGTTGTTGATGCTGTTGTTGAGCCCCGCGGCATGGGCCGGCGGGCTGGAGGATTGCAAGCAGGACGCCACTTCGGCGAACTGCTCTGCCTATCTGAACGGAGTGGTAGACAGCGCCCTGCTGCTGGGGGACAAGCAGGCCAAGGCGCGCTTTGGCGAGACCTTCTCCGAGCGGGCGCTGAGCAGCCGGGCTGGCGAGATGGTCAAACGCTCCAACAAGCGTTATTGCGCTGACCGGATGCCGGACAAAGCACGCCTCAAGGCCAGTCTGATGGAGCAGTTTGGCGCGAACAAGGTTGACTCGGTTAGCGACATGTATGACATTCTGGCGGTTGAACTCAGCTGCTACCGGAGTCCGCGTCAAGCGGGAACCCCATCGGATGTCACACCTTAACTACAACCATCTCTACTATTTCTGGATGACTCAGAAGAAGGGCTCCGTTACCCAGGCAGCGGAAGCCCTTTTTTTGACCCCGCAAACCGTCACCGGTCAGATCAAGCTGCTGGAGCAGCGCCTCGGGGGCAAGCTGCTCAAACGCAAGGGGCGCTCTCTTGAGGCGACTGAGCTGGGCCAGCTGGTGTTTCGTTATGCCGACAAGATGTTCAGCCTCTCCTACGAGATGCTCGATATCGTCAACTACCGCAAGGAGAGCCAGATCCTGTTCGACGTCGGCATCGCCGATGCCCTCTCCAAGCGCCTTGCCAGCCGCGTGCTGCTCTCTGTCATCCCCAATGATGGTTCCATCCATCTGCGCTGTTTTGAATCGACCCACGAACTACTGCTGGAACAGCTGAGCGAGCACAAGCTCGACATGATCCTCTCCGACTGTCCGGTGGACTCCAGCCAGCATGCGGGGCTGCTCTCCAAACGGCTGGGCGGCTGTGGCGTCAGCTTCTTCTGCAAGGCGCCGCTGCCTGAGAAGCCCTTTCCTGCCTGTCTGGAGGAGCGCAAGCTGCTGATCCCCGGTCGCCGTACCGCCATGGGGCGTCAGCTGACCCAGTGGTTCGAGCAGCAGGGTGTCTCCCCCAGCATTCTTGGCGAGTTTGATGATGCCGCCTTGATGAAGGCGTTTGGCTTCTTCAATCAGGGCATCTTCATGGCCCCCACCATCTATCGGGAGGAGATCCTCGAGGGGGAGGGGGTGATGCTGATCGGGGAAACCCAGGATCTGATGGAGGAGTATTACGTCATCTTCGCCGAGCGGATGATCCAGCATCCGGCGGTGAAGCGGGTCTGCGAGAGCGATTTTACCTTTCTCTTTTCCGGCCAGGAGAACTTCTCCGCTATCCAGCCTGCCACCCTGTCGTTTTAAAACGGCGCGTCACCACGTATCATCGGCGATCAGTGGCAGAGGAGAGATGTGATGCAACTTGAAGAGATGGAAGCCAATGCGAGTCGGGCTGTGGCACTGCTCAAGGCGCTAGCCAACGAACGACGGCTGTTTATTCTGTGCCAGTTGCTGGAGCGGGAGCTGTCGGTAGGGGAGCTTAACGAGCGCTTGGGATTGAGTCAGTCGGCCTTGTCACAGCATCTGGCGCTGCTGCGGCGGGATGAGCTGGTGACGACGCGCAAAGAGGCCCAGACGGTCTACTATTCGCTGCGCAGCCATGAGGTGCGTGAAATGATCAGCTTGCTGCATCGACTGTATTGCAGCGCAGATAAATAAAAAACCGGCACTAAGGCCGGTTTTTTCAGCTTTTATCAGCAGTTGCTGATTAAGCCATAGCTTTGATCTGGGCAGACAGGCGGCTCTTGTGACGAGCAGCTTTGTTCTTGTGGATCAGGCCTTTGGTCGCCATACGATCCATGATCGGCTGAGCAACAGCGAAAGCGGCAGTCGCGGCAGCTTTGTCGCCAGAGGCGATAGCAGCGATGACTTTCTTCAGGTAGGTACGGGTCATGGAACGACGGCTGGCGTTGTGCTGACGGCGTTTTTCTGACTGAAGAGCGCGCTTCTTAGCAGATTTGATGTTAGCCAAGGTAAAACTCCTAAAACTGTCTTAGCGAGTGTATTGAAAAGGCCCGGAAATATGCCCTTCCAACCACATAATGTCAAATGATTTGTGCAAATAAACACCGCCTCCCGGTGGTGTGTCAGTAGGGAGACGGTTAAACTGTCGGCCGATTCTAGCAGCATTCTTTTCATTCTGACAGTTCCAGAGGCCTCGTCTTGAGTAAGAAATTGATCAAATCCGGCATGATAGTGTCCGGAATGACGCTGGCATCCCGCGTAATGGGCTTGGTTCGCGATGTGGTCATCGCCAATCTGCTCGGTGCCGGGGTGGCCGCAGACGTCTTCTTCTTTGCCAATCGCATTCCTAACTTTCTGCGTCGCCTGTTCGCCGAAGGTGCCTTCAACCAGGCCTTTGTTCCCGTGATGACGGAGTACAAGAAAAATGGCGATGAGGGGGAAGTGCGTGAATTGTTGGCCGCTGTGGCGGGCACGCTGGGGGGCATAGTGACTGTGGTCACCCTGCTTGGTGTGCTCGGTTCGGGTGTACTGACCGCGCTGTTTGGCTGGGGCTGGTTCTGGGATTGGCTGCATGGCGGCCCTGCAGCCGAGAAGTTCGAGCTCGCCAGTCTGATGCTCAAAATCACCTTCCCCTACCTCTGGTTCATCACCTTTACCGCCATGGCGGGGGCCATCCTCAACACCTTCGGCCGCTTTGCGGTCTCGTCGTTTACGCCGGTGTTTCTCAACATCACCATGATTGCGGCGGCCTGGTGGATTGCACCGCTGATGGACAAACCTGAGATCTCGCTGGCGATTGGTGTCTTTTTGGGCGGTTTGGTGCAGTTTTTGTTCCAGTACCCCTTTTTGCGCCAAATCAACATGCTGGTATGGCCCAAATGGGGATGGCATCACCCCGGGGTGGTGAAGATCCGCACCCTGATGATCCCTGCCCTGTTCGGTGTCTCGGTCAGCCAGATCAACCTGCTGGTCAACACCATGCTGGCTTCGTTCCTGGCGACCGGTGCCATCAGTTACCTCTACTACTCTGATCGCCTGCTGGAGTTCCCCCTCGGTCTGTTTGCAGTGGCCATCAGTACCGTGATCCTGCCTGCGCTGGCGAAGAAGCATGTGGATGCCGATCCGGCGGACTTCTCCCGCACCATGGATTGGGGGGTGCGGATGGTGATGCTGCTCGGCCTGCCCGCCATGATAGGCATTGCGGTGATGCGCGAGCCCATTTTGCGGGTGCTGTTCATGCGCGGCGAGTTCGGCCTGCATGAAGTGAGCATGTCGAGCGCCAGCCTGCTGGCCTCCACTACCGGTCTGCTCTCCCTGATGCTGATCAAGGTGCTGGCGCCCGGTTACTACGCCCGTCAGGACACCAAAACGCCGGTGCGGATCGGGGTGATGTCGATGATTGCGAACATGGTCTGCAACCTCATCTTCATCTACCCGCTCGGTTACGTGGGGTTGGCGCTCTCGACCGCCTGCTCGGGTACTCTGAATGCGGCTTTGCTGTTCAAGGGGTTGTACCAGCATAGCGTCTATCGTCCCTCCCGCCATACCGGCGTGTTCTGCCTCAAGCTGCTGGTCGCCAGCGTGCTGATGGGGGGCGTGCTCGCCTATCTGTCGCCGGATCTGGCTCAGTGGGGTGCATGGAGCATGGGTAAGGCCAGTTTGCAGCTGACCATGCTGCTGTCGCTGGGGGCTGCGGTCTATGCCGTGGTGTTGCTGCTGCTGGGCATTCGGCCGCGTCACCTTAAATCGGGGCAGCAGTAGCCGTGATCCTGCGGCGCCATGGGGATAGTGCCTCATGGCGCCGCGGGGGGGCGTGATGGGCCCGTATAGTTGAAATCAGGCTATGAGGGCTGACCATGTCTGCTGCCTGATATATAATCCGCCGATTTCCATGGCAGCAACGCACAAGGCACTGATGGAGCTTATTCGCGGCATTCACAATCTCAAGCCCCGTCACCGGGGATGTGTATTAACCATTGGCAACTTTGATGGGGTTCATCAGGGTCACCATGCGGTATTGGCACGTCTCAAGGAGAAAGCGGCCCAGCTGGGATTGCCCGCCTGCGTCATGCTGTTTGAACCGCAGCCGCTGGAGCTGTTTGCCGGCACGGCGGCGCCCGCCCGGCTGAGCCGGTTGCGGGAAAAGTACGAAGCGCTGCAGGGGCTGGATATCGATCGCATGCTCTGCGTGCGCTTCAGCCACCGCTTCGCCGAGCAGGCGGCTTCGACCTTCATCGAGCAGTTGCTGGTGGAGAAGCTCGGGGTGCGCTATCTGGTGGTCGGCGATGATTTTCGCTTCGGCAAGGGGCGGGAAGGGGATTTCCACCTGCTGGAGGAGGCGGGCCATCGCTTCGGTTTCGAGGTGATCAGCACCCAGAGCTTCCAGCTCGAACGGCAGCGGGTCAGCAGCACCCTGGTGCGTGAAGCCCTTAAGGCGGGCCGGATGGCGGAGGTGGAGCTGATGCTTGGCCGCCCCTACACCATCAGCGGCCGGGTGGCCCACGGCGACAAGCTAGGGCGCACCATAGGTTTTCCCACCGCCAATCTGGCCCTCAAGCGTCAGGTGATCCCGGTCGGTGGCGTGTTTGCGGTGGAAGTGATATGTTCCGGCAAGACCTTCCCCGGTGTAGCCAATGTGGGTGTACGGCCGACCTTGAGCGGTACACAAGCCAGATTGGAAGTACATCTATTTGATTTTTCTGGTGATCTATATGGTCAGCAGGTCAAGGTGCTGCTTCGCCACAAGCTGCGTGAAGAGCAGAAGTTTGCCTCTTTCACTGCCTTGAAAGAGCAGATCGAACGAGATGCCCTGGCGGCCCGAGCCTGGTTCGGGCTGCCACAATTCAATTTACCCAGCACTCTTTTAGAAAAGAAGGGAACCCAGGACTGATGAGCGACTATAAACACACCCTGAATCTTCCGGAAACCGAGTTTCCGATGCGTGGCGATCTGGCCAAGCGCGAACCCAACATGCTGAAACGTTGGTACGATCAGGATCTCTACGGCGCTATTCGCCGCGCCAAAGCGGGCAAGCCTTCTTTCATTCTGCATGATGGCCCCCCCTATGCGAACGGCAATATTCACATCGGTCACTCGGTCAACAAGATCCTCAAAGACATCATCATCAAGTCCAAGGGCCTCTCCGGTTTTGATTCCCCCTATGTGCCGGGTTGGGATTGCCACGGTCTGCCTATCGAACTGAAAGTGGAAGGCATGGTCGGCAAGCCGGGCGAGAAGGTTTCCGCTGCCGAATTCCGCGCCGAGTGCCGCAAATACGCCAAGACCCAGATCGAAGCGCAGAAGACCGACTTCATCCGTCTGGGTGTGCTGGGCGACTGGGAACATCCCTACCTGACCATGGATTTTGGCACCGAAGCCAACATCATCCGCTCCATGGCCAAGATCGTTGAAAACGGCCACCTGCACAAAGGCTCCAAGCCGGTGCACTGGTGTACCGATTGCGGCTCCGCGCTGGCTGAAGCCGAGGTGGAGTACTACGACAAGAACTCTCCCTCCATCGATGTGCGCTTCAAGGCCGTCGATGAGGCGACCGTTACCGCCAAGTTTGACTGCGCCGAAGGCCACACCGGCAAGGGCCCGATCTCTGCGGTGATCTGGACCACCACTCCGTGGACCCTGCCAGCCAACCGCGCCATCGCCATGCACGCCGATCTGGATTACGCACTGGTGCAGGTTGAAGGTGAGCACCCCGAGCGTCTGATCCTGGCCGCCGAGCTGGTCAAGGATGTGATGGATCGCGCCGGTATCGAGAAGTTCCACAATCTGGGTTACGCCAAGGGCGCCGCACTCGAGCTGCTGCGCTTCAACCACCCCTTCTACAGCTTCGACGTGCCGGTGGTACTGGGTGACCACGTCACCCTGGATGCCGGTACCGGTGCCGTTCACACCGCACCTGGCCACGGTCAGGAAGACTTCGTGGTCGGTCAGAAGTACGGTCTGGAAGTGGCCAACCCGGTTGGCAGCAACGGTGTTTACCTGCCGGATACCGAACTGTTTGCCGGCCAGCATGTGTTCAAGGCCAATGCCTCCGTGATCGAAGTGCTGACCGAGCGCGGCGCCCTGCTGCACCACAAGGTGTTCAACCACTCCTATCCGCACTGCTGGCGTCACAAGACCCCGATCATCTTCCGTGCCACCCCGCAGTGGTTCATCAGCATGGAGCAGAAGGGTCTGCGCAAGCGCGCGCTGGAAGAGATCGAGCGCATCGAGAAGGACGGCATTGCCCAGCAAGGCCAGAGCGGCTGGGTACCGGCCTGGGGTAAAAACCGCATTCAGGCGATGGTCGAGAACCGTCCTGACTGGTGTATCTCCCGTCAGCGTACCTGGGGTGTGCCCATCTCCCTGTTCGTCCACAAAGAGACTCAGGAACTGCACCCGGAATCCGTGCGCCTGATGCACGAAGTAGCCAAGCGGGTCGAGCAGTCCGGCATTCAGGCATGGTGGGATCTGGACAAGGCGGAGCTGCTGGGTGCCGATGCCGACAACTACGAGAAAGTACCTGATACCCTCGACGTCTGGTTTGACTCTGGTTCTACCCATGCCTCCGTGGTTGATGCCCGTCCCGAGTTCAACGGCAAGCCAGCCGACATGTATCTGGAAGGCTCTGACCAGCACCGCGGCTGGTTCATGTCCTCCCTGATGATCGGCGTGGCCATGAAAGACAAGGCCCCGTACAACCAGGTGCTGACTCACGGTTTCACTGTTGATGGTCAGGGTCGCAAGATGTCCAAATCCATCGGCAACGTGGTCAGCCCGCAGGACGTGATGAACAAGCTGGGTGCCGACATCCTGCGTCTGTGGGTAGCGAGCACTGACTACACCGGCGAGATGACTGTCTCCGACGAGATCCTCAAGCGCTCTGCCGATGCTTATCGTCGTATTCGCAACACTGCCCGCTTCCTGCTGGCCAACCTGAACGGCTTCAATCCGGCGACCGACATGGTGGCGCCTGCCGACATGGTAGTGGTGGATCGTTGGGCTGTCGGTCGTGCCAAAGCGGTACAGGCCGAGATCATGGCAGCGTTCGATGAGTACAACTTCCACGGTGTAACCCAGAAGCTGATGCAGTTCTGCTCCATCGAGATGGGCTCCTTCTATCTGGACGTCATCAAGGATCGCCAGTACACCGCCAAGGCTGACAGCCTGGCCCGTCGCTCCTGCCAGACCGCCCTCTATCACATTGCCGAGGCCATGGTGCGCTGGATGGCGCCGATCATGAGCTTCACCGCTGATGAAATCTGGGCCCTGCTGCCGGGTGAGCGCGGCGAGTTCGTCTTCACCGAAGAGTGGTACGACGGCCTGTTCGGGCTGGAAGCGGGTGAAACCCTCAACGACGAGTTCTGGGCCGAGATCCTCACCGTGCGCGGTGAAGTGAACAAGGCGCTGGAAGTGGCTCGTGGTGAGAAGCGCATCGGCGGCTCCCTGCAGGCCGAGCTGACCCTGTTCGCCAAGCCGGAGCTGGCCGCTCGTCTGAACGCGCTGGCCGATGAGCTGCGCTTCGTGCTGCTCACCTCCAAAGCCAAGGTTGTGGAGGCTGACACTGCGCCGGAAGGCTCTGTGGCGACCGAGCGTGATGACCTGTGGCTGAGCGTGGCCCAGTCTGCCGCCGCCAAGTGCGACCGCTGCTGGCACCATGTAGAAGATGTGGGCACCATCGCGGGTCACGAAGAGATCTGTGGTCGCTGTGTGACCAACGTTGAGGGTGACGGCGAAACTCGTCAATTTGCCTGATGAACATGACTCAACATAAAAGCGGCCTGCGTTGGCTGTGGCTGGCAGTGCTGGCCTTTGTACTGGACCAGGCGAGCAAGCTCGCCGTGGTCAAGTTGCTGCCATTTGGTTACCCGGGGGTGGAGATCACCCCCTTCTTCAATCTGGTTCACGTCTACAACAAGGGGGCCGCATTCAGCTTTCTGGCTGATCAGGGGGGCTGGCAGCGCTGGTTCTTCGCGGTGCTGGCTTTTGCCATCTGTGGATTGCTGATCCACTGGCTACGCAAGCAGTCGGTGACCCAGCGTTGGAGCGGTATCGCCTATTCACTCATCATCGGCGGCGCTCTTGGCAACGTCTTTGATCGACTGGTGTTGGGCCATGTGGTCGATTTTCTCGACTTCTACTGGCAGCGTACGCATTGGCCGGCATTTAATCTAGCCGACAGCTTTATCTTTATCGGGGCCGCCATGATTGTGCTGGACGGGTTCCGTGGTGAGAAAAAGGAGCAGGCATGAGCCAGCAGATCACCGCTAACAGCAGCGTGCTGTTCCACTTCTCCATCAAGCTGGAAGATGGCTCGGTTGCCGACAGCACGGCGCTGCACGGCAAACCTGCCCGCCTGCGGATGGGCGATGGCAGCCTGACCCCCACCTTCGAGCAGTGCCTGCTGGGGCTGAGCGAAGGGGAGAGCAAGAGCTTCACGCTGGCGCCGGAAGAGGCCTTTGGCCTCTCCAACCCCGACAACATCTACCATCTCGACCGTGCCAAGTTTGGCGCCGATGTGGAGCCAAAAGTTGGCACCATCATCCTGTTCGATCAGCCTAACGGTAGCGAGCTGCCGGGCATCATCCGGGCGGTCGCCGGGATGTCGGTGACGGTCGACTTCAACCATCCGCTGGCCGGTCATACCGTCACCTTCGAGGTGGAGATCCTGGGCGTTGATGATGAGGAGAAGGTGCATTAATGGATATTCTGCTGGCTAACCCCCGTGGCTTCTGCGCCGGTGTCGATCGCGCCATCAGCATTGTCGAGAGCGCGCTGGAGAAGTTTGGGGCCCCCATCTATGTCCGTCACGAAGTGGTGCATAACCGCTATGTGGTGAACAAGCTGAAAGAGGCGGGCGCTGTCTTCGTCGAGGAGCTGGACGAGGTGCCGGACGACAGCATCGTCATCTTCTCTGCTCACGGCGTGGCCAAGACAGTGCGCGAGATGGCCAAGTCCCGCTCCCTCAAGGTATTCGATGCCACCTGTCCGCTGGTGACCAAGGTGCACATGGAGGTTCATCGCGCCAGCCGCAAGGGCTCCGAGGCTGTGCTCATCGGCCACGCCGGTCACCCCGAGGTGATCGGGACCATGGGGCAGTACGAGAATCGCGAAGGCGGAATGTATCTGGTAGAAACACCGGAAGATGTGGCCAAGCTCAAGGTAAAGAATCCGGATGACCTCTGCTTCGTCACCCAGACCACCCTGAGCGTGGATGAGACCTCTGACGTCATCGATGCGCTGCGCAAGCACTTCCCCAAGATCCAGGGGCCGCGCAAGGACGATATCTGCTACGCCACCCAAAACCGTCAGGATGCGGTGCGGGAGATGGCGGGGCTGGTGGACGTCATGCTGGTGGTGGGGTCTCGCAACTCTTCCAACTCCAACCGTCTGCGCGAGCTGGCCGAGAAGGTGGGTGCCAGAGCCTATCTTATCGACGATGCGTCGATGATCGAGGCGAGCTGGCTGGAAGGCGTGAAAGCGATCGGCGTCACTGCAGGTGCATCCGCCCCCGAGGTGCTGGTGCAGTCTGTGATTGCACGCCTGCGGGAGTTGGGTGGCAAGGTCGTCGCCGAGCACCCCGGTCGCGAAGAGAACGTGGTGTTTGAGGTACCACCCGAGCTGCGGATCCTCTGATCCCTGTCATCTTGCTAGATGTCGGTTTATTGCCAGAGCCACCTCGTTGAGGTGGCTTTTTTGGTCCCAACGAGTCCTTTTTGCATGTTCGCAACCAGATCGCAGCAAAAATTGATGATGTAGCTCGAACTTTTGCATTGCCGGGATTGAAACCCCAAGTGCCCGGCATAGACTTGCCAGCAAGCCCTTATTCTGGCTTAGCACACATGGAGTGTGTCTGTCCTCCTGGAACAGATCAGAGCGAAACAGGATGTTTTTGCGTTCAGGTTTTAGCCTTATCGAGCTTATGGTGACCATAGCGCTCGTCTCTTTGTTACTCACGTTGGGGGTTCCTTCCTTCAGCGCTTTGTTGCGCACCATTTCTCTCAATACTCAGGCCAACAACTTTGTTGCAGCTATCAACCTTGCCCGCTCGGAAGCCATTCGTCGCAACACGGTAGTGATCCTCTCCGCTGCTGCCGATAACCTGACCCAGCATCACTGGGAGGCCGGTTGGCAGATCTGGGTTGATGGCAACGGCAACGGCATACTGGATAATGGTGAGTTGTTGCGAGACTTTCCCGATATGGGGAGTGGAGTCCTGAGCAGCAATACCTCCCTGCTGCGTTTTAATAGCGAGGGTTTTCTTGATGGTCGTACTCCCTTGGCCCGGGTATTTTCTCTGCGTCCCGATGAGTGCAGAAATGAGGCCTCCCGTGATATCAACATCACAGTCGCTGGTCGCCCCTCCATTACCGAGGCTAGTTGCCCATGATGCGAGAACGGGGTTTGTCACTGCTTGAAATCATGATCTCGGTACTGGTGCTCTCCATCGGTATTCTGGGGATGGCTACTCTGCAACTGCAGGCTCTCAAGAGTAACCAGTCGGCGCTGACGCGTACCGAGGCGACCCAGTATGCATACATGATCAACGATATGATGCGGGCTAATCGCAGCGCGGCTCTGAACGGGCAATACAATATCGACTTGGGCGAAACTGTCTCGGGTAGCTCTATGGCGGTTCAGGATCTGCTGCACTGGAAGCGGGTCGTGGCCGAGCTACCAGGTGGCGATGGCGCCGTATCGGTCAGTGCCGGAAGGGCCACCATCACTATTCAGTGGGATAGCAGTCGGCTGTCGACTGATCCAGCGTCGCGCAGCATGATCCTGAGGACGGACCTATGAGCAGGAGCGGTTTGCCGCTACACCAGCACGGGATCGGCTTGGTCGAGGTGATGATCGCCCTGGTGCTCTCGCTGATAACGGTGGGGGTCATGATTCAGGTGTTTCTCGGCAATCACAAAACCTATCTCACTGGCGAGGCCATTGCCCGGGTGCGGGAAGATAGCGGATTTGCCACCAATCTGCTGCAAAAAGAGCTGCGTATGGTGGGCTATCAGGGGTGTCTCAGCAAGCAGGGGGTCAATATCACCAATACCCTCAATAACAGTACGGCACTGCCCTACAACTTCACCACCTTTTTGCGTGGTTACGACAATGTGACGTCCACTTTGCCAGCCGAGCTGTCTGCTCTGTTCAGCGGTTCCGAGCCCAGACCCATGCCGGGTAGCGATATCCTGTTGGTTCAGGGGCCGGTTGGGGTTGGGGTTCCGCTCAGTCGTGATAATCATAACAGTGCCGCCCAGCTGTTTGTGCAGCAGCTATCCAGCAAGGCCGACTATTGTGGTTCCGGCGCACAGGGTTATAGCGATCTGTGCGAGGGAGATATCGTCATGGTCTCCGACTGTCAGAAGGCCAGAATATTTCAGGTCACCAAAGTACAGGGCGTGGCAGGGGGGCGTGAGGTCAATATCGTCCACTCCAATGACAACAAATATACGCCAGGCAATGCCAGCAGTTCCTGGGGGGGGGCCAGCAGCCCACCCGAGGAGCGATTCGGTCTTGGCTCGGTCGTGAACAGGGTGGAAACCCGTCTCTACTATATCGCCCGCCCCTCTGCCAGCAGCCCCTACGCGCTTTATCGCAAGAACGGGGTGGCTGCAGGTATGCCCCTTATCGAAGGGGTTGCCAATATGCAACTTACATTCGGTGAGGATCAGAACCGGGATCGTGCGGCAGATCGCTACGTGAGCGCCGCAGGTAATCCAAACTGGGACAATGTACTGGGGATTGGAGTGCAACTTTTGATGCGCAGCAACCAGGGTAATGTGGTGTCGTCTCCGCAGGCCCTTAGCTTTGCCGGAGCCACCTTCCGGGCGACCGATCGCAACTGGTACTGGGTCGCCGAAACCACAGTTGCGCTGCGCAATCGGCTACCTTGAGGAGCCCAGTCATGATGGATCGACAGCAGGGGATGGCGCTGGTGATCAGCCTGATTTTTCTGGTCATGGTGAGCCTGCTGGGTATGGCCAGCATGCGTGGGGCGCAGTTGCAAGAGAAGATGGCGGGTAACCAGAAAGAGGCACTGCAGGCATTGCAGGCGGCAGAAGCGGGCCTGCGCGCTGCCGAGCGCTATATCGAGGCTGGCAACTCGGGTCCCTATGACAACAGCGCGGGCCTGTATGAATTTATCGACACCGCGGTGGATCCTGCCTCCCCTTCGACCGCCTGGCGTACCTATACCAACAGTGGTCTGGCGGGGCGCGCTCCCGAATACTTTATCGAACGGTTGCCCTATACCCAGGGGGGGAGCGAGGATCTGGCAGTCGATGAGCCCATCAGTGAGCGTCGTCTATATCGTATTACTGCAAGGGGATTTGGTCTCTCTGACGAGAGCCGGGTGCTGTTGCAATCGACCTATAGTCGCTAGGAGGCGGTGTATGGGCAAACTTGGTTTTGGCCTTTCAGTGATGCTCTGCTGTGCTTCGGCACAGGCGGCGCTCGATATTGCCCAGGTTCCCCTCTATCTCGGCACCCGGGCCGATCCCAATATCATGTTTACCCTGGATGATTCGGGCTCGATGCATTTCGAGTTGATGCCGGAGGGGTTGATTGAGAACAGCGCTCGCTACGTCTACCCCAGAGCCGACAATGTCTATGGCAGCGAGGATTATGACAACCGGACCGTGACTTTCACCAGCAATAACGACCGCAATGCCTATACCCGCTCAAGCAACAACAACAAACTCTACTACAACCCGCAGCAGAGCTATCGGCCCTGGGCCAAGGCGGATGGTACCCCGATGGCGAATGCCAGCATCAGCTGTGCACCGCACAACCCCTTCAATACCGCCGCCGGCTGTCGTGATCTGACCAAGAACAACCGCTCCAAGTCCCTGCGTTACTACACCGGATTCTCTTCCACCGATTACAAAGATGACGAGACCTTCTGGCCAGCCGTCTACTTTGCCTACAAAGGCAGTGGTGACGTGAAGAAAGTGAGCAGTTATACCCGGGTCGAGATAAAGTCCGGCAGCACCTATGGCGGGCGGCCCAATCGCAGTGATTGTAAGAGCGCCCCCGTTTGTACTTATGACGAGGAGATCCAGAACTTTGCCAACTGGTATACCTACTACCGCTCCCGGATCCTAGCGGCTCGTGCCGGGGTCGGCCGTGCCTTTGCCAGCCAAGGGCAGGCCCTCCGGGTGGGGTTTGCCACCATCAATGCTAGCGGCAGTGTGATCCGCGGGGTAGCGCCTTTCTCCGGAACCGATCGCAGCGCCTTTTTCAGCGACCTTTACAGCCGCGATATTCCGGCCGCCGGCACGCCGCTGCGCACCAGTCTGAAGGACGTGGGGGAGTACTTCTCCCGCACTGACAAAAACGGCCCCTGGGCGGCCAGTGCCGGCAGCACCTTGCCCCACCTCACCTGCCGGCAGAGCTACAACATCCTGATGACTGATGGCTACTGGAACGGAAATTCTCCCTGGGTCGGCGATCAGGACAAAGATAGCATCGAGAATACGCTGGCCGATGTGGCCTACCAGTACTGGAAGACCGATCTGCGCCCCGATCTCGCCAACAAGGTGCCGACCAGCACGGCGGATCCGGCCAATTGGCAGCATCTGGTCAACTTTACCGTCGGGCTTGGCGTCAACGGTTCCCTCAATCCTGCCAACGGTATCCCGAGCCGTTGGCCCAATCCCCATGATCCGGATGACAAGGAGTACAAGAATGCGACCTACATTCCGGAGTACAAGATTGATGACCTGTGGCACGCGGCACTCAACAGCAAGGGGAGCTTTTTCAGCGCGGCGGATCCGGATACCTTCGCCGCAGCCCTGAGCAGCACCCTGGCCCAGATCGCGGCCCGCAACAGCTCCGCCAGCTCGGTGACTGCCAACGCAACCCGGCTGGACAGCAATACCCACATCTACCAAGCCCGCTATAACAGCGGCGACTGGTCGGGGCAACTGGTCTCGATCCCGCTGAACAGCGATGGCACCCTTGGGGAGATCGCCTGGGATGCAGCTACCTTGATCCCCGAGCCTTCAGCACGCAATATTTTCACCCGGCAAGACGGTGTCGGCATCCCCTTCCGTTGGGATACGCTGAATGTGGCCAACCGGGCTCTATTCAATGTTGCTGGTGACAACCAGGGAGAAAGCCGCGTCGCCTATCTGCGCGGTGAGCGCAGTGGCGAGCAGCGCAATGGCGGTGCGTTTCGCAATCGTAGCGATCTGCTTGGAGACATCATTAATTCAGATCCCGTCTATGTGGGCAAGCGTGATTACGGTTACAGCAGTGCAGCCGGTCTGACCCAGCCAGAGCGGGAGGGTTACCAGGCTTTTCTAGACTCAACGGCGATTACCCGCCGCACCCCCATGCTCTATGTCGGTGCCAATGACGGTATGCTGCACGGATTTCGAGTCTCCGACGGTGTCGAGCGGCTGGCCTATATCCCGTCCAGCCTGCTGGGCGAGCTGACTCAGTTGACCAGACCGAATTACAGCCATCGCTACTATGTGGATGGGACGCCCAAGGTGGGCGATGCCTATCTGGGCAGTCGCTGGAAGAGCATCTTGCTGGGATCCACTGGTGCCGGTGGCAAGGCGGTATTTGCCATCGATGTGACGGCCCCGGATAACTTCACCGCAGATAAGATGCTGTGGGAGTTCACCAATAGCGAAATGGGGGTTGCACTGGCGGCACCCACTTTGGTCCGGGTCAAAGCCGACAACAAATGGGTTGCTCTGGTTGCCAATGGTTACAACAGCACCAGCCAGACTGCGAGGCTATTTGTGCTGGATCTGGCAACTGGCGCCATTATCAAGGAGATCGATACCCAGGTGGGGTCGGCCAGCGAGCCCAATGGTTTATCTTCCCCCTTACCGGTAGATCAAGACGGGGACAGGGTTGTCGACTATGTCTATGCCGGTGACCTGCACGGCAATCTGTGGAAATTCGATCTGACCGGCAACAACAGTGCCCAGTGGGGAAGTGCATTGAAAACGGGCAGCAAGCCCACGCCGATGTTTCAGGCCTGTAATGGTAGTTGCAGTGCCAGTACGCGTCAGCCGATTACCATGCGCCCTTTGGCTATTCGTCACCCTAAGGGGGGGGTTATGGTAATGATGGGGACTGGCAGTTATTTTACCAATGATGACAAACTGGTTCTCGCCACGCCGAGGCTGGAAGCGGTGTACGGTATCTGGGATACGGGGGCTACCGTGCTCAGTAGCCAGCTGTTGCAGCAGAGCATCACCCATGAGTTTGTGGCCAACGGCACCACTATCAAGTTCAACGTGAGGGTTGTCTCCAACCGGAATGTCAATTACACCAGCCAAAAGGGTTGGTATCTGCTATTGAAATCGCCAAGCTTGAGCAAGGGGGTAGGGGAACGGGCTGTCTCCGAGATGCTCTATCGGCATAAGCGTTTAATTTTCAACACATTGATTCCGTCAGCGGATGCCTGTGATTTTGGTGGCCGCTCCTGGCTGATGGAGCTGGATCCCATCTCGGGTGCCAGACTAACCTACTCGGTGTTTGACGTTAACGGCGACGGGGCTGTTAACGATGATGATTATGTCGCGATCAAGGATGATGCTGGTAATGACATCAAGGTACCTGTCAGCGGGAAACAGTTTGATGAGCTCACCACGACGCCAAGCGTGGTGGAGGATGCCGAGATGGAGCGAAAATATATCAGCGGCTCCAGTGGTAATATCTCAGTCACGCTGGAAGAGGGGGCAGGCGATCTGGGTGGCCGTCAGTCCTGGTTGCAACTGGAGTAGAGGTTGGCATGGAACGTGGTTTTACCCTGATTGAGTTGATGATAGTGGTCGCAGTGGTCGCCATTCTGGCCGCGATCGCATATCCCAGTTACAACAACTACATGGCGGCAGCCAAGCGAGCCGAAGCTAAGGCCGTATTGCTGGAAGCTGCACAATATCTGGAGCGGGAGTTTACCGCCAGCGGCAATTATGACGCAGGTAACCTGACCTCTGCCGGCCTGGCGACCCTACCGAGGGATGGTGGTGCTGCTTATTACAATGTGGCGCTCAATGCCAGTGGGGCACGTTATACCCTGACCGCTATTCCGACCGGTGTGATGAATGGCGATCCCTGTGGATTGTTGACCCTCGATCAGAGCGGACTGCAGGGGGTATCACGAGCCACCATGACAGCCACCGAATGCTGGTAGCGTTCAGTTCCAGCACTCGGCAGGGTGCTTGATGTCGGCCTTGTTGATAGTCAGGGTATCACAGGCCGTGCTGCCAGCCTTGTCACCGACCTGGGCCCCCTTGCTGGTGGCTACCAGTGTGTAGGCGGTGGCGGTGGCGCCAGAAATGCTAAAGGTGTAGTAGTCGCTGGTTGGGTTGCCCACACTGGCTATCGCACTGCTGTAACTGGCATTGGAGATGCGAAATTCTTCCTGTTTGAGCTGCATGGTCAACAAGCCCTTGATGGCATCGGCTCGACGAGATTTACGCAGACCGTCGGTAAAGCTCGGGTAGGCGACAGCAGCAATAATGGCAACAATGGCAACGACCACCATCAATTCCAGCAGGGTGATTCCAGATTGTTTGATTCTCATGGGCGCGGCAGGGTTCGTTAAACAGGTAGATACTATAGGATAGTACTTACCTCATACTCTACTGGCATGAGCGAAAAGAAAGGAGTATTTAGCCAATGGAATTCACAGAGGGGCGCTCAGCCGGTTTTACCATGATTGAATTGATGATCGCCATGGCTCTGGTCGCCCTGCTACTAACCGTGGCTATTCCCAGTTACCAGTCATTGCGCCAGGAACAGATGGTCAAGGCGGCTACCCAAGCTGTTTACACGGATATCATGCTGCTCAAGTCTGAGGCTATCAAACGTAATAAACCGATTATCTTCAAGATATTTAATGCGGGGCAGGCCAATTGGTGCTATCGCATAGCTCTTGATTCTACATGTAATAGCTGCATGGATTCATGTTCTGCTATTGAAGGTCGCAAGGGCGTCGATGCCAGCGAGTTTAAGGGTATTACTCTGACTACAAACTATGAGTTATCCGGTTCTGAACATGCTCTTGAAATCAATAATCGCAGAGGCTCATTCAAAGATCTTCACGGCAGTGGCGGTTTGGGCAATGGTTCTATTTGTCTGAAGAACGGTGCCTCTGAGCACAGGGTTATTATTGCCACGAATGGCCGAGTGAGAACCGAGCCTGTAACGGGGAGCTCTCCATGCGATTAGGTCTGGCACGAGGCTTTAACATAGTCGAGTTAATGGTGGCCATGGTCGCAGGTTTGTTTTTGGTCGCGGCAGTAACATCCTTGTTCGCCACTATTCTCAAGGCCAATCAAACATCGATGCAGGTGAGTCGTCTAAATCAGGAACTGCAAAGTATCACCGATATGATTGCCCGCGATGTACAGCGAACCGGTTACGACCAGGCTGCGACTGCATTCCTCGGTGCTGCATCGGGTGTCAAATCGCCATTTTATTTTGATACCACCAGCGATTTGAGGAGTGAAACGATCAGTGGCTCCAAGATTTATCGCTGTATCAGGCTGAAATACGATGATGATAACAATGGAATACTTGGTACCAATGAAACCTTTATTTACAGCTACGACAGTGCTGACAAAGGGGTACAACTTGGTTCCAGTTGCAGCACAGGTAATTTACTTAGCACCGATGACACTATTGAGGTGACTGACCTGACTTTTTCGCTCCTTGGAAGCAGTGCCTCGGCTGGCGCGAGAACGGTACGTTTGAGCATATCGGGTCAGTTAAAGGCGAATCCCGCACTTAAACTCACCCTGCAGCGTGATATCAAGCTGCGTAACGACGGGTATTGATGCCATGAAACGTCATCTTGGCTTTACCACATTCACTATTACGCTATTGCTTATTGTGATCCTGCTTGGCATTTCATTGCTGGCGGGCAAACTGATGGTAGCAGACCGTCGTGTCAGTCTTAATGAAGTACAGTATCGCCAGGCACTTGCACTGGCCGAGCTGGGCCTCTCGGATGGGGTTGGACGGCTCACGCAAGATGCTTCTTGGCGTACCCCTAGTAGCGGTATATCTATCACTGTTTCAGCTGGAAATTATACCCTGCAGGCACAGGACGAACCGGCAGTGGTTGTCGGTGGGGCGAATGTAGTTCCTGTTAGAGTGCGCGCTATGGCGAGCTTGGTGGACAGTACTGCCAATGCCGAGGTTGAAATTAAGGCCATCAAGATAAGCGTATTGGCGGGCACACCGGCGGCCCCTCTGACGATTGCTGGTGGCATGGCAGTATCCGGCAACTTTACAGTGGTGGCTAACCCCAACGGTGGAGGACCGGGCGTCCCGCTATCAGTCTGGACAAATGGCAATGTGGATTTGACCAATGGTTCTGGCCAGACCTGCCATCAGGGGGACTACAGCGGCGGGTGCAGTGCTTACATTAGTCAGAAGGGCGATAAACAGTCGGACATAAAAGACAATGATACTGCATTCCCCACTGATCTGGTCTGGTATCTGTTCAATGAAAATGACGACGCTACAGGGTGGGCCAATCTGGAGTCGCGAGCAGTACAACTACTGAAAAATTGTGATTCGCTTTCGACGGCATCGAGCGGCCTGATTATTGTCGATGGAGACTGTAAACCGGGTGGATCAATTGGGTCTACATCTGCGCCTGTAGTACTCATCGTGCGCAATGGCAATCTGACAGTAAATGGGAGCGCCACCCTCTATGGACTGGTGTTTGCCTATTCATCCACACCTGCAACTACGACTACCGATATCAGCTTGAAAGGGGGGGCCATCGTCAATGGTGCTGTAGTGGCCAACTATCAACTGGGCAAAACGGCTAACGGTACCTTTGATGCCAAGTATGATCAGGCGGTGTTGAGCAATATCGAAAATGGGGCGGCGTTTCAGAGCATCAATCTGGTGCCTGGTAGCTGGCGCGATTGGTAGGAGCATGTATGAAACCGCACAAGGGATTTGGGCTGTTAGAGATTTTGATCACTCTGGTTCTGCTGGGGGTGGGGGTTGCTGGACTGGTGGCTATGTCTCGTTCATTGCTCAATACCTCTCAGGATAGTCGCCGCTATGAAGTAGCCATGCGGCTGGCGGAGTCAAAGCTGGATGCATTTCGTACCTTCAATGGGGTGGTGAGTGCGGTTTCTCCGCTCACTGCCTATAACAGTATCGCGGCCGGTTCCAGCTCGGCCACTCCTCCCGATGGTGGTGGGACTTATGCTCTTACTTGGTCTGTCAGTAACCAGTACTGGAATGGTTCTGCTTGGCAAACGGCTATCCCGGCGGGTTACTTGCGTGCCTACCCTGGCCGAAAGGTGGTTAATGTAACCGTCAGCTGGAGTGACAGCGTCGGGCAGTCTCATTCCTTGCTGCTTTCTGGCGCTGTATCGCCGGTGGAGTCGTTAACCCAGAATCAGTTTAACGGGGGGCTGGATACCAGTCGCGAACCGCCCCATGTGGTTTATACCCCCGGGGTTGCGCCTGATGTCATTTCCATCCAGATTGACCAGGAAGGGCGCAAACAAGAGACCAGCAAGCCATTGCCCACCGTGACCTCCAAGGACGGTACTGTCGGCAAATTGGTGCAATTCGAGACAGTTACCTATAAGCCAGACAATGGTGGCAATACCCAACAGGTGCTGCAGGATCTGGCATCGGTTTCCTGTTCCTGCAGCTATGGCTCGAGCGTTAATGCCTACTTGCCAGGTAAGGCCATTTTGACCAGCAGCAATCTGTTGTACTGGAACGTGGGCTCTCAGGTTACCAAGCAGACCGGGGTACTTAATAGCAGTGTCAGAGATCAACCGAGTCTCTGCACCAGCTGCTGCAAGGATCATTTCGATGGTAGCGGCAGCAGTTTCGAGCAGTTTTACGCTCCACTCAATACCAGCCGACTGCGCTACAACAGTGGCCTCTCATCGGTCAATAGCGGCGATTATGTGGATGCCTGCCGCTTTGTCAGGCTTGATGGCTACTATCGTCCCCTGCCGGACTGGAACCTGATCAAAGTTATCGTGACCAGCGCTGATTTTCTTGCCAAGCCCGCAAACCAGACTAGCTATCAGAACTACATCAAGTACGTAGTTACTACCTACATCACCTGGCAGAAGAACATTCTCAACTGGACCGCAAACCCCACGGCTACGGCGCCGACGATCACCGAGTTTGCGGATTGGTTGCCTGCCAATGCTGCGACAGGAGGAGATACCAGCACCAAGATCACCATGAATACGGGGACCGCCCAGTTGATTGCCAGAGGTATCTACGTGGATCTGCTCTCGCCAGACAGTCTCGCGAAGCTCGATCTGACTTCTCAGGATCTGTTGGCCAAGGTCCCGTTTCAGGATATCAATCTGACCATGCTGGCGGAGTGGAGTCTGGTGCCATTGAGTGGCCAGTTGACTGGCAGTGCCTCTGACTATGTCGGTGTGACCAACGAGCCGGTCAAGACTGTCGTTGATCTTGGCAGCTATTATTTTGGTAGCTATAGCCGTGGCTATCTGTCCGCCAAGAAGAGCACCAAGGATGCATCCAACGTGTTGCAAAGTGCATCGATCAAGGTGACTGCCTATCAGGGTAACTCGGGGATCACCGCTTCGCTTATCTCACCGGTAGACCGAAATGAGGCCAAGGTCGCCATCATGCCTATCTCGGTCGATACCAGCTCCCAGACGGTGCCAACCCTCACGGTATCAGGGCGGATCGAGTGCCTAGAAAAAGTCAGTAACAAGGATTCATCGCCTACGGCGTGCAATAAGAATACCTTTAACGGGCTGAATCCGCCCACTACGACTACTAGTGGTGCCACTTGCCGTATTGATAAACCCCAAGCTAACAACCAGCCGGCCACCTATGTCTGTACTGCTCCGCAAAACAGTACTCTGGTGATAAGTTTTTCTTATAGTGCCCAGGGCAATACAGCCTATTTGCTGAAGCCCGCTTCTCTGAGCATTGCCATGACACCGCCTGCCAACGGTCAGGTGATTAGCGGTCCTTGTGCCCTGCTGGTGGACAATGGTGTAACCAACGCAACCAATCTAAGTTGCACCCCTTGAATCCGGGGCGCTGGCACAGCCAGCGCCTTTTCTTTATCATTCCCCATCATTTTCGAATACAAGATGCATCGCCATGGCAAAAGCCCTCTCTCTGATGCTTGCCCAGTTGAATCTGACGGTAGGCGCCATCGAAGATAACACTGACAAAGTGCTCGCTGCGGCGGCTCAGGCCGAGCGGCAAGGTGCCGATCTGCTGGTCTGCTCCGAGCTGGCCCTGACCGGCTATCCTCCGGAAGATCTGCTACTGCGCGCCGACCTGATGGTCCGGGTGGAAGCCGCGCTGACCCGCATCGCGGCATGGCAAGGTGCTTGCGCCATTCTGGTGGGCCATCCCTGGCGTGAAGGGGAGGCGCTCTATAACGCCGCCTCCCTCTATGAGCAAGGCAAGCTGATTGCCCGTTACTTCAAGCAGGACTTGCCCAACTACGGGGTATTCGACGAGAAGCGCTACTTCACCGCCGCGACCGAGACTTGTGTGGTGCCGTTCCGTGGTCACCAGCTGGGGATGCTCATTTGCGAAGATTTATGGCAGCCGGGTCCGGCGCTGGCCGCCAAGGCCGCGGGGGCAGAGCTGCTGCTCACTATCAATGCCTCGCCCTATGATCAGGAGAAACCCTGGATCCGCCGCGAGCTGATGGCCGAGCGCTGCGATCAGACCGGTCTGCCACTGGTTTACCTCAATCAGGTATGCGGTCAGGATGAGCTGATTTTCGACGGCTGCTCCAAGGTGTTCAGCAGCCAGGGCGAGTTGACCCACAAGCTGGCCCCGTTTGCCGAAGAGCTGGCGCTGGTACGTTTTGCTGATGGTCAGCCGGTGAAGGAGCGGGAACCCGCTGCGCCGCTCGAGCCGTTGGCCGAGACCTATCAGGCGCTGGTGCTGGCAGTGCGCGACTACGTTACCAAGAACGGCTTCCACGGCGCTGTGCTGGGCCTATCTGGCGGCATCGACTCGGCGCTGACGCTGGCCATTGCGGCCGATGCCATCGGGGCCGACAAGGTGCAGGCAGTGATGATGCCGTTCCGCTACACCGCCCAGATGAGCGTGGAGGATGCCAAGGAGCAGGCTGAGCGGATGGGGGTGGAGTTCAATATCATCTCCATCGAGCCCATGTTCGAGGGCTTTATGGCCCAGCTGGCACCGCTGTTTGAAGGGACTGCCCGCGACACCACCGAGGAGAACTTGCAGGCGCGCTGCCGTGGCGTGCTGTTGATGGCGCTCTCCAACAAGCGTCGCCGTATCGTGCTGACCACCGGCAACAAGAGCGAGATGGCTGTCGGCTATGCGACTCTTTATGGCGACATGGCCGGTGGCTTCGATGTGCTGAAAGATGTGCCCAAGACGCTGGTGTTCAAGTTGTGCGAGTATCGCAACTCGGTCGACTACGTGATCCCGCAGCGGGTTATCGACCGCCCCCCTTCGGCAGAATTGGCGCCGGATCAGGTGGATCAGGACAGTCTGCCCCCGTACGACATCCTCGATGCGATCCTCAAACGCTATGTGGAAGAGGATGCCTCGGTCGCCGACATGGTGGCAGAAGGGTTCGAGGAAGCGGTGGTACGCAAGGTGATCCGGTTGGTGGATCTCAACGAATACAAGCGCCGTCAGGCGGCGGTCGGGCCCCGCATCACGGCTCGCAACTTTGGTAAGGATCGCCGTTACCCCATTACTTCCGGGTTCGGTAAACAGAACTGGTAAGGAGTCACCATGAAGAAGATTGAAGCCATCATCAAACCGTTTAAGCTGGACGATGTGCGCGAAGCCCTGGCCGAGATCGGCATCAACGGCATGACCGTCTCCGAAGTCAAAGGCTTCGGTCGCCAGAAGGGTCACACCGAGCTCTATCGCGGTGCCGAATATATGGTCGACTTTCTGCCCAAAGTGAAAGTGGAGCTGGTGGTACAGGACGAGGATCTCGATGCCTGTCTGGAAGCGATCCAGAATACCGCCCGCACCGGCAAGATTGGTGACGGCAAGATCTTCGTCTGCGAGGTGGAGCGCGTCATTCGTATCCGTACCGGCGAAGAGAACGAAGACGCTATCTGATGTCGTTTTTGCCTCGTTATGTTCAGGAGAGCAAAACAAGTTCTGCTCTGATGTCCCGAAAGCGCATAGTGGCGGTGGCCGGCCTGCTGGCAGTACTCACTGCGTGCAGTACCCGCCCGCCGGCCCAGCCGGAAAATCTGTGCCAGATCTTTCGCGAGAAGCCGGAGTGGCACAAGGCCGCGCTCAAGATGAACGAGAAGTGGGGGACGCCGATCCATGTGGTGATGGCCATGATGTATCAGGAATCCTCCTTCGTGCACGATGCCCAGCCGCCGATGCAGTATTTCCTCTTCATCCCGACCGGGCGGGCCAGTTCGGCCTACGGCTATGCCCAGGTCAAAGATGAAACCTGGGCCGACTACCAGCGGGAAACCGGCAACGGCTGGAGCGATCGCGACGACTTTGCCGACGCCATCGACTTCATGGGCTGGTACACTCACAAGGCCCAGCGGCTGAACGGCACCTCCAAGTGGGATGCGTATGGCCAGTATCTCAACTATCACGAAGGGTGGGGTGGCTATCGGCGTGGCAGCTACCGCAGCAAGGGATGGCTTATGAAGACATCCCGCAAGGTGGAGGCCCGCGCCCAGCGCTACGGCGCCCAGTATCGACAATGCAAGGATCAGCTCTCCAGCGGGGGCTGGTTCTGGTAACCAAATCAGGAGTCAGAAATGCCGTTATTGGACAGTTTTACCGTTGACCACACCCGCATGGCTGCGCCGGCGGTGCGTGTTGCCAAGACCATGCAGACCCCGAACAAGGACACCATTACCGTGTTCGACCTGCGTTTCTGCGTGCCGAACCAGGAGATCCTCTCCGAGCGCGGCATCCACACCCTCGAGCACCTGTTTGCCGGTTTCATGCGTGATCACCTGAACGGCAATGGGGTGGAGATCATCGACATCTCCCCCATGGGTTGCCGTACCGGCTTCTACATGAGCCTGATCGGTGCACCGGACGAAGCCCGGGTTGGCGCCGCCTGGCAGGCCGCCATGAGCGACGTGCTGACCGTGCAGGAGCAGGGCAAGATCCCCGAGCTGAACGAGTATCAGTGCGGCACCTACAGCATGCACTCGTTGGAAGAGGCGCACGCCATCGCCCGTCATGTGCTGGAGCGCGGTATCGGCGTCAACCACAACGACGAGCTGGCCCTGCCGGAAGAGAAACTGAAGAGCCTGTGAGGCGGATGAGCTGTCGCTCATCGGGTAATCTCTTCGGGGAATGTTAAAAGAGCCAGTCAGCTATGCTGACCGGCTCTTTTTTTATTTCGCCCGATCGCGGTCGTGGGGATGACTTGCTCCCCTTGCCGACTCTGATTAGGATGGTTTTTGACCTGAATCTGTTGGCGGAGGTGTGACGATGAAGGGGGTATTGCTGCGTTGGTTGGCCCGTTACGATGCGTGGTGTGAGGAGTGGGGCCTCACCCAGGAGAACCGGCGCTGCTGTACGCCGGTTCGTTATGATGATGATTCAAGCCAAGAGCGAGCTGGCGCAGAAGAGGCTGAGCTCAATCAAAATTGCGGGTCACGGCGCCGGTAACGCTGTTGTACTCGAAGCCGAGGCCATTTAGATAATCCGAGCTGGTTTGGAAGCGGTTGATTGAGTCGCGCAGGATATAGCGGCAGTTGAAGTGTTTCTCGTTGCCTTCATCCTCATCTTGATGGCCTGAACCGACTTGTGTGGATAGATAATCAAACCCTTCTGGGATATTCACAGCGTTGGGAGCTATGGGGGTGACCGTTTGGTCTCCATCAAGCAGGTCATTGAATAGCAATTCACAGTCATCATCATTGTTGACCGATATATGGTTACCTGAGCCCGGCTGATATGGTTTATCGCTTCCCGCACTCCCTTGATCTTCCTTCGAGCCCGTTGGCCAACCATATCGATTGATATCCAATTTGCCTTTACCAAAGCTGCTCAGATTGTAGAGCGCGATTGCTTGTCCCTGCATTTTCACCGCCCATCCAGCATGAGCCAGCTGAACTGCACTGGCAAAGCTGCCTGCGGTCGCCGAGACCGTGCTTTTCAGGGCATCATCCTTGATATTGATAAAGCGGGGCAGGGCGGTGACGGCCAGGATCCCCAGCACTATGATCACCAGCACCAGTTCAATCAGGGTAAAGCCGTTGTTTCTGTTGTTCATCATGTTCAATGACCCATTAAATACCGCAAACAGGTGTGAGTGATATGCAGCTGATAGATACCCATTGCCATCTCGACTTTCCGGTGTTCGACCAGGACAGGGAGGCGCTGCTGGCCCGTTGTCGGGCATTAGGGGTGACGGAGTATATCATTCCTGCCATCGCAGAGGATAACTGGACTCGTGTGATGGCACTGGCAGAGCAACATGACGGCCTCTTTTATGGTCTGGGCATTCATCCCTGGTATGCCGGTGAACAGCGTGAGGGGGTGATGGAACGGCTGCGAACGCTGGTGATGAGCCAGCCTGCCGGGCTGGTGGCCATTGGCGAGTGCGGGCTGGACCTCCGTTCTCACGTGCCGCAGGAGGGGCAGCGTGCGCTGTTTGAGGCTCAGATCCGGCTGGCTGCCGATGTCGGGCTTCCCCTGATGATCCACTCGGTGCGTGCCAATGACACTGTGGCCAAGCTGTTGCGCCGTTTCAAGCCGCCTCGTGGCGGGGTGATCCATGCTTTCAGCGGTTCGTTGCAGCAGGCGGAGGCCTTCTGGCAACTAGGCTTTCGACTCGGGGTGGGCGGGGTAATCAGTTTTGAGCGGGCGAACAAGACGCGAGAGGTATTTCGGGCTATGCCGCTCGAGGCTTTGGTGCTGGAAACCGATTCGCCCGATATGCCGTTACAAGGTGATCAAGGCACCCGGAATACCCCGGAAGCGCTGCCGAAAATAGCAGAAATATTGATGACATTGCGGGAGGAATCATCGGTAGATGTTGCCAAGGTGTTATTTGAAACTGCCCGGCATCTTTTCCATCACGACCTATTGTCATGAAACAAATTCGCAACACCTGATTTAGTTGTCAGGAAAAAAAATGAGCGTAAAAATCGTTTGCTGTCTAATTTTGTGACACTTGGGCATTTTGATAACGATAAAATGTGACCAGCATTCTATTTTATCGGACTTTAATTAGTATAATGCGCTCCCCTTGATTAGTTGGGTTTGATAACAACTCACTAACAAGCCAGGTGCTACTAGAGGAAGATAATAATGAATTTGTTCATGGGTCTGGTAGGGATGGCGACGCTCGTCCTTATCGCGGTGCTGTTCTCCAGCAATCGCAAGGCAATCAACGTACGTACCGTTGTCGGTGCGTTCGCAATTCAAGCCGGTCTGGGGGCGTTTGTACTCTATGTTCCGGTTGGTCGCGATATCCTGGTCGGCGTGTCCGATGCGGTATCCAGCGTGATCAGCTACGGCCAGAACGGGATCGACTTCCTGTTCGGCGGTCTGGTCAGCAACAAGATGTTTGAAGTATTCGGTGGCGGCGGCTTTATCTTTGCCTTCCGTGTTCTGCCGGTCATCATCTTCTTCTCTTCCCTGATTGCCGTGCTCTACTACCTGGGCATCATGCAGATGGTCATCAAGTTGCTGGGCGGCGGCCTGCAGAAAGTGCTGGGCACTTCCCGCACCGAATCCCTCTCTGCAACTGCCAACATCTTCGTCGGTCAGACTGAAGCGCCGCTGGTGGTTCGTCCTTACATCTCCAAGATGACTGACTCCGAGCTGTTCGCCGTCATGTGTGGTGGTCTGGCTTCCGTTGCCGGTTCCGTACTGGCCGGTTATGCCTCCATGGGCGTGAAGATGGAGTACCTGATTGCTGCCTCCTTCATGGCTGCACCGGGTGGTCTGCTGTTCGCCAAGCTGCTGGTTCCCGAGACCGAGACCCCGAACTACGACGAAAGCTCTGCCGATGCCGAGCTGGATGACAAGCCTGCCAACGTCATTGACGCTGCTGCTGCTGGCGCCTCTGCCGGTATGCAACTGGCCCTGAACGTCGGCGCCATGCTGCTGGCATTTATCGGTCTGATCGCCATGATCAACGGCATCTTCTCCGGTGTGGGTGGCTGGTTCGGTTATCCGCAACTCTCTCTGGAACTGCTGCTGGGCTGGATCTTCTCCCCGCTGGCGTTCCTGATCGGTGTGCCCTGGAATGAAGCAGTGGTTGCCGGTTCCTTCATCGGTCAGAAGCTGGTAGTGAACGAGTTCGTGGCTTACCTGAACTTCGCTCCGTACCTGAAAGACGAAGTACTGATCAACGGTGTGGCCATGTCCGATCACACCAAGGCGATCATCTCCTTCGCACTGTGTGGTTTTGCCAACCTCTCCTCTGTTGCCATCCTGCTGGGTGGTCTGGGGTCCATGGCGCCGAACCGCCGCGGCACCATTGCACGCTTTGGTCTGAAAGCCGTACTGGCTGGCTCTCTGTCCAACCTGATGTCTGCCACTATCGCTGGCTTCTTCCTGGCACTGTCCGGCATGTAATCGTCGCCTGACTGACAGGGTATAAACACGAACGCCACGGCACCTGCCGTGGCGTTCGCGTATGGAGCGGTGACAACCGTTTTCCTATCTAAACTAATAATAAAATGAGTCAAATCGGAGGTTATATGAATGAAGTGCTACTGGCGATGGTGGCCGGCTTTATAGTTGGTTTGTTGTTTTCTTTCCTCAAATTGCCGATCCCGGCACCTCCCGTTTTGTCCGGGGTAATGGGGATCGTCGGGGTCTATCTGGGGGGATTGGCCTACTCTTGGATCCTGACTCGTTTCTTTTCGTAAGGCTTTTTTAGACCTGGATTTGCCAGATGTGAGGTACCTCTGAAATTGGCAAATCCGGCTTGCAAACAGGGGGTATCTCGGCTGAAATAGGCGTTGCCAGCAGGGTGCTGGCAATGACTAATACTCGATGAAATCGGGTGTTGGCGGTCAAATGGAATTGATTGGGAAGTCGGGTCAGATGCTGTCGGCCTTTCTCAAGTCTTCATGGAACCAAGTCCGCACTTTTGTAAGAAAGTGACAGGGCTCTTGCCTTATTTACAGTCGCAGTGCCTGCAGGGTGTTTTGAATAGCATCCCGATAGTGCCGGTGCCTTCGCACTGTAATTCCATTCCCGTATAGCTGGGGATTACTGCCTGTGCATCCATCGCTGGATGGTATGGTGGTGCCCGGTTATCTGGATTAAATCGAGACTTTGGAGAACAGAATGACTGATCTGAAAGTGGCCGCTCAGCGCGCTCTGAACCTGATGGACCTGACCACCCTGAACGATGACGACACCGATCAGAAGGTGATCGACCTGTGCCATAAGGCCAAGTCACCGGCTGGCCTGACCGCCGCCGTCTGCATCTACCCCCGTTTTATCCCTATCGCTCGCAAGACCCTGCGTGAGATCGGCGCTGCCGACGTACGCATTGCGACCGTGACCAACTTCCCGCACGGCAACGACGACATCGAGATCGCCGTGGCCGAGACCCGTGCCGCTGTCGCCTACGGTGCTGATGAAGTGGACGTGGTGTTCCCGTACCGTGCCTTCATGGCCGGCAATGAACAGATTGGTTTTGATCTGGTCAAAGCCTGTAAAGAGGCCTGTGGTGCCAAGGTGCGGCTGAAAGTGATCATCGAAACCGGCGAGCTGAAAGAAGAGGCGCTGATCCGTCGCGCTTCCGAGATCTGTATCGATGCCGGTGCCGACTTCATCAAGACCTCCACCGGCAAGGTGCCGGTCAATGCGACCCCAGAAGCGGCACGCATCATGATGGAAGTGATCAAGGCCAAGAATCCGAAAGTCGGCTTCAAGCCAGCTGGTGGCGTGAAAGACGCCGCCGTTGCCGGTCAGTACCTGGCCATGGCCGAAGAGATCCTCGGCAACGAGTGGGTATCCGCCCGTACCTTCCGCTTTGGTGCATCCAGCCTGCTGGCCAGTCTGCTGGCCACTTTGGGGCATGGCGACAAGCCGGCCAACACCAGCGGTTACTAATAGGTCGATGAGAGGGCGGACAGCTGTCCGCCCTGTTAGCCCCCACCATGCGGTGTGCGGGCAAAGATTCAGGCTTGTGTAACGCCAGCAATGGCGGAGGGAATGAAAGATGTTTTTGCCTCAAGAAATTATTCGCAAGAAGCGCAACGGTGAAGCGCTCAGTACCCAAGAAATTCAATTCTTCGTTCAGGGCATTACCAACAACACCATCGGTGAGGGGCAGATTGCCGCGCTGGCGATGGCGGTCTACTTCAAAGACATGACCATGGATGAGCGGGTTGCCCTGACCTGCGCCATGCGCGACTCCGGCATGGTATTGACCTGGGATCACCTCAATCTGGGTGGCCCGATTGTCGACAAGCACTCCACCGGCGGGGTGGGTGACGTTGTCTCCCTGATGCTTGGCCCGATGGTCGCTGCCTGCGGCGGTTTCGTGCCGATGATCTCCGGTCGTGGTCTGGGCCATACCGGCGGTACCCTCGACAAGCTGGATGCCATTCCCGGCTACCAGACCTCGGTCGACAACGACCGTTTCCTGAAAGTGGTGAAAGAGGCGGGCGTGGCCATCATCGGCCAGACCGGCGATCTCGCCCCTGCTGACAAGCGTATCTATGCAGTACGTGACATTACTGCAACCGTCGAATCCATCGCCATGATCACCGGCTCCATCCTCTCCAAGAAGCTCGCCTCCGGGCTCGAAGCGCTGGTGATGGATGTGAAAGTGGGCTCCGGCGCCTTTATGCCAACCTTCGAAGCCTCCGAAGAGCTGGCCAAGAGCATTGTGGCCGTGGCCAACGGTGCCGGTTGCCGCACCTCTGCGCTTTTGACCGATATGAACCAGGTGCTGGCCTCCAGCGCCGGTAACGCGGTGGAAGTACGTGAAGCGGTGCGTTACCTGACAGGTGAATACCGCAACCCGCGGATCCACGAAGTGACCATGGCGCTGTGCGCCGAGATGCTGATCTCTGCCGGTCTTGCCAGCGACGAGCGCGATGCCCGCACCAAGCTGCAGGCGGTGCTGGATAACGGCAAGGCAGCCGAGATCTTCGGTCGCATGGTGACTGGTCTCGGTGGCCCGGCCGATTTCATGGAGCGTTATGACGCTTACTTGCCCAAGGCTGCCATCGTGCGCCCGGTCTTCGCGGCCAACAGCGGTTTCGTGACCGCCATGGATACACGCGAGCTGGGTCTGGCCGTGGTGGCGATGGGCGGTGGTCGCCGCGCTGCCGGTGACAAACTTGATTATGCGGTCGGTCTGACCGACTTTATCCGCCTGGGTCAAAGCGTTGATGCTGACAAGCCGATCGCGATGATCCACGCTCAGACTGAAGAGCAATATGCTCAGGCTGCCAGCATGGTGCAGGCGGCTGTCCGGATTGGTGGCGAGCGGCCGGAGGCACTGCCTGAAGTGTACCGCCGTATCACCCTGGCCGATTTGTAACAAGGGGAAGACCCATGAAACGTACCTTTATTCTGATGATGGACTCTTTCGGTATTGGCGCTGCTGCCGATGCCGACAAGTTCGGAGATGTGGGCGCCAACACCCTTGGCCATATCGCCAAGGCGTGTGCGGCAGGTGAAATTGAAGGCCGTGGCGCCCTCAATCTGCCCAACCTCAACAAGCTGGGTCTGGGCCATGCCTGCGAGCAGGCCTCCGGCTACTTCCCGGAAGGGCTGAAGAAAGATATCGAGGTGGTCGGTGCCTACGGCTTTGCTCAGGAGCTCTCCTCCGGCAAGGACACCCCGTCCGGTCACTGGGAGATCGCCGGTGTGCCCGTTCTGTTCGAGTGGGGCTACTTCAAGGATCACCACAACAGCTTCCCGCAGGAGCTGCTGGACGCCATCGTCGAGAAGGCCGGTCTGCCGGGTTATCTCGGCAACTGCCATGCTTCCGGTACCCAGGTGCTGGACGATCTGGGCGAAGAGCACATGCGCACCGGCAAGCCGATTCTCTACACTTCTGCCGACTCCGTGTTCCAGATTGCCTGCCACGAAGAGACCTACGGCCTCGAGAAGCTCTATGAGCTGTGCCACATCGTGCGCGAGCTGCTGGAGCCCTACAACATCGGCCGCGTGATTGCGCGTCCGTTCGTGGGTACTGGCAAGGGCAACTTCAAGCGTACCGGCAACCGTCACGACTACTCAGTGCTGCCGCCGGCGCCGACCGTGCTGGATTACATGAAAGATGCGGGCGGTCAGGTAGTCTCCATCGGCAAGATTGCCGACATCTATGCCCAGCAGGGCATCACCAAGCAGGTGAAAGGGACCGGTCTGACCGAGCTGTGGGATCGCACGCTGGAAGAGGTGAAAGCGGCCGGTGACAACACCATCGTCTTCACCAACTTCGTCGACTTCGACTCCTCCTATGGCCACCGCCGTGATGTTGCCGGTTATGCCGGTGCGCTGGAGTATTTCGATTCCCGCCTGCCAGAGCTGTTTGAGCTGCTGCAGGATGGCGACGTGGTGGTGCTGACTGCCGACCACGGCTGCGACCCGACCTGGGGTGGGACCGACCACACCCGCGAATACATTCCTGTGCTGTTCTTCGGCAAGCCGGTCAAGGCCGGCTCCGTTGGTCGTCGCGAGACCTTTGCCGATATCGGCCAGAGCATCGCTGCTTACCACGGTCTGCCGAAACTGGCGTACGGTACCAGCTTCCTGTAATTTACCCGCCCGCCACTTCGGCGGCGGGCAATTTATAAAACAATAAAACTCAACCTAGTGTGAAGGAATCAAGAGAATGGCAACTCCTCATATCAATGCGAAAGATGGCGCCTTTGCTGATACCGTGCTGATGCCGGGCGATCCCCTGCGCGCCAAGTACATCGCTGAAACTTTCCTGGAGAACGTCGAGCAAATCTGCGACGTGCGCAACATGTTCGGCTTCACCGGTACCTACAAGGGCCGTCGTATCTCTGTAATGGGCCACGGTATGGGTATCCCCTCCTGCTCCATCTACGCAAAAGAGCTGATCACCGATTACGGTGTGAAGACCCTGATCCGTGTGGGCTCCTGTGGCGCCGTGCGTGAAGACGTGAAACTGCGTGACGTGGTGATCGGTATGGGTGCCTGCACCGATTCCAAAGTAAACCGTCTGCGCTTCAAGGATCACGATTTCGCTGCCATCGCCGACTTCGACCTGGTTGCCAATGCCGTGCAGGCCGCCAAGAACAAGGGCGTTGCCGTGCGCGTCGGTAACATCTTCTCCGCCGACCTGTTCTACACTCCGGACCCCTCCATGTTCGACGTCATGGAAAAATACGGCATCCTGGGTGTCGAGATGGAAGCCGCCGGTATCTACGGCGTGGCCGCAGAGTACGGTGCCAAGGCACTGACCATCTGCACCGTCTCCGACCATATCCGTACCGGTGAGCAGACCACCTCCGAAGAGCGTCAGCTGACCTTCAACGACATGATCGAAATCGCGCTGGATTCCGTCCTGCTGGGCGACAACTAATCCCGCAGCCTCTGGAACCATGCAAAAACGGCGACCTCTGGTCGCCGTTTCTTTATCCGTTTACTGCGCCGCATCATTGTTGGTTGGCGGTGGGGAGGGCGGGGGACTTCGTTTTTTGTGCTTGCGCACTCGCATATAGTTGCGACGAATGCCGTAGGAGATAAGCAGACCTGCCAGCAGGGCAACCAGCAATATCAGCCGCTGTTTCTCCTGAATCGTTTTGAGTCTGGTGTCCTTGTCCGCCAGCATCTGCTGCTCTTCCAGGGTGATGCGCAGGTAGCCCAGTGTCTGATCGCCATCCAGGACCTCCTGTACGAACTGGATCCGACCCTTACCTTGTTCCGGCATCGATTTGTTGTTGTCGCCGATGGGCAGCAGGCTCTCCAGCGGTACGGCCTGTTCCGACTGTGCGAGCGGAATGCCGCGTCCATCATAGAGAGTGACATCGAGGATCTCCGGCTCGGTCGCCAGATCCCGGGCCAGCCGTTCCAGCTCACTGCTGTTCTCCTCCTTGAGCCAGCGCTTCATGTCGCGGGCAGCATAGGCGACCAGCGCCTGGGCGCGGTTGCGTGCTTCGGTGTGCAGCGCAGCCTGGCTCTCTCCCTGCATATGAAGGAGAACAACAAGTACCCAGCAGCCGAGCAGCAGGCCGGCTACCAGACTGAGCACACGTTTGATGGGAAGATGACGCTGCAAGCGCGAGACCTCATGCTGACAAGGAGTGCCGGATCTTGGCGCTTGCCTGCGCAAAAAGCAATACGCTACTCTGGGTCAGCATTGTTAACCCCCTGATCACCAAGGAAGGCGTATCCCTTATGTTGCTGTCCCGGCTCTCCCCCCAGATATCCGATTGGTCCGCGTTGTTGTCCGGCTCACCTTATTGGCAGCTCAACGCCGATGCGTTGCAACCGACAGAGACCCCGCTGGCGGGCGGTTGGTTGGTGCTGTTTGGCAAGGGGCTGGGCGCCTCCCATCTGGCGTGCCTGTCACCACTGTTGGCTGCGCAGGGGCTGGTGGCCACCCTCTATCCTCCCGCCGAGGTGACGGGTGTGCCGCTGCTGTTGCTTGGCTGCGATCGCTTCTCTCCCGCGCTGGTGGCCGAACTCAAGAGCGGTGAGTGGGAGATCGATCTTTGCCATCTGCCCGCGCTGCCGACCCTGAGCGAGCCCGGCCTGCTGGTGATGGATATGGATTCCACCGCGATCCGTATCGAGTGCATCGACGAGATCGCGCGGCTGGCGGGGGTCGGCGATCAGGTGGCGGCGGTAACAGCTGCTGCCATGCAGGGCAAACTGGAGTTCTCCGACAGCCTGCGCAACCGGGTGGCCCTGCTGGCTGGTGCGCCGGTCACCATTCTCGACGAGGTTGCCGCCAACATGCCGTGGATGCCTGGCCTGCAGCTAATGGTCGATACCCTCAAAGAGGCTGGCTGGAAGATGGCCATCGCCTCCGGCGGGTTTACCCGTTTTGCCGGTGAGTTGCAGCAAGTGCTGGGACTCGATGCTATCTTCGCCAACGAGCTGGCGGTGGAAGGGGGGCAGCTGACCGGCAAGGTGAGCGGGCGCATCGTTGATGCCAGCGTCAAGGCCGAGGTGTTACAGCTGCTTGCCCAGGAGTACGGCATTGCTGCCGTCCAGACCGTGGCCATCGGCGATGGTGCCAACGATCTCAAGATGATGGGGGTCGCTGGTCTTGGGATTGCTATTCATGCCAAGCCGCTGGTGCGGGCACAGGCTGCAGCAGCCCTCAATCATCACGATCTGGAGGGCGTGCTCTGCCTGCTGACGGCTCGGTCCTGCAGCGAGCGACGCTGGGATAAGCGCTGAGACCGTTTCAAGGAGGAAACCAATTAAAATGGAATTGTTGCAGCAGTCTCTGTTTATCCCCTGTGGCGCCCATCAACTGCATGTCCGCCATATCAAGCCCCGTGTCGCCGTGCATGGTGAGCCAATCCTGATGGTCCATGGTGCCATCGAGAACGGCCGGATTTTCTACACCGAGTCGGGCAAGGGGCTGGCCTGTTTTCTGGCCCGCCACGGCTATCAGGTCTATGTGGCTGATTTACGAGGGCGTGGGCTCAGCACTCCGGCCATCGCCGAGCAGGCGGAGCACGGCCAGCACGAGCTGATCACCGAAGATCTGCCTGCCCTGCATCGCTGGATTGGCGAGCGCCATCACGGCTTCAAGGTGCATTGGGTGGCTCACTCCTGGGGTGGCGTCATCATGGCCTCGACACTGGTGCGCTTCCCTGAGCTGGCGGAGCAGGTGGCCAGCCTGCTCTTCTTCGGTACCAAACGGGGGGTCTCGGTACAAAATCCGGAACGTTGGTTGAAAGTGGACCTTATCTGGAACCGACTGGCCCCCTGGCTGGCTCGTCGCCGCGGTTTTTTGGCCGCTCGGGATCTCAGGTTTGGAGCCGATGATGAGCCGCTGCGCTATCTGCAGGAGACCATTCCCTGGGTCAAGTGTGGACCCTGGCGGGATCCTTACGACGGTTTTGCCTATGATGAGGGCGCGGCGCGGGTGAACTGGCCGCCGCTCTGGATGATCTCGGCCAAGGCTGACAAGGTATTGGGTCATCCGACCGATGTGCGCCGCTTCAGCGACGAGATGGGGTCAAAGAGTCGTCACACCCGATTGGGGCGTGATAACGGCAACTGCCTCGATTATGACCATATCAATATGCTGACCGCCCCGCAGGCACAGGAGGATCATTTTCCCCAGATCCTTGAATGGCTGCTCCATCCGCAGGCGGCATGACAAAAACAGGGCGCATCTTGCGCCCGGGTCGATAGGTCAGAGGGACGGCGGCGTGATGCCGAGCCGGAACAAGGTTGCCTGGGTGGTGTCGGTCAGCTCGCCAACCCCCACGACACTCCACAGCTCCTCTTCCAGCCGCTTTGCCTTGTGAATAGCGAACTTGGCGATGTAGTCCAGCTCGTTGGCGATGAAGTTGGTGTCGGGGCGTCCTGTGCGGGAGATGCCGACCAGCACAGAGTAGAACTCCCCCTGCTGCAGTGCTTGCTCGATGAACAGGCGTTTCTCCTTTAGGCTGCCAAAGCTGCTGGCAAGGCGACTGGTGCAGATGGGCAGGCCCGCCTTGGTCTGGATGCTGGCAATGTATACCTCATCTTCTCGCGGTTTATCCTCACGCTCAATGGCTCGCAACGGATTCATCAGTAGCTCCTTGAGCAGCTCCCCCTGAAACAGTGGGTAGAGGTTCTCCTGCTCAGGTTGTTCGGCACAGGCGGTGAGTATCCGTTGAAGGCTGCGCGGAGTGAGTGACTTGCCAATGGCAGCGAGCTTGGGAGCCCCCTTCAGCTTGTTGATATAGACCGGTGAGTTGAACAGATGGTGGGTGTAGATATTGCGCAGTGCTCGCGCCAGTCCGCGATAGCGGCGCTGTTCCTGCGCCGCCTTGAGCTTGCTCTGGTTGCTCTCGATCAGCAGGCTGAAGAACTGACGACCTGTATGGCGATCAGAATCCCCATCGATACAGAGGTGCAGCACGGTGCGAGTCATGTTGAGACTAACCAGCCGGTAGGAGAGATGCTGCAGATCCATGCTCTTGGATAACTCCTGCAGACGGGGCAGGGCGATGGTCACCACATCGTTTTTATCACCGGCAAACGCCTCTTCCAGCTCGATCTGCAAGCCATGGGCCGAGATATCTCGGGTCCAGCCAAGCCATGACTTGCCGTTGTGATGGATAGCAACGGCTGTCTTGTGGATATAGCGCAGTTCCTTGCGCAACTGCACATAGTGCAGGGATTCAATCTCGAAGGGGGCAACGCCCAGCTCGTGACCAAAACGTTGTAGTTCATTGGCATTGTTGCCGAGCTCGCCCTCCGGGCGGAACTCCTCCCGTTGGGACTCCAGACTGATCTCCTGCAGCAGGCCGCAATACCCAATCAGTTTGAGACGTTCGAGTAACAGAATATCCTGCAGTTGCGAATTTTCGACCCCCTGCAACTGCCCTACATCTGCCTCCAGCGATTCACACGCCTCCAGTGAAAACTTGTAGACACGCCAGCTGGGACGCCGGGAGCCCACCTGGAAGAAGAGGGCGGTGAGGCCACTCTGGCGAAGCTCTTCAGCAGTGGCAGAGAAGAAATAGATATGGCTGCGTACCGTGTGGGTAAAGCAGTAGATGAGGGTCTCGGTCGTGGTGCCGGGGGCAGGGCAGAGTCGTTTCATCCGTTTTGCTGAGAAGAGTCCCGCCAGGGCATCGCGGTTCTTCTCGTCGCGCCAATACTCCAGCAGGTGCTGGTTGTTCTCGGTGCGCAGGGCTATCTCGAGTGAGGGACTGTCTCCTGTGCTGAAGAAAAGCGGCATGCCGGTCATCCGTGGCAGGTAGAACTGCTCATATCCCTTGATGATGGCGGCGGAGAGCAGATAGTCGACGCTGACCCGATAGCGGATTTTGTTGGCCTCGATGAAGTCGCTAAGGAAGGCATCGAATGCAGGCTGATCGCCAGAGCGCACCAGCCTCAGCCAATATTTCCCCTCCTTGCTCTCTTCACCGAGGATCTGATAACCGACCGGTTGATGCAGCACCGGATTGGGGTGGTCCCGCTCCATTCCTGTGAAGAAGACTTCCACCTGAGCGCCGGTCTGGTAATTGGGCAAATAGGGGACAGAGACTCTCATGCCGCCGAGGGAAAGATCGGAACTTTTGGCGAATAACTTTTCCCCGTCATGAAGTTTGATGAGCAAGGGCGAGCTGAAGTGCATCCGCTCCTGCCGTCGTCCATAGTAACTGGCAAAGACGATGGTGTTGACGTCGTATTGTCGGAAGGGACTGACAGGGGGTTGCAGCAGACCATCTACCCGGGCGTGGTGATGGTTCTTTTGCCATTGCTGCAGTGCTTCGTAAACGCCAAGGGTATAGGCGTCACGGTAGAGATAACACTGGGACTGAAACAGTCCGATGGCCTCGGTCGGCATAAAGTGGGTGATACCGTCGAACTCGTGCACCAGGCACTCGTCCTCCAGCTCATCGCGCATGTCGATAACCCTGCGGCAGGGGGAGCATTTGCGATTTAGCTCCATCTTGATCAGAAAACGGCCGTTGCTGTTTTCGTCCTGAGTCAGACGGTTGAAGATCTCTTCGAAATCTTTCTCCCGCAGCAGGGGTACAAGTTGTTCAATCAGATGTTGTTGGTGTACTGAATCCATGTGTTCCTGCCACGGAAAGTCACTTTTCCGATTCTGGGTTTGATCTGTCGGTCGCAAACAAGTATATCAAGCAGGAATTCATCCTGTCCCCGAGTTATCAATGGCTAAAAATAAAACTGCTTATGTTTGTTCCGAATGTGGTGCCGACTTCACACGCTGGCAAGGTCAATGCAGCGAGTGCAAGGAGTGGAATACCATCACCGAGGTACGCCTTGGCTCCGTCACTCCCGCTGGCAAGAGTGCCCGTTACACCGGTTATGCCGGCGCGGTCGGTAGTCAGGTACAGACATTGGCAGAGATTGCCACCACCGAAATCCCCCGTTTTACTTCCGGTTTCAAGGAGTTGGATCGGGTGCTCGGTGGCGGAGTGGTGCCTGGCTCGGCGATTCTGATCGGTGGTAACCCGGGGGCTGGTAAATCAACCCTGCTGCTGCAGACCATGTGTGGTCTGGCAGAGCGGATGAAAACTCTCTATGTCACCGGTGAGGAGTCGCTCCAGCAGGTGGCAATGCGGGCCAACCGCCTTGGTTTGCCTACCGATAAGCTGCGGATGCTCTCCGAGACCAGCGTTGAGCAAATCTGTTTGATTGCCCAGCAGGAGCAGCCGCAGATCATGGTGATCGACTCCATTCAGGTGATGCATGTGGCGGATGTCCAATCTTCCCCCGGTTCGGTCTCACAGGTGCGTGAGGCGGCAGCGTTACTGACCCGTTACGCCAAGCAGAACCATGTGGCCATCTTCATGGTGGGTCATGTGACCAAGGATGGCAGTCTGGCTGGTCCCAAGGTGCTCGAACATTGCATCGACTGCTCGGTACTGCTCGACGGTGGTCACGATTCCCGCTTTCGAACCCTGCGTTCTCACAAAAACCGCTTCGGGGCGGTCAATGAGCTGGGGGTGTTTGCCATGACTGAACAGGGAATGCGTGAGGTGAGCAACCCATCTGCCATCTTCCTCAGTCGCGGTCAGGAGCAGGCGCCCGGCTCCATCGTCATGGTGATCTGGGAGGGTACCCGACCTCTACTGGTTGAGTTGCAGGCGCTGGTTGACTACTCCCAGCTCTCCAACCCTCGCCGGGTGGCGGTGGGGATGGATCACAACCGACTCGCCATGTTGCTGGCTGTGCTGCACCGTCACGGTGGGCTGCAGATGGCGGATCAGGATGTCTTCATCAACGTGGTTGGCGGGGTCAAGGTCGAGGAAACCAGTGCGGATTTGGCGCTGTTGCTGGCGATGGTCTCCAGCTTCCGGGATCAGGCGTTGCCCAAGGATCTGGTGGTGTTCGGCGAAGTGGGGCTCTCAGGGGAGATCCGTCCTGTCCCCTCTGGTCAGGAGCGGCTGCAGGAGGCGGCCAAGCATGGTTTCCGCCGTGCCATCGTGCCGCACGCCAATGCCCCCAAGCATCCTATCGAAGGGATGGAAGTGGTGCCGGTCAAGAAGCTGTCTGAGGCACTCGAGGCACTTTAATTCTCTTGCATTCCAGTCAAGACAACAGCACAACAAAAAAGAGCACCTCGGCGCTCTTTTTTGTTGTTCTGGAGCTAGCCATCAGGGCTGGCTATGTTCCAGATGCTCGCTCAGCAATTGTTCCAGCTCGCGGTGGAGCAGCTCTTCGTCGCCGACGTTGAGCTCGATCATCCGCTTGAGGTGGGTGGCGCTGTCGATATCGATGTGGTGGCAGTAGAACCCCAGCTTCTTGCTGGCTTCATGGGTCAGCTCGACCTGCATCTTGATCTCGATATCGCTGCCACTCAGGACAAAACTGAGCTGGTACTCCTTGTTGTCACGGCTCTCCCAGTCGTCTGGGCGGATCAGCAGGGCTCCCTGCAAGGAGATGTCGACAAGCTGAGTTTGCCACTTGTGCTCCCCCTGGGTGAGGTCGGCCGTGGTCAAATAGAGGATCCGTGCAAAACGGCGGCGCTCAGACATGATCATCTCCTAGTTTGCAATCTGCTGGACACAAGGAATCATTGCACTGAGTGTAATGCACCTTGGCTGCCAGTAGCTTGAACTTGCTCCAAAAATAGCGATCAGGCTTGCTGGGCACTGAGAAACTCCACCACATGGAGTGCCTTTACCAGACGATCTTCCTGTTTGAAGCGATCTTCCAGTACCGGGCCCAATTCGTTGAGGTCATCATCGAGCAGTAGCAGTTGGGCCTCATCGGCATCGCTGTATTTGTCATTGAATTCGAGGGCAAACTCGGTAGTAGCACGAATATGGGGGTAAATCCGTTTGGCGAGTTCCAGTGTTTCGCCACTGGCCTGTTCGAAAGCGGTGACGACGTGGTGGTAGATCTCGAAATGGCCCGCGCTGACATAGTCGACCAAGCGGTCGCAGAAGTGCTGCAACTCTTCCTGTTTGGGCAGGCAGCGCTGTTTGGTTCGAGCCGGGGTGAGGCCCGCCAGTCGCATATATTCAACCAGCAATGCCTGTCGGGCGTCCAGCCAGTCATCGATTGCCTTATGCTTGCCTGCCAGCGCCTGCTTGGTCTGTTCCAGTTTTGTCAACATAATCCCTCCATGGGGCAAAGGCTTGGCGTTTGATAGGGCTTCCGAGCCGTTTGAGCGGTGACACTACCTATAACTATGGAAAATCTGACCAAGCGTCAATAGGCTTGCCGGGATATTGTTAAGCGGGTAAGAAATAAGCGGACGGTGGAGCTTGCCGCAAGCAGGTTTCGGGCCCGCTCGCTATTCTGCTGGCACGGAATGTGATTATTTCCGCAGATCTTGATGAAAACCCCAGCGTTTAACCCGTATGCCTCGATAAAGGCTTTGCCTGTGCGTTTTTTTTTGCATAGAGTGACCCAGCGCTAAATGCCCGATCATAAAGGAAATGTTATGAACAAAGCTCAACTTGTCGATGCGATTGCCGCCAAAGCAGATCTGAGCAAAGCTCAGGCCAAAGTGGCTCTGGAAGAGATCATCAATGGTATTACCCAGAGCTTGAAAGAAGGCGATGCTGTGCAACTGGTCGGTTTTGGCACCTTCAAGGTCACCCACCGCGCAGGCCGCACCGGTCGTAACCCGCAAACTGGTAAAGAGATCCAGATTGCTGCTGCCAACGTGCCTTCATTTGTGGCTGGCAAGGCACTGAAAGACGCCGTCAAGTAAGTCCGAAAGTCTGTTTTGTCCAATGCCAGTCAGCTTGCTGACTGGCATTGTTTTTATGGGGTTTTCCCATCCTTCCGGTTAGCGCTCCCTTGCTTTTCCTGTTGTACCAGTTCCTTTGTCAACCTTGTTGAGTCTGAGGCCTTATGCCGTCTGCGGAGTGGATGGCAGCGGCCAGATCCGCTCATAGGCCCAGGTAAAGAGCATGATGTAGACGAGATAGAAGGCGACGAAGCCGAGATCCAGCATCAGGGCGTCCCATACACCCAAATCGAGCCAGAACATGACGCAGGGTAGGGAGAGCATCATAAAGCTCGCCTCATAGCCAAACGCGTGCAGGAAGCGGTCCAGTGGTTGCTTGTTGGTGCGCCCGCAAAGTTTGAGCAACCCCTTGTCGAACAACAGGTTCCAGCCATAGGTCCAGGCGGTGGCGACGATGGAGAAGAAGATGGCCAGCGAACCGACCTCGGCGACGCCCTGACCGAACAGCTGGCTGATCAGGGGGGCGACCAGTGCCAGCCCGATGCCTTCGTAGAGAACCAGATAGCGAAGTCGATCAGGGGTGGTGCGTAGTTGGGTACTACTCATGGGTGATGTGCCTCCTGTGGGAGGCGCATTCTAATCAGGGAGTGGTTAAAAGAGAAGCATCGGCCCGTCATGACTGATGTTGAGGGGCATGATTATGCCCCCTTCATTTGCGATACTTCTCTATTGCCAATTTGGGCGTTAGCCCTGAGTGGTCAAGTCTGCGACTCAGGCGTCGGTTGGCGTGACCCGGGTCAGCATGGCAAAGCCCTCTTCCACTTGAGTGAGCTGTACCTTGACCTCTCCCAACTCGGCGAGCGAGGCAACATGGGTGCCACCACAGGGAATGGTCACCTCATGGCCTTCCAGCATGCAGTGCCAGTAACGGGAATCGATGATCGCCTCGCCAGCACGGCTGCGGCGGATTTCTCCTCCGGCTGCAATCCAGTCGGCCAGCTGCTGGTTGACCTTCTCTTCAATCAGCGCCAGATCTGCCAGCAGCGCCTCGCTGTTGACCCCTTTCTTGCGCAGGCTCTTGCCGATTCGGTACTGCTCTCGCGAACCGCAAGGCTCGACCCGCGAGCTTTGAATAGCCAGACGATCGAAGTCGGGCTGGCCCAGAGCATCACGCTCGCTCACTTCCTTGCGCCAGTAGGGGGTGAGTACCCGGTTGAGAGCCAGCGCCGCCAGATGGCAGCCACTATGGCCCAGACTCAGGGCGTGGCGGGCAGCACTATCTACTTGCAATGCGACCTGGCTGCCAACGGCTAGCGCGTGGTCACCGGTCAGTGGATGGACCACCACGAAACGCCACCCTTCAGCCCCCCGTTTTACCGGAATCGCAGTATCGACAAACAGCTCGCCATCCGGGCTGATGACCCCCATCCGGCAAGGGCCAATGGCGGCTTCGCCCCCTTCCCAGCGAGCATGGCCCACATCCCCCGGCTGATCGGGCCAGAGATGGCTCTGGGGATGAAAGGGGGTGAGGTCGGTGACCAGCAGTGTGGTGTCACCGCGCTGGCAGCAGACCACGCTGGCCTGCTCCTGATGATGGCCCAGTACGAAGCTGGCTCGGGTGTGTTCCATGGCAAGGCTCCCGCAACGATAGATGAGAAGAGAAAGCGGCAGCATACGCCAAAGTGCGAAGGGGCTCATTAACCAGTGTTAATGAGCCCCTCTTCTCGGTTTGACGGTTCGCTAGATCATGGCGACTAGCAGATAGGCGTTGAGCCCGATCACCAGCACAACGACAAGGCGGCCGATGGCTTGTGTGACCGGATGGTTGCGATGTTGCACCATCAGCGCCCGATCGCCGGTCAGCATCAACAGCGGGATCAGGGCCAGCGCGATGCCAAAACTCAGGATCACCTGACTCAACACCAGAATTTCGGTGGTGTTGAGACCCATCGCGATCACCACGAAGGCGGGAGCCATGGTGATGGCGCGACGCAGCCAGAGCGGGATGGTAAAGCGGACAAAACCCTGCATTACCACTTGCCCGGCCAGGGTCCCTACCACGGTAGAGCTGATGCCGGAGGCGACCAGCGAGAGGCCAAACAGGGTGGCTGCTGCCTGACCCAGCAGCGGAGTGAGGGTCTGGTAGGCGGATTCCAGCTCCGCTACCTGCTGGTGGCCCGAGCTGTGGAACGCGGCGGCCGCCATCGCCATCATCGCCAGATTGACGAAGCCGGCGATAGTCATGGCAATCGCCACATCGACCCGGGTGGTGTGCAGCCGCTGGCTGACTGAACCTTGATCCTGCGTGTGCTGGGTCAGTGCCGAGTGCAGGTAGATAACGTGGGGCATCACGGTAGCACCGAGCACACCGGCGGCCAGATAGACGGCATCGCTGTTGGGCAGACCGGGGAAGAGGGCGCCCTCCAGCAGGCTGGGCAGATGGGGGCGGGAGAAGATCAGCTCGACGATGTAGGCCGCCGCGACAAACAGCAACAGGCCACCGACCACGAACTCCAGCGGTTTCTGGCCGCGGGATTGCAACATCAGGATCCCCCAGGTCACCACGGCGGTGATGCAGGCCCCTTCAAGCAAGGTCACGCCAAGCAGCAGCTTGAAGCCGACGGCGGCGCCGATAAATTCGGCGAGGTCGGTGGCCATGGCGATGATCTCTGCCTGCACCCAGTAGGCCCAGACCGCCGGTTTCGGCAGTCGGTCGCGGATGTGCTCCGCCAGATTCTTGCCGGTGACGATACCGAGTTTGGCCGAGAGGGTTTGCACCACCATGGCCATCAAGTTGGCCCATACCACCACCCAGAGCAGTTGGTAGCCAAAGGTAGAGCCCGCCTGAATATTGGTGGCGAAGTTGCCCGGGTCGATATAGCCGATGGCGGCGATAAAGGCAGGCCCGAGCAGGGTCAGTTTGAATTTGCGGGCTGGAATCGTAGTCGTCAGTGCGGGTTGCATGGCATCACCCTCCATAAGGATATGGAGAGAGAGTAGATCTAAGTGATAATTATTATCAATTGTTGTTTCTGATGATTTCCATCGGGAAAAACATTTAAGGCGGTCAGTTGCAGTGAGGGATGTGATTTCGTACAATACGCCGCCCTAGAAAAGCAGCGACTAAACACCTTTATGTTCCTTGCCTCCGAGGTCTGGCTGCACCTGGGCGGAGGCTGAATTAATCCGTAAGGAGCTAAAATGCGTCATTACGAAATCGTCTTCATGGTTCATCCGGACCAGAGCGAGCAAGTTCCCGGCATGATCGAGCGTTACACCGGCGCCATCACCACCTCCGGTGGTACCATTCATCGCCTGGAAGATTGGGGCCGTCGTCAGCTGGCTTACCCGATCGACAAACTGCACAAAGCCCACTACGTTCTGATGAACGTAGAAGCAGAGCAAGCCGTTATCGATGAGCTGGAAACCAACTTCCGCTTCAACGATGCCGTTATCCGCAACATGATCATGCGCACCAAGCACGCCGTGACTGAAGTTTCTCCGATGGCCAAGGCCAAAGAAGAGCGCTTCACCCGTCGTGACGACGAGCGCCGCGAAGAAGCTACTGAAGCTGCTTCCGAAGAGTAATTCTGGATCACTGACTAGAGGATAAAGGCCATGGCACGTTATTTCCGTCGTCGTAAGTTCTGCCGCTTCACCGCCGAGAACGTTACCGAGATCGACTACAAAGATATCGTTACTCTGAAAAACTACATCACTGAATCTGGCAAGATCGTACCGAGCCGTATCACCGGTACCCGCGCCAAGTATCAGCGTCAGCTGGCACGCGCCATCAAGCGTGCTCGTTACCTGGCTCTGCTGCCGTACACCGATCTGCACAACAAGTAAGAATCGGCCCGGCACTTAAGCCTAACTCAACGAAATTTATAGAGGAAAGGTAATGCAAGTTATCCTGCTCGACAAAATCGCCAAACTGGGCGGTCTGGGTGACCAAGTTTCCGTGAAATCTGGTTATGCCCGTAACTACCTGATCCCGCAAGGCAAAGCTGTTATGGCCACCAAGGCCAACATCGAAGCTTTCGGTGCTCGTCGCGCTGAGCTGGAAGCCAAACTGGCTGCCAACAAAGCTGCTGCTGAAGAGCGTGCTGCCAAGCTGGCCGAACTGGCTACCGTGGTTATCGCTTCCAAGTCTGGCGACGAAGGCAAGCTGTTCGGTTCCATCGGTACCCGTGACGTGGCTGAAGCCATCACTGCTGCCGGCGTAGCCGTTGCCAAGAGCGAAGTCCGCATGGGCAACGTTCTGCGTAACACCGGTGACTACGAAGTTGCTGTTCAGCTGCACGCTGACGTTAAAGCAACCGTACAGATCCAGGTTGTTGCCCTGTAATAGCGATTCGCTTTTGCAGAAAAAACCCGCGCACTTGCGCGGGTTTTTTATTTTCCGGCCCGGGGGTAGAGTGAAGGTCTGTTCCACTGGAGGAGATCTTTATGGCTTGGGTAGAAGGTCGCGTCATCGAACGCATCGAATGGACACCCACTCTGTTCTCCCTGCGGGTAGCGGCCGAGCTGGCTCCCTACAAGGCAGGCCAATTCACCAAGCTGGCCCTCGAGCAGGGCGATCGCCGCATTCAGCGCGCCTACTCCTTCGTCAATCCTCCCTCTGCGCCATATCACGAGTTCTATTTGGTCGAGATCCCGAGCGGTGAGCTGACTCCGTCCCTCGGCTCGCTGCAAGCAGGTGACACCCTGCTGGTACAATCCCAGGCCACCGGCTTTCTGACGCTGGATGAGGTGCCCGCTGGGCGCGATCTCTGGCTGCTCTCGACCGGCACTGCCGTCGGCCCCTTCCTCTCCATGCTGGCCGATGGCGAGGCCTTCAACCGTTTCGAGAATCTGGTGCTGGTGCACGGGGTGCGTAAAGGCGAAGAGCTGAGCTATCAGGATTTGATCGCCAGCTTTGCCGAGCAATATGGCGAGCGCTTTCGCTATGTCCCCTTTGTCAGCCGCGAGCCCTGGCACGATGCAATGGCAGGGCGGATCCCGGCGGCGATTGCCAATGGTCAGTTGCAGGCTAGAGTGGGGTTGGAGTTCTCACCCGAGCTGAGCCAAGTGCTTATCTGCGGTAATCCGGAGATGGTGAAAGAGACCCAGCAGACCTTGCTGGCGCTGGGGTTGGCCAAGAATCTGAGGCGTGCGCCGGGCAATATCAGTGCGGAGAATTATTGGTAAAACAATCAGCACAGGGGCACCAGGCCCCTGCTGCATCAGGAGAGGGCGTTCAGTTCTTCTTGCCGTTACCCTTGTTTTTATCCTTCTGTTTGTCGTGACCTTGCCCCGGGTTATTGCCGCTGTGGATGCTGCGGTTGTAGTGATCCCGGTACTTGCCATCCATCTTGTCGCAGTTGAGTTTGATCCGGCTGTCGCCAATGCCAAGATCCAGACAGTTGTCCTGCCACCAGTCGTACTCCTTGTCATCCCAGTCGAGATTGATCTTGATGTCATCACCGGAGATCTTGATGCCATCGCTATTTTTGCTTGGCGGTGCCGCAACCGCGATGCCGTGCGCCATGAGCAGGGAAAGCAGCAGGGCGCCGCGCCGGATAACGGGGTTGTGTTTAGCTTGGGTCATCGCAAGGGTACTCCTGTTGTTACTGGTCGCTCTGCGAGTTGGCTGGGACCTGGTTGGTTTTCGGTGGCTGGTTGCGATTCTCTTCATCTTCCAGATTGAATTTGACCGCCTTGCAGTCGACGGAGGAGGTCTCCCCGATATCCAGAGTGAGGCAGTCGTTCTGGGTCCAGCCGAACTGTTTGTCATCCCAGTCCAGATTGAATTTAAGCTCATCGACGGAAAATTCGGTGCCACCGCTCTCTGGATATTGCTGTGTCGCAGCGGCGCCGCCGGTAACCAGAAGAAGGGAGAGTAGCAAGGTGGTCGTACTGTTCATGATGGCCTCGGATAATTGCAACGGTGGATGAGTGTACGGATCTGGGCTGAACCCGGGCGGAATCGCACCTCATCTCACCAGATGATCAAGTCAGGGAGGAATTGTATCGCTTTTCTGCTGCCGATTTGTCCGTTTTGGTCGCACTCTGGGCAGCTGGTTGCCAATCTGAAGGAATTCAGTCATTTGCCCTTCTCTGTGCGAGTCTGGCGACTATAATCGGCAGCCAACTTTTCCTGCACAGCACACCCCTTCATCATGACCACACAGGACTCCTCCACACAGCGCTACCCCAAGGGGTGGTTCGCTCTGACGACGGTATACAGTTTCACCGGGTTGGCCATTCTGGCTTCCATTATCTTCTCCCTGCTGCTGTTCCTCTCCATCGATGACAACCCGCTGATGAAGTGGCTGTTCGGCGGCTTGGCCATCATCTTCGAGCTGGGCAAGTTTTACGTCTGGTACGAGTACGGCGAGCGCAAGGCGCGGCGGGATTTGAGTGGCGCTTTCTGGTCGCTGTTGTTCTACAGCGTGCTGGCTGCCATCTCCATCGGCGGCAGTATTGGTGGCATCAACAGCGCCACCAACACGGTACTGAGCCAGCAGGCGCGCCACGAGCGGGAACTCGCCCGTTTCGACGAGCAGATCGCCAGCATCGAGCGGCAGATCCAGCTCAACGAGGAGGCGGCCCGCAAATATATCGAGCTGGAGCGCATCTCCAGTGGCGTCTCCTCGTTGCAGCACGCCAATACCAAGCTGCGCTTGCAGCAGGATGAGCTGCGTCAGCAGCGCGATGCCAAACCGGTCAACGAACAATCCTCCATGCTGGGGTTGATGAGCAGTCTGGCGGACGGGGTGGGGATGAGCATCAGTCAGGTGCAGTTCCTGCTGGTCTGCTTCCTCTCGGTGTTGCTCGACGTGTTCGGTGCCTTTTTCGTCAGTCTGATCGGCGAGGAGAACCGCTTTCGCCGGATGTGGCGCTGGCAGCAGGATCAAGCTCGCAGAGAGGCGCAGGAGGCGTTGGCGATGGCTGCCCAGCCCGAACCCATCATGCCCCCAGAGCCAGCCCCCGAAGTGCTGGAGCAGGTGCGCGGTGCGCTGATGAGTGGTGAGCTCAAGTGCAGCAAGCGCTCGGTGGCGCAGGCTTTGTCACTCTCGTTGGAGGAGGTGGATCGGGTGTTCCACCACCTGCTGTCGCAGGGGGTGCTGGGGCAGGGGAGCAATCGCCACTACTACCTCAATCCGGCGCTGGAGCAGCAAGCCGGATAGTGAGAAGGCCACCGAAACTCGGTGGCCTTTTTCGTTATCGAGTGGCTTGGCACTCAGTGAGTCAGCACCATCATCAGGCTGAGGAAGGCGGCTAGTCCGCCACCGATGCCGATGATCCAGTAAAACCCCTTGGCCCCCTGTTTGAGCGGGATGCGGAAGTAGAGCAGAAACGCCCACCACCCCAGTGCCAGCAACAGAGGAATAAGAAACATTCGAGCCATGGTGTCCTCGCTGTTATTCTGTTGACCCTTGATCAATCAACAGGATGGATTGTGCAATGACGCAACTACAGATTACCGCATTCGGTGACCCCTCGGTACTCAAGCTCAACCCTTCCCTCGATAAGGTGCCAGCCGATGGCGAAGTGCGGGTGCGCATCTGCTTTGCAGGGGTTAACCCCATCGATGCCAAAACTCGCGCCGGTCTTGGCTGGGCGGCGGCCCAGAACAAGGACAAGCTGCCCTGGACACCGGGTTATGACGTCTCCGGCGTGGTAGAGAAGGTGGGCCCCGGCGTGACCTCGCTGGTCGAGGGGGATTTGGTGTGCGGCATGGTCGGTTTTCCTCTTACCGCCGGTGGCTACGGGGAGTCTGTGGTGGCAAGCGAGAGCGAGCTGGTCAAACTCGACGGGGTGAGCCTGCAGCAGGGGGCGGCGCTGCCGCTGGCCGGTCTCACCGCCTGGCAGGGGCTGCTTGAGCACGGCGGCCTCCAGAGCGGTCAGCGGGTATTGATCCTCGCCGGTGCCGGTGGTGTCGGCCATCTGGCGGTGCAGTTTGCCAGCGCCTATGGCGCCGAGGTGGTGGCTACCGCCAGCCCGGACAACCATGGCTTCCTGCACGCACTGGGGGCGCGCTGGATGGTGGATTACCACGATGCGAACTGGCCGGCACGAGTGGTGGCAGAGGCCGGTCAGGTCGATCTGGTGCTGGATCTGGTGGGCGGCGAGAGCGGCAAGGCGGCGCTGGCCTGCGTCAAGTCGGGTGGTCGCTTGGTGACTGTGCCTACCATTACCGCCCAGTTGATCAAGGATGCTGGGGCTGCGGCGGGGATCGAGGTGGTCGGCATGCTGGTTCACCCCGACCAGAAGCAGCTGGGGCAGATGTTGATGCTGCTGCGTCAGGGTGAGGTTAAGGTTACCCTCGCCGGTGAATTCCCCCTGGCCGAGGGGGCGCTGGCCCATCAGGCCATCGAAGGGGGCCATGTGCGCGGCAAGCTGCTGCTACGGATGCCTGCGGCCGATGGCTATCCGGGATGAGCGAGATGATGGAGATGGCACATGGTGTGGCTGTTATTGAGCGCCTCGCGTCCTTGCCTGGGGGGTGGGGACGCGCATCATGAATGAGCTAATGGAGATGGGGCTGGGGTGGCTCTTTTTAAGCGCCTTTACCTCCGCCACCCTGCTGCCCGGTAGCTCCGAAGTGCTGCTGGGGGCCATGGCGGCCAAGGGGGAGTGGAGCATGGCGAGCCTGCTGCTGTGGGCGACGCTGGGCAATACCCTCGGCTCCATGACCACCTGGTGGCTCGGCTGGCTCGCCACCTTCAAGAAAAAACCGGAAGATTTTCAAGGCCGTGGGGAACAAAAAGCCTTAGGCTGGCTCAAACAACATGGTCACTGGTGTCTGCTGCTTGCCTGGACGCCGGTGGTCGGTGATGGTCTCTGTCTGCTGGCCGGTTGGCTGCGCCTCTCCTTCTGGCGCTCTCTCATTCTGATCGGGCTCGGCAAATTGTTCCGTTATGCCCTGGTTTTTCTGCTGGCCAGTCACATTTTCTAGCCTGTTTTTGTCACTCACGAGGTTACCGTGAACAAAGTCATACCTTTAACGATTCTGCTGGGCTTCACCCTGCCGGTGCTGGCGGCACCGACCCTGATTGCCGAACAGGGCAAGGAGGAGGGCAAGCTCGCCATCCCCTACCAGATGTACAAGCTGGACAACGGCCTGACCGTGATCCTGGCCCCTGACCGCTCCGATCCGCTGGTGCACCTCGATGTGACCTATCACGTCGGTTCATCCCGCGAGACTGTCGGCAAGTCCGGTTTCGCCCACTTCTTTGAGCACATGATGTTCCAGGGCTCGAAACACGTCGGTGATCAGGAGCATATGCGGATCATCAACGAGGCCGGTGGCGACATGAACGGCACCACCAACAAGGACCGCACCAACTACTACGAGACTGTGCCTGCCAACCAGTTGGAAAAAGTGCTCTGGCTGGAGGCAGATCGGATGGGCTTCCTGCTCGATGCGGTGAGCCAGAAGAAGTTCGAGATCCAGCGCGCCACCGTCAAGAACGAGCGGGCCCAGCGGGTCGACAACCAGCCGTACGGGTTGGTGAGCGAGAAGGTGGGGGAGGCGCTCTATCCGCGTACTCACCCCTACTCCTGGCAGCCTATCGGTTACGTGGAAGATCTCGACCGGGTCGATGTGAACGACCTCAAGCAGTTCTTCCTGCGCTGGTATGGCCCCAACAACGCCACCCTGACTCTGGGCGGCGACTTTGACAGCAAGCAGGCTCTCGAATGGATCGAGAAATACTTCGGCTCCATCCCGCGCGGCCCGGACGTGGCCGAGCCGACGCCAAGGCCGGTGACTCTGCCCGAGACCCGCTACGTGACGTTGCAGGACAAGGTGCACCTGCCGCTGCTCTATATCAGCTACCCCACCGTCTCCCTTGGTGATCCGCAGGAGCCTGCGCTCGACATGTTTGCCGACGTGCTGGGCGGTTCCGCCAGCTCCATGCTCTACCAGTCGCTGGTGAAAACCGGCAAGGCGATCGATGTGGGGGCGTCTCACTACTGCGAAGAGCTGGCCTGTACCCTGACCGTCTACGCCTATCCCAATCCGTCGCAGGATGGCAGCCTCAAGACCCTCAAGGGGGAGGTGGACAAGGTGATCGGCGAGTTCGCCCAGCGCGGCCTCAAACCGGAAGATCTGGAGAAGGCGATCGCCAAGTACCGCGCCTCCGCCATCTGGGGTCTGGACAGCGTATCCGGCAAGGTGAGCCAGCTCGCCATGGGTCAGGTGTTTGCCCAGGACCCCAACTATGTGTTCAAGACCCTCGATGCCATCGGCAAGGTGACACCGGAGCAGGTGAAGGCCGCCTACGACAAGTTCATCGCCGACAAGCCGGCGGTGGTGCTGAGCGTGGTGCCCAAGGGCAAGACCGAGTGGCAGGTTGCCACCCCGAACTTTACTCCCGCCAAGCGCGAGCTGCCGGATTACAGCAAGCATGACGAAGCGCTGGCCGAACGACCGGTTAAAGACAATTTCGATCGCAGCGTGCAGCCCAAGGCGAGTGAGGCGGTGAGCGTCAAGGTGCCCGCCATCTGGCACGGCAAGCTCGACAAGAACATCGAGATCATCGGCACCAAGAGTGACGAGATCCCGGCCGTCTCCATCATGATCGCCCTGCCGGGCGGTATTCGTGCCGAAGATAAGGGGCAGCTTGGGCTGGCCAATCTGACTGCCGCCATGATGGGGCAGGGCACGGTGCGCCTGACCGAGGCTCAGCTGAGCGACGAGCTGCAAAAGCTGGGCTCAAGCATTGATGTCTCCAGCGCCCAGTACAACAACCTCATCACCGTCAGCTCGCTGGCGGACAAGTTGCCCCAGACCCTGGCGCTGGTGCGCGAGGTGCTGGAGCGCCCGGGCATGCGGGAGGCGGACTTCGAGCGGGTCAAGGCGCAGCTGCTGCAAGGGATGCAACAGGCCCAGCAGCAGCCCGAGTGGCTGGCCGGGCAGGCGTTCCGCGAACTGGTCTACGGCAAGCAGAACCGCCTCGGGCAACCTACCGACGGGGTACCGGCCGATGTGGCCAAGCTGACCCTGGCGGACGTGAAGCACTTCTATCAGGCCTACTACAACCCCACCAACGCCAAAGTGGTTGTGGTCGGTGATGTGGACCAGAAGCAGATCGAGGAGCAACTTGGCTTCCTGACCGAGTGGAAGGGGGCAACGCCAACCCTGGGGGATCTCAAGCTCAAGGGTGAGCAGGCCAAGCCGGGCATCTATCTGGTCGACAAGCCGGGGGCGCCCCAGTCGGTGATCCGCATCGGTCGTCGCGCCATGCCGTTTGATACCACGGGGGATTACTTCACCGCCGGGCTGATGAACTTCAACCTGGGTGGTAACTTCAACAGCCGCATCAATCTCAACCTGCGGGAAGACAAGGGCTACACCTACGGCGCCAGCTCGGGCTTCTCCGCCAACCGCGAGGTGGGCACCTTCGCCACCGGTGCCAATGTGCGGGCCGATGCAACCGTGGATGCCATCCGCCAGTTCCTCAAGGAGATGGACAACTACCGCAAGAGCGGCCCGACACCGGTGGAGCTGGCCTATATGCGCAGCGCGGTCTCCCAGCAGGATGCCCTCTCTTACGAGACCTTGGGCCAGAAGGCGGGCTTCCTGCTGCAGATGGTGATGTATGACCTGAAACCGGACTATGTGCAGGCCCAGAACAACCTGATCAAGACGGTGTCGCCCGAGGCGCTGAAGGCCAGTGCCGCCCGTTGGCTCAATCCGGCCGATATGGTGATCGTGGTGGTGGGAGACAAGCAAAAGCTTGAAAAACCCCTGAAGGAGCTTCATCTTCCCATCTATCCGCTGCAGTTGCCGTAACTGACGCTTTATAAAAATCAAGAGCCGCCCCGGATGGGGCGGCCTCACATGAGCCGTGAATATGACTACAACAAGCTTGTCGCTCACCGAGTTGCTGAATGCGTTGGGATCACCGGAGCGCCTGACCGCGCTCAAGGGGATCCGGCGCGGGATCGAACGTGAATGCCTGCGCATCACGCCGGATGGCCGACTCGCCCAGAGTGACCATCCCCGGGCGCTGGGCTCGGCCCTGACCCATCCCAATATCACCACCGACTACTCGGAGAGCCTGCTGGAGTTCATCACCCCGGCCACCGACTCCATCGATAGCCTGATGGAGCAGCTCGGCGATATCCATCACCATGTGATTCAGCATCTGGGTGACGAGCGGATTTGGCCGCTCTCCATGCCCTGCTTCGTCGGTGGGGAAGAGAGCATCCGGCTGGCCCAGTACGGCAGCTCCAACATCGGCAAGATGAAGACTCTCTACCGTCAGGGCTTGAAGAACCGCTACGGCAGCCTGATGCAGGTGATCGCCGGGGTGCACTTCAACTTCTCCATGCCCGACAGCTTCTGGAGCGAGTGGCAGGATCTGGTGTGCGAAGGGTGCTGCAGCCAGCGCTTTATCTCCGACAAGTACATGGGGCTTATTCGCAACGTCTACCGCTTCGGCTGGCTGGTGCCCTATCTGTTCGGCGCCTCCCCGGCCATCTGCGAATCCTTCCTCAAAGGGCGCAAGAGCAACCTGCCGTTCGAGAAGACCGGCAAGGGCACCCTCTATCTGCCTTACGCCACCGCGCTGCGTCTCTCCGATCTTGGCTATACCAACAGCGCCCAGGCTGGGCTCAAGATCAGCCACGACAATCTGCCGGCCTATGTCAGCAGCCTGCGCCGCGCCATTAACACCCACAATCCCGACTTTGCCAAGATCGGGGTCAAGGTGGATGGGGAGTATCGTCAGCTCAACGACAACGTGTTGCAGCTGGAGAATGAGCTCTACGCCCCGATCCGCCCCAAGCGTACTCCGCGCAGCGGCGAGAAGCCTTCGGATGCGCTGGATCAGCGCGGCATCGAATACATCGAGCTGCGTACCGTGGACGTCAACCCCTTCACCCCGCTCGGCATCGATGCGGATCAGATCCGCTTCTTCGATCTGTTCCTGGTCTGGTGCCTGCTGCGCCCCTCTCCGGTGCTGAGTGACGAAGAGATTGCCCGCAACCGCCGCAACCAGAACAAGGTGGTGCTGGAGGGACGTCGTCCCGACCTGACGCTGGAAGATGAGCAGGGCAATGCCATTGGCCTCAAAGAGTACGGCCTTAAACTGTTTGACGAGCTGGCTCAGGTGGCCGACCTGCTGGATCGCTGCTGTGGCCGCAACCGCTATCGCGAGACGCTGGCGATGCACCGCGAGAAGCTGCTCGACCCCGAGCTCACCTACTCCGCCCGCATGCTCAGGGAGTTGCTGGAGAGCGGCAAGGACAACGGCTGCTATGGCGACAAGCTGGCTACCCGCTATCGGGAGGAGCTGCTGGCAGGGGAGCTGCAATACTGGGATGAAGCCTACTTTGCCGGTGAGGCGAAGGATTCGCTGGCCAAGCAGCGCGAACGCGAGCGCAGCGACAGCCTGTCGTTCGATGACTTCCTGGCCGACTACTTCGGAACCAGTACCCCCACGGCCTGAAGGCTGGTTCATACCAACCAAGGTGCCAACAAAAAGCCGCTCGAGTGAGCGGCTTTTTGATTTCTCTGAACCTGAGCGATATCAGACGTGGTTATACATGGCCTCGATTTCGCTCTGGTATTTTGCCTCGATGATCTTGCGGCGCAGCTTCATGGTGGGGGTCAGTTCACCCAGCTCCATGGAGAAGGCGCTCGGCAGCAGGGTGAACTTCTTCACCTGCTCGAACTTGGCCAGCTCTTTTTGCAAGTCGGCGATGCGGGCCTCGAAGAACTCCATCACCCGGGAGTGGCGCAGCAGCTCGGTCTTGCACTGGTACTGCAGGTTGATGGAGCGGGCGTACTCCTCAAGCGACTCGAAACAGGGGACGATCAGCGCCGAGACGAAGTGGCGGGCATCGGCGACGATGGCGATCTGCTCGATAAAGCGATCCTTGCCGATGGTCCCTTCCACCAGCTGCGGTGCTACGTACTTGCCGTTGGAGGTCTTCATCAGCTCCTTGAGGCGCTCGGTGAAGTAGATATTGCCCTGGCTATCGAGCTCACCGGCATCGCCGGTACGCAGGAAGCCATCTTCGGTCATCACTTCGGCGGTGGCGTCCGGCTTGTTGTAGTAGCCGCGCATTACGGTGGGGGAACGCACCAGCAGCTCGTTGTTCTCACCCAGCTTCACTTCGATGCCGTTCAGTGCCGTGCCGATGGAGCCCAACTTGAACTGGCTATCCTCGTAGCAGCAGACGGTGGCGGTGGTCTCGGTCATGCCGTAGCCGTACTTGAGGTTGAGCCCCATCGCCTGGAAGAAGAGGTTCACATCGTCGGCCAGGCGGGCGCCCGCCACTGGCAGGAAGCGGGTGCGGCCGCCGAAGCGGGCGCGCAGCTTGCGAAACACCAGTCGCTCGGCGAGCCAGAGCTGGCCATAGAGCAGCGGGGAGGCGGACTTGCCCGCCTGACGGGTGGCAACCATCTGCTTGCCGACCTTGGTCGCCCAGCCAAACAGGGCGCGGCGCAGAGCCGGAGCCTGAGCAACTTTGGCCTGGATCATGGCGTAGGCCTTCTCGTAGAGGCGCGGCACGGCGCACATTACGGTCGGCTGCACCTCGCCAATCACATCCATCACCTTCTGTGGATCGCGGATATAGACGTTCTCGGCACCGCAGTAGAGCACGTAGTAGCTCCATGCCCGCTCGAACACGTGGCTGAGCGGCAGCATGCAGAGCGACACATCCTGCTCGTTCAGATCGAGGCGGCTGTTGTGCATCTCGAAACAGGCGGCGATGTTGCTGAAGTCGAGCATGACCCCCTTGGGCTCGCCTGTGGTGCCGGAGGTGTAGATCAGGGTCAGCAGATCATCCATCCGGTACTGGGTTTCCCGTACTCGCAGTTCCTGCTCGCTGGGCTGATGGTTGCCGGAGACCAGAAATGTCTGGAAGTGGCTCGCCTGCTCGCAGCCGCGCAGGTTGACGCTGCCGTCGAGGGCGATGAGCTGGCGGATCTCGCCGCTTTCAATCAGTTGCAGCGCCTGATCGAACTGGGGTTGTTCGCCAACGAACAGTACCTTGATGCCGGCATCTTTGACGATGTAGCGCAGCTGATCGAGGGTGCTGGTGGGGTAGATAGGGACGCTGACACCGCGGGCAGCAAGGATGCCGAGATCGGCCTGGGTCCACTCCGGCATGTTGCGGGCATAGATGCCGACCATTTCGGTTGGCTGGTGGCCGGCACGGATCAGCGCCTGTGCGCAGTAGTCCATGGCCTGGCCCAGAGTACGCCAGCCGATGGCGCGCCACTGGCCATCTTGCTGAACCCGCAGGGCAGCCTTGTTGCCAAGCTGGGCAATACGTTCACGCATCAGTCGAACCAGATGAAGCTTCGGCATCAGTTAAACATCCTTTAATTACAGTTGTACGCCCGCGAGGGCACTAAAAATCGGGCTAGAGTTTAAACTCCAACATTACAGCTTACAAGTGTTCGCCGTTTGTCTTGGATCACAAAGAGCGCAAATAGCTCTCCCTTTGCGCAGACTGGCCGATACTGCTATGAGGCAGAGAGAGGGTTAACGATATGAATCTGTGGGTGAAAGGGGCGTTGGCCGCGGTCGGGCTGATGGTGGTGGGGGGGGCTGCGTTTTGGTTCTTTGCCGGAACGTCATCACAGGGGCCCGCCAATCCCTGGTATCAGGGGGCCGAGGGGTATCAGCAGGCGCAGCAACAGGCGCTGGCGTTGGGCTATCCGCTGCTCTATGTGCTGGAGACCCCCAAGTGCCGCCGCTGCGGCGATCTGGAGAAGAAATTCTGGCAGAGCAAGGAGATGGCTGGCCCGCTTGCCCGGCTGGTGAAGGTGCGGCTCAACCCGGGCAAGGGGGATGGCAGCGAGCAGATCCTGCGCCGCTTTCCCAAGGTCGCCACACCGCCTGGCATCTATATCCAGCAGCCGGGTCAACCCCTTAAACCGATCAAGATAGTGGTGGATATACAGCAGATCTGGATGCCCGGGAAAACCTGGCAGCGGGGCTTCTATATGCCGCTTTCTGCCGCCGGATTCGAGGCGGTGGTTCATACCACTCTCGCCTTGCAGGATCCGACGCTGGACAATGCCCCCCTCGATTGAAGAGGGCAAGGTGCCTGAGTGTGATGAACAGGCAGGATCAGCCGAAATCGAACAGCCGTGACATCAGCACCGCATCTTCCCGATCATTACCGGTGCCGTAGTAGTCGGCGCGTCGGCAATACTCGGCAAAGCCGGCACTCTCGTAGAGGTTGATGGCGGTCTGGTTGCCAGCCCGCACCTCGAGGAACCAGGCCTGTGCACCGGCTTGCTTGCTGCGAGTCAGGTAGGCTTGCAACAGTGCCCTTCCCAACCCCTTGCCCTGACATTCGGGATGGACACAGATGTTCATCAGCGAACTGTCTCCGGCTACCAGATCCGAGATATAGAAGCCGGCCGGGCGACCATCGACCAGCATCAAACCGTTGAGATAGCGAGGACCGAAGCAGGAGAGCAGGTTGGCCTCACTCCACGGCTCCTTGTGGGCAGCCTGCTCAATGGGGTAAACAAGGTCGAAATCGGCTTCGAGCAGGGGGCGAAACTCAGGCATGGTGACTCCGGGTAGCTGAATAGGGGATGTCTCGGGGTTGTCAGACACAACTTTTGTAAAATCAGGTAAATAGAGCTGCTTCAGTGAGGATGTTGAAGGCAGGATGCAGGATCATGCCGTGGAACTTGCCATATGTCGGCGCAGTTGTTGCCACAAGGCTCGCTTTTGCGCGGCGCTGGGGTCTAGCGGACAGATCAGCGCATCGGGTCGTTCCGGGTTGGCCTCCGTCAGCCAGAGTAGCGGCGAGGCGCCCGCCGTTTGCAGATCGGCAGGCGGCAGCTCGCTGAGCAGTGAGACCTCCTCGGGGGTCATGCCGAGCAGCTGGCAGATATCCGCCAGCAGCGTGGTGGCAGGCAGCTGAGGTGCCAGCAACCAGAGTTTGCCGCTGGGCAGCGGGGCGCTGGTGGCGGGGGCTGTCTGGCTGGTATGTTGCTCAAGCTCTCGAGCGGGGTCTGCGCCCAGCAATGCCGGACGACGCAGTTGCCAGCTTTGAATGCCCATGCGGGCCAACATGCTCTGACGAACGGGATCTTGCATTTGAGGCGACTCACTCTTGATCTGCATTGGGGAAAAATGTGTTGCGCAGGGTACACTCGAACCGCTTTTGCTGCACCCTTTGCAACGCATCATCTGGCGCATGCTGGCATGGTGCCATCAGGACACTGGCTATGCATGGGCGCAACACGATGTCTATACGGTATCACGCCGACCTTGGTTTTTTTCCTGCCAGAGGCGGGTATTGTGCGGCAAGAGATACCAGAATAACCATCATAACCAGACAAAACCCTATGGCGAATAGATGGATATCACGCCTTGGGGTCATCATTATCCCAGCTTCGGAACCGTCTCTATGTCGCCTTTAGCTCAAGCCAAGAACCCTGCGCGTCTTATTCCTATCCAGGAGCGCCTGCCCCGGTTGCTGGCCGCCCTCGGTGAGGGACTCTACGAACGGCAGGATGCCCTGCGCCTCGGTCTGCTGGCGGCCCTCAGTGGCGAGAGTGTCTTCTTGCTGGGGCCACCCGGTATCGCCAAGAGCCTGATCGCACGCCGCCTCAAGCTGGCCTTTCACGACGCCCGCCACTTTGAATACCTGATGACCCGTTTCAGTACGCCGGAGGAGGTGTTCGGCCCCCTCTCCATTCAGGCGTTGAAAGAGGATGGCAAATACCTGCGCCTCACCGCTGGTTATCTGCCAGAGGCCGAGGTGGTGTTTCTCGACGAGATCTGGAAGGCGGGCCCCGCCATCCTCAACACCCTGCTTACCGCCATCAACGAGCGACAGTTTCGCAACGGCGACAGCCAGCACCCCATCCCGATGCGGTTGCTGGTGACCGCATCCAACGAACTACCGGCGCCGGATAGCGGGCTGGAAGCGCTTTACGACCGGATGCTGGTGCGGATCTGGATGGATCGGGTGCAAGAGAAAGCCAACTTTCAATCCATGTTGGCCAGCGATGGTCACGCCCACCAGAACTTGCCGGAATCCCTGCAGATCCGGGGTGATGAGTACGAGCAGTGGCAGAGCCAGATTGAACAGGTGCGCTTGCCGGATGCCTGTTTCGAACTCATCTATCAGCTGCGCCAGCAGCTCGACAGCCAGTTGGCCCACCGCTGCTATGTGTCGGATCGTCGCTGGAAGAAGGCGGTACGGCTTATCAAGGCGAGCGCCTTCTTCAACGGTCGTGACGAGGTCGCGCCGGTAGATCTGCTGCTGTTCAAGGACTGTCTATGGCATGACGAGGAGTCTCGTACCGCCCTGCTGGAGATGATGACCGAGTTTTCCCGCCTCTATGGTTATCAGCAACTGGCGATGACCCGCCAGCTGCTGGCGCTGCGGGATCAATTCAAACAGCTCAAGCAGGGCGTGTCCCAGCGTCTCTGCTGCAAGGCACGCAAGCGTAAACAGTGGTTTGGCCGTCGGGCGAGGGGGATCGAGATCCCGCTCGCCAATGCCAGACCCTTTGGTAAACAGGTACACTTCCATCTGCTCACCCCGGCCCCGCTGGATGGCAGCGATCCTGAGCGTCTTACCAGCACCCTGGTGTTCGATCGTACCCTGCTCTCCCATTGGCATCCGACCGGTGAGGCGCTGGTGGGCTATGAGTTCGGCAACCCGAAAGAGGGGCATTACGAGCTGGTGCTGGACGATGAGCTGCGCCTGCAGGTGCTCGATATCCAGCGCCAGCAGATCCCGCTGGTATTGATGGAGCGCAACGCCATCCCCGAGGTGGTGCTGGCGCCCTGGCTGCAAGCGCTCGACGAGCAACTGGTCCAGGTCGGCAAGGTGATGCAGGAGCTTAAACAGCAGCGCACTCTGTTCGAGCGTCATCGGCAGCACCTATTTATTGCCCAGCGCTGGCTGCAACAGGTGGAGGACAGTTTCTTCGTGCTGAACCGGGATCTTGAACTGCTGCGTGGCGAGTTGGTGCATTGGCGTGAGCGGTTGCCAAGACTGGACGAGTAAGGAGCGCTCATGCTTGAGATTGGCATGCTGGATCTGGGGCTCCTGATCGGTGAAGGGGAGCTTGCAGGGGAGGTGGCACTTTTGCTTGCTGCGTCGCCCAAGATCTCCGAATTTATCAAACGCTCCCCGCTGCAGGGCAAGCTGCTGAAAAAGCGCCTGCAGAGCTGGGGTGAGCAGCTTGGCGAGGAGATCCGTCACAAGCCGGTGCCGGTGGCGCTGGAGCAGGAGTACCTGCTCTATCAGGCGCACCGACAGTTGCCGATGACCGAACTGATAGGTCGTTTGCCCACTCTGCTGGAGTCGCTGGATCACTACAGCCCCTTCGCCGGTGAGGCACGCTCCTTGGTGCGTCAGCTGATGGCCCATCCTACCGAGGGGCTGCGCCAGCTCTTTATCGACAAGTGGCGTGCCAGTCTGGTGGGTAGCCTGCTGCAACTGCAGCAGCAGATCGCCGAGGCGGAGCGGGAGAAGCAGCGTCAGGAGATTGAAGATCAGCTGCTGGCGAGTCGCACCCTGGCTGATGCCCTTGATCCTAATCAGATTTCCGCGGGCGGCCTTTGGGATCTGGCGCAGGGGCACTGGCACAAACGCAGTCTGGTGCTGGTCAAGCAATACGCCCGTATGTTGCAGCGCGAGCCCTTGCTGGCGGAGATTGCCGCTCTTCTCGGGCGCAGCGAGCGGGATCGCCGGGCGCAGGAGCAGCCGGTGCCACCGGTTCAGGTGCTGGAGCTGGAGCCCGCCCCCAGCGACGATGTGCCGGACGACCTGGTGGGCATCCACCAGGCGAGCGACCTGATGCGGCTACTGCCAAGCGAGGCGGTGATGCTGGGGCTGCCGGAGCTGGAGCTGGAGTTCTACCGCCGCTATCTGGAGCGGCGCCTGCTCAGTTACCAGTCACGCGGCACCTTGCCGCGCCAGCGCATCATGCTGCGCACCCCGGAGCAGGGGGGGCAGCAGTTGCAGCAGCGGGGCCCCTTTATCGTCTGTGTCGATACCTCCGGCTCCATGGGGGGCTATCCCGAGGAGTGTGCCAAGGCACTCTTTCTTGCGCTGCTCAAGGTGGCGATGGATGAGAAGCGCGGTTGCTACCTGATGCTCTTCTCTACCGAGGTGGCGACCCTTGAGATCACCGCCGATACCGGACTGGACAAGGCGGAGCGCTTCCTCTCCATGAGCTTTCACGGTGGTACCGATCTGGTGCCTTGTCTGGAGAAGGCGCTGGTCAAACTCGATGAGCCCGCTTTTGCCAAGGCGGATGTGCTGGTTATCTCGGACTTTATCGCTCAGAGTCTGCCCCATGCCTTGCTCGAGCAGATGAACTGCTATCGTCAACGCCAGACCCGATTTCACGCCGTCGCCATGTCCCGCCACGCCAAGCAGGCGCTGCTGCGGGTATTTGACAACAGTTGGCTGCTCGATTGCGGTCTGCGCGGTCGGCTACTGCGGCGCTGGCAGCATCATTAGTTACCGGGAGGGAGCCAGCCCCCTCTTTCGCTCTGTATCCCCCTCCTCATTCCAACGTTATGATATTGCTGTAAAATGTGAGATGAAACCCATTCAAGTCCTCTCTCCTTGCGGTAGCCTTTACAGCCGTTGTTACAGGGTGATTTTCCGGTATCGGGTCGCCTGCTGCTCTTTCCCCATTCATCCGGAGTGTTTATGAGCCGACTTGCCTTGCTGCTGTTGCTGGCGGTATTCGGGCTGGCAGCCAGACCCTTGTCCCCCGAGCAGTTGGAAAATGAACTGGAGGAGATGGAGCAGGTCCATCAGCCTATCGAGTTGCTGCGGGAGCGCGTTGCTCGCTTGCTGCGGGATGGCAGCGACTATCCACCGTCCCAGCTGATGCGGATCAGTCGTCTGGCTTGCTGGGCCCAATCTGCCGATGACATCCAGGCGTCTCGCCGTGCGATTGCGTATGCCGACAGCCAACTGGTGCTGGCTCAACAACGGGGAGATGACGCAGCCATTGCCGAGTTGCTCATCTGTCGTGGCTGGTTCAATCAGCTGCTCGGCGAGGTGGCACAAGCCCGTCGGGATTATGATGAGGGGCTGCGGTTGGCAGGGGAGGCCGCTGTGCTCAAGCTGGAGGCGCTGGCGCTGTCCCACCGGGGAGCCATGTTGTCGTTTCAGGGGGCGTCAGGGCAGGGGCTGGTGGATCTCACTAGGGCGCACGACATCTACGAACGGTTGGGATTGACCACCTGGTATAACCGGGCGCAGCTCGAGATTGCCGCCGCGTTTCGCCGCATGGGTCTCTATGCCGAGGCTCTCACTACCCTGAACCGGTTGCATGAACACTTTGCCCACAACCATGACGGGTTCGGTTTGGCCAGGATGAGAGAGCAGCTGGCTCTGGTCTATCTGGAGACGGGGCGCTATCAGGAAGCGCAGCAGGAGCTCGAACGTAGTCTCGCCTTTTTGCAACAACCCGAGTACCGGATTGAACATGCGGATCGTCAAGTGATGCTGGCGGAGGCTCTGCTCGGTCTGGCGCGCCTGGAGCAGGCCGGACGCTTGCTGGCGCAGGCAGCAGGCGTGCTCACCCCTGAAGTTGATCCTACCCTCCACGCCCATCTCGAGCTGGTAATGGCCAAACTGCAGGTGAAAATGCGGGATCCGGCCCCGGCCTTGAGCGCACTGGCGAAGATTGAACCGATCCTGAAGGCTGAGGGGCACACTCGTTACCTGATGGATCTCTACGCAGTGCGCAGCGAAGCATTCGAGCTGCAAGGGAACTATCCGGCTGCGCTGGCGGCCTTGCGGGATCATTTGGTGCAAGAGCAGCGCCTCGACCAGATGCAGCGAGAGCAGAGTACAGCCTGGGTGCGCGGCCAGTTTGAACTGACCCGCCAGGCGGAAGAGAACAAGCGGTTGCGGGTCGAGCAGCAGTTGCAGCGGCAGGAGCTGGCGCAGATCAAGGAGCGTCGCTTCTGGTTGCTGGTGGTGATGGTGCTCTGCGGTGGAGTGGCTCTGCTGACGATGAGATGGTTGCTGGAGCGCAATCGTCGGATGCATCGGTTGGCCTTTACCGATGAGCTGACCGGCATCGATAACCGGCGTCGGGTGCTGGTGGATGGGCGCGAGCACTTTGAGCTGGCCCGCAGGCAGCGAATGCCCTTTTCTCTGCTGCTTTTTGATATCGATCACTTCAAGCGGATCAACGATTCGCTGGGTCATCATCAGGGAGATCGGGTACTGCAGTGGGTATCCAGAATGGTGGCAAGAGAGTTGCGGCAGCAGGATCTGCTGGGCCGTACCGGTGGAGAGGAGTTTTTGGCACTGCTGCCGGAGACGGGGCTGGAGGAGGCGTCCCGTTTGGCTGAGCGGATCCGCGCCAGGGTCGGCCAACGGGCGTTGCCCGGTTTGTCCCATCCGGTGACCATCAGCATCGGGTGTGCCTGCCAGCGCGATGATGATCAGGATCTGGCCGCGTTGATCCGGCGTGCGGATGAGGCTCTCTACCGGGCAAAAGGGGCCGGGCGCAACCGGGTGGAAACAGACGACTGACGGACTGGGTATTTTTCACTCGCGCGGGTATAATGTCGCGCAATTTTGCTTTGACTCAGGCGAGAAGACCAATGTAACGCAACCCTCCTCCCTCTCTCCACCAGGTTGGCAACACGCCAGCTGGCGTGGCTTTCGTTGCGTATACATGTGCCGTGAGCGGCATTCCGGATTTATTCCCACGGTGGCTGATGCCACCGCTCAATAGAAGAACGTTGAATTATGTCAGCTGAATTTCTGAGTGAAGTCTCCAAGAGACGCACTTTTGCGATCATCTCGCACCCGGATGCGGGTAAAACCACCATCACCGAGAAAGTCCTGCTGTTCGGACAGGCCATTCAGCGCGCCGGTACCGTCAAGGGCCGTGGCTCGGGCCAGCACGCCAAATCCGACTGGATGGAGATGGAGAAGCAGCGTGGTATCTCCATCACCACCTCGGTGATGCAGTTCCCCTATGCCGATTGTCTGGTCAACCTGCTCGACACCCCGGGTCACGAGGACTTCTCTGAAGATACCTACCGTACCCTGACCGCGGTCGACTGCTGCCTGATGGTCATCGACGCCGCTAAGGGTGTTGAAGACCGGACCCGCAAGCTGATGGAAGTCACCCGTCTGCGTGATACCCCCATCCTCACCTTCATGAACAAGCTGGACCGCGAAGTGCGCGATCCGATGGAAGTGATGGATGAAGTAGAGCGCGAGCTGAAGATCATGTGCGCCCCGATCACCTGGCCCATCGGCTGCGGCAAATCCTTCAAGGGTGTCTATCACCTCTACAAGGATGAGACATATCTCTATCAGAGCGGTCAGGGCCACACCATCCAGGAGAAGCGGGTGGTCAAGGGGCTGAACAACCCGGATCTGGATGCCGCCGTCGGTGAAGATCTGGCTCAGCAGCTGCGTGACGAGCTGGAGCTGGTGCAGGGCGCCTCTCCCGAGTTCGATCACGATGCCTTTATCGCTGGCGAGATGACCCCGGTCTTCTTCGGTACCGCACTGGGTAACTTCGGTGTTGACCACATGCTGGATGGCCTGACTGACTGGGCGCCGTCTCCCATGCCGCGCAAGGCCGAGAGCCGCGAAGTGGTGGCGACCGAGGAGAAGTTCTCCGGTTTCGTGTTCAAGATCCAGGCAAACATGGATCCGAAACACCGCGACCGTATCGCCTTTATGCGTATCGTATCAGGCACCTACAGCAAGGGCATGAAGATGCGCCACGTGCGTATCGGCAAGGATGTGAACATCTCCGACGCCGTGACCTTTATGGCCGGTGACCGTGAGCAGGCGGAAGACGCCTTCGCCGGTGACATCATCGGTCTGCACAACCACGGTACCATCCAGATCGGTGACACCTTCACCCAGGGTGAAGATCTCAAGTTCACCGGTATCCCGAACTTTGCACCGGAACTGTTCCGCCGCATCCGCCTGCGCGACCCACTCAAGCAGAAGCAGCTGCTCAAGGGGCTGGTCCAGCTCTCCGAAGAGGGCGCGGTACAGGTGTTCCGTCCGCTGATTAGCAACGATCTCATCGTCGGTGCGGTCGGTGTGCTGCAGTTTGACGTGGTGGTTTCGCGCCTCAAGAGCGAGTACAACGTCGAGGCCATCTACGAGGCGGTCAACGTCTCCACCGCCCGCTGGGTGGAAGGCACCGACGTCAAGAAGTTCGAGGAGTTCAAGCGCAAGAACGAGGTCAACCTGGCCCTCGATGGCGGTGACAACCTCACCTATATCGCACCGACCATGGTCAACCTGCGCCTGGCTCAGGAGCGTCACCCGGACGTGGAGTTCCGCCAGACTCGCGAGCACTGATAAGTGCTTGCCTGCTCGGCAGACAAGATAAAAGAGACCCCGCTTCGGCGGGGTCTCTTGTTTTGTGCCGTTTTGCCTGTTTAAGGAGGGATGCAGGGGGTAATGATTCAGCATATACAGTCGCAAGCAGCCCTCACCCTAGCCCTCTCCCGGAGGGAGAGGGAACCATCAGAGGTCTGCCTGAAAGGTCGCGGAAGTGTTTTTGCCCCCTTCTCCCCTTGCGGGAGAAGGGTTGGGGATGAGGGTGCTACCCCAGTGTCAGCACCATGCAGATCTCGCAATCCCCGTGGCCGGTGCAGCCAAGGGGGCCGGGCAGGTGTTCAAAGCCCAGTGATTCATAGAGGCTGGTGGCTTCGCGCAAGACCTCGGTCGTTTCCAGATAGCAGCGCTGATAACCAAGCGCGCGCGCCTCGTCTAGTGCCTGCAATACCAGCCGTTTGCCAAGGCCCAGTCCGCGCAGGGCGGGCATAAAATACATTTTCTGCAGCTCGCAGACCCCCTCTTCTCCCGCCAATGGCGCGATACCGCCACCGCCGAGGATGGAACCGTCTGGCCCTTCGATAACCCAGTAGCGACTCTTCTCCCCCTGATAGCTCTGGGAGAGGGTGTCGAGATTGGGATCCGAGACACCATACCCCTTGTCTGCGGTGAGGCCATATTCGGCCGAGACGGCGCGGATCACCAAGGCGATATGGGCATTGTCTGCCGCCGTGATGGGGCGGATCTGGTAGCCCCGCTGGCGACGGGCGCGGGAGAGGGCGCTGCGATAGAGCCGCAACCCTTGCCACAGCTGCTCCCGCTCGGGCAGGCTCAACTGCGCCAGCATCTCTTCCATCGCCCCGTCCATCTCCCGGTGCAACTCCAGCAGCATCCCCTGACCGTTGACGGTGAGGCGGGCCTCCTTGCTGCGGCCGTCGGAGGGGTGCGGGTGCCAGCTGATGAGCTCCCGCTCGGCGAGGCGTGCCAGCGGACGGCTGGCGTTGGATTTGTCGATGTGCAGCTTTTCTGCCAGCTGCTGATTGGTAGCCGGGGCGTTTTCCAGCTCGATCAGCAGGTGAGCCTCGATGGGGGTGAGGGCCAGATTGCCGCACTGCTGGGAGAGCATGCCGAGTTCGCGAACCAGATCGCGCGACAGGGCGCGCAGGGGACGGGGATCCATATCGTGGGTTCCTTTTTAGTTGTGCATGACAACTAAAATAGCGTAAAAGTTGTAATTCGCAACCTTTTGCTGTGATGACTTGCAGAATATGAGGTGAGCGGCAGCCCCGTTGATTGGGCTGCCGCAGGTGGGGCGGTCGTCAGGCGGCGGCTCTGATAGCCAGCTCCGGGCGGCGGGAGAAGCAGCGGGCGAGCAGCAGCATGGTGGCGACGCCTATGGTGCCCAGCACCAGCCAGGGGAGGGCCGGTTGTCCCTGTTGCAGCGAGAAGTCATAGAGGGAGCCACCGCCCACGTAGCCGGTCATGCCTCCCAGCGCCAGTCCGAGGCGGCTGAAGCCCATGTAGCTACCGCGGGCTGTGGGGTTGGCAAGCCGGGTCATCAGGGTCTCCCGGGCCGGTTCACAGATGATGATCCCCAGATAGAAGCAGGCCAGCAGTACGAAGATGCCGGAGAGGGTGCTGACGAAGGCGACCAGCCCGATCCCCACCGTCATCAGCAGGATACCCGCCATCAGTCGGCTCTCCAGCCGATAGCGCCGCTCGCTGAAACGGGCGATGGGGTAGAGCAGCGCCAGTGACAGCGCCGTTTCCAGGCTGTACATCCAGCCCACTGCCGTGGTGGTGCCGGAGAGCTGCTTGACCAGAATGGGGAAAATCAGCATCACCTGTACCCACAGCATGTAGTAGCCGCTCAGGATCAGTACCAGTCGGCAGAAGGCGCGATCCGCCAGCACCTGTCCCAACCCTTCCCGCATCGGAGTCGGTTTGACTGAGAGGCGGTAGGCGGGCAGCAGGGTCCAGTTGCACAGGGCCGCCAGGGTGAAGAGTCCGGCGCCCAGCAGGCAGACGTAGGTGAAGTCAAAACGCAGCAGCCAGCTGCCGAGCAGCGCACCGGTGACGGCTCCCGCGCTCTCCAGCATCATCAGCAGGGAGATAAAGCGGCCCCGCTCATGGGGACGGGTAAATTTGATCACCAGTGCCGCCCGTGGCGGGTCGAACAGGCAACCGCCCAGACCCGAGAGGAAGCAGGAGAAGATCAGCATGGCGCCGCTGTCGGCCCAGGCCAGGGTGGCAAAGCCGACGGCGCGCAGCAACATGCCGGTGACGATGAGCGGGCGGGCGCCGAAGCGGTCGGCAAGCGAGCCGCCAAAGATCCCCAGCCCCTGCTGGGTCAGCTGGCGCAGGCCGAGGGCCAGCCCCACCAGACCGGCCGCCCAGCCGAGCTGGTCGACGAAGCGCAGGCTGATCATCGGCATCACTACAAAGAAACCCAGGATCACCAGTGTGGTATCCAGCGCCAGAAACCAGCGTCCCCAAAACCTCGCCCTATCGACCATAACGCCCTCTCATTCACAGATACCTTCATTCTGGAGAGGGTTTAGATATAGTGGTAGACGACAACTACCTATATTTCATATCAGGATTATTTATGTCTATGGATCTGGACGATCTGCAACTGCTGCTGGATGTGGCCGAGCTGGGCAGCTTCAGTCAGGCGGCGGCCATTCGTGGCTGGTCACAGCCGCTGGTGAGCCAGCGGATTGCCCAGCTGGAGGAGAGCCTCGGGGCACCGCTGTTTCAGCGTCATCGGCGTGGGGTGACGCCGACCCGTGCCTGCGAGGAGTTTCTGCCATCGGCCCGCTCTGCGCTGGCGATCCTGAGCGAAGGGCGGCTGGCACTGCAGGGGGCGCCTGCGCTGCCTTGTATCCGTCTCTCCAGTCTGCCATCCCTCACTTCGGTGGTGTTTGGCTCGTTATTGATGGAGCTGGTGGACGAGCCGTTCGAGATCCGCTGCACCACGGATCACTCCGGCGAGATCATGCAGTCGTTGCTGACCGGGGAGGCCGATATCGGCTTTGTACTCAAGCGCCCGCCGGTTGCGGGCCTCCAGATGGAGCTGCTCTGCTGCTCCCCCATTATCGCTATCGCCTCGCCATTGCATCCGCTGGCCGGTTGTCACGGTCTCACCCTGGAGGATATTGCCGACCAGCGGCTGGCGCCTCAGGTCTGGGGGCCGGGGTGTGACGTCTTTATCCAGCAGTTGCGGCGGTTGCGGCGGGCCGCCAGCCCCCTGCATGCGGTGCAGCCCGCCAGTGCGGCGCGGGATCTGGCGCTGGAACACGGGTTTATCACCCTGATGCCGGAGCTGGCCATCAAGCGGGATCTGGAGGTGGGGCGGCTGGTCAGGCTAGATGTGCGCAATCTGCCGCAAGAGCATTGGGATGTGATGATGGCGTGGCGCGGTGGCAAGCGGCCCAACCCGGCCCGGGAAACCGTGTTGGCCACCGCCCGCGCGCTGGCGAAACGGTGGCGCAATGAGTAGAACGATGCGGGACAAGGCCCGCATCGGGTGGATCAGTAGCTGGCCTTGAGGGTTACGCCACTGAACGCGGAAAACCCTGACAGCTGCACATGCCAGGTACCCGCCTTGGGATTGGTGAACGAGCAGCTTTCGTTATTGCCCCCCTTGTAGGGACGGCAGTCATAACTGCTGCTGGTGGGGGCGCTGCCAAAGCGGACGTAGAGGTCGGCATCACCGGTACCGCCGCTGCTGCTGATCTGCAGCGACCTGGTGCCAGCTGGTACGTTCAGGGTGTAGTTGAGCTTGCCACCCTTGCTGGCGGCGAGGTTGCTCACCGGCACGCTGTTTTGCAGTACATTGTCACTCGGTGGCGGCGTGGTGCCGCAGCTGGCATCGACCCCGACGGTCTGGAAGGCACGCGCCACATCCGCCTGGCTGTAACCCAGATCGGCGGTCGCCCGGCTGACGCCGCAGGCCCCTTGCTGGTAGTTGGTGTTGGCGCCCCAGTAGAGGCGGTTAGCCAGCACGAACACTTCAAATGCCTTGCGGGGGTTCCAGCCGCTGCTGGTGGCGAGCAGATAGAAGGCGCGGTTATAGACCCCGGAGCTGTGGTGTACATCCATCCCCTCCTGATAATCCGCCGCATGGCCGATGGAGCTGCCATCACGGGTCGGATCCTCGAAGTAGCGCAGGGAGCCGTTGCCCTTGAAGATCTGGGCGCCGACCAGCCAGTCGTTACTCCCCTTCATGTAGAACTCGGCCGCTTCCCCCGCCATGTCGGAGAAGGCCTCGTTGATGCCGCCGGATTGTCCTGAATAGATCAGCCCGGAGTTCTGCTCGGTGAAGCCATGGCTCACCTCGTGGGCCGCCACATCGAGGCTCACCAGCGGGTGGAAGGTGGTGGCGCCGTCACCGAAGGTCATCTGGCTGCCATCCCAGAAGGCGTTCTCGTAATTCTTGCTGTAGTGAACCCGCATCTTCAGTTTGAAGGTGAGGGGCGCCGTGTTGTACCAGTTGCGGTACATGTCGAACACCACGTTGCCGAAGTAGTGAGCGTCGTTGAGGGGCGAGTAGGCGCCGTTGATCTCTTTGACCGTATTCTCCGGGCAGGTGAACTGGTGGATGGTGCCGCCAGAGGTGGCGTGTTTGAGGTTGATGGTATCGACGTTGGGGCTGGTCATCCGGCAGCTGTCATCGACGATGAGCGGGCCAAAGTCGGTGCCATAGAAGTATTTGCCTGTCTTGATGTTGCCCCCCGGGCCGGTGGCATCCTTGTGGTTGATCCCCTCCCAGCGTTTGAGCTCCTCACCGCTCTGGGCATCAAGGATGACGAAGGGGCGGCTTGGCTTGTCACCTTCGGCGATGAAGGATACCTGATAGACCAGCCTGGCCAGCCCGTTCTTGTCCTGCATCACGTAAAGCTTGATCTGCTCGTTGCTCCCCTTGCTGCCCGCCTTGGCCTTGCTGGTGGCATCCTGTGGCGAAAGGGTTGCGACCGGGCTCGCCACATCCTGATCGATCTGGCGCAGCATGCGCCCGGTGGCCTTCTGCAGCTGGCCGCTCAGGCTCTTGTCAGCCACCACCACCTGACCCATTACCGGGATGCCGTTCCAGACCTGCTCGTAGCGGATCCGCTGCTGGCCGTTGGGCAGCTGGACCACCCGTACCTGACGAAACTCGCCATCTTCCAGTTGCAAGGTAGCACTCGCGGCACTGAGGCCGGTTATGGCCCGGATGCCGTTTGTCGTTACGTTGATCTCTACCTCTTGCGCCGCCAGTGCGGCGCTTCCCCAGCAGGCCAGCGCAACGGCCAGATAAATTTTATTCATCTCTTCTTTCCTTAAATCGATGAGCTTGATAAACCGACCGAAGGTCGGGCGCTTTGAAGCTAGCGCCGGTGGGGGAAAGTGCCCCCTGTCAAAAGTGACAGAGCAGCACAAAGGGGTAGCAGGATCTGCCAAAGTGCCGTTTGGGGGTATTCGACGGTGCCATGTGGAGATTGTTATCCGGTTTCAGACACCCACCCTCCTCTTTTGAGGGAGGAGAGAACGTGCGCTGCCACTCTCCGCGAAGCCTGTCGGATGAGGGCCGTAAAAGTGGCTGGCGCGGCCAGTGGCGATTGGCTACATTGGGTGCTGGTTCGCTATTTGATCACTGATTTGAAAGGAGAATCCCATGTTTTCATGGCAGTTGGACGACGAGCTTGCGCTGCTCTTCTTGCAGCCCGATATGGCGAGCGAACTGTTTGCCCTCTGCAATGACAACCGGGAGTATCTCTCCCAGTGGCTACCCTGGCCGCCACTGATCCAGCGCCCCGTCGACAGCGCCCTCTTCATTCGCAGTGCCATCGAGAAGTTTGCCCGCGGTGAGGGGCTCACCACCGCTATCGAGTATCAGGGGGAGGTGGTGGGGGTCATCGGTTACAACAGCATCGATCACGACCTTGGCAAGGTGATCATCGGTTACTGGCTGGCGGAGCGCTGGCAGGGCAACGGCATCATCACCCGGGCCTGCCAGGCCCTGATCCATCACGCCTTCGAGGAGATGGGGATGGAGAAGGTGGAGATCAGTGCCGCCACCGATAACGAGCCCAGCAGAGCCGTCTGTGAACGGCTCGGGATGCAGCAGGAGGGGGTGACCCGGCGCGCAGAGCGGCTGGGCAACCGGATTGTGGACCATGCCCACTACAGCCTGCTGCGCGACGAGTGGCTAAGACAGAGGGAGTCCTGATGGCGCTGCCACATATCAAGACGGCCCGCACCCACCTGACCATACTGTCGCCGGATCAGGCCCCCATGATGCTCGACTTCTACCGGCGCAACCGTGCCCATCTCACCCCCTGGGAGCCGCTTCGGGACGAGCACTTTTATACCCTCTCGTACTGGCATGCCCGGCTGCAGGACAGCTACAGCCAGTTCTTCAACGGCACCGGCATCAATCTGGTGGCACTCGATCCGGCTGGCGAGCGGGTGATCGCCACCTGCAACTTCAGCAATATCCTGATGGGGGTCTTCAAAGCGTGTCATCTGGGCTATGCCATCGACCAGCAGCATCAGGGGCAGGGAGTGATGAGAGAGGTGCTGTCAGCCGCCATCGACTACCTGTTTCGGGAGCACGATCTGCATCGCATCATGGCTTGCTATATGCCTGCCAATCAGCGCAGTGGCGCCTTGCTGGAGCGGCTCGGTTTCGAGCGTGAGGGATTCGCGCGTTCATATCTGATGATCAATGGCCGCTGGGAGGATCACATCCTCACCTCGCTGATTAATCCGGCCTCCTGAACGACAGATAAAAAAACGGGCCCGAAGTTGCCTTCGGACCCGTCTTCGAATGAGGTGCAGGCTTAGTTGGCCTTGGCATCGCTCACTGCAGCTTCAACCTTGGTAGCCGCTTCGGTAGCAGCTTTTTCTACGGTTGCAGTCGCTTCGGAGGTGGCCTTCTCTACGGTAGAGGTGGCTTCGCTAGCGGCTTTTTCTACAGTGGCAGCAACTTCGGCGGCCGGAGCAGCAGGAGCGGCAGCTTTTTCTTCTTTCTGACCGCAAGCAGTCAACATCAGACCCAGGATACCGGCTACCAGTACTTTGTTCATGTGCATTCCCTCAAATAAATATGGAGAGATGGTCTGTGCAACCATCACAGCGCCCACCGTTGCCCGGTATTGAAACAAGAAGCCGGGAGGCAGCAGGCGGGCGCAATATAGCCCCATTAGTTACCGATGAAAACGGATATCACAATGACATTTTTTCGTGCCGTTGATAAAAAGCTCCACTGCAACGACTGATATCAATACAAGATGCCGTTAAATAGTGCTGATTGCACAATAAAACACCGCTTTGCTGCCATCTTGTGGCGGTTTAACAAGGTCAAGGTTGCTCAAGCGCGGCCGATGGCCCACACCTTAGTCAGACAGCTTCTGACAGGGCAGCCGTTTTCCCTCAAGGTGGCTCTGGCGGGCCAGATCCAGCAGCGCCATCACCGCCAGCGCTTCACTTGCTGGCACCGGGTTGCTCCCTTCGCCCTTGATGGCGGCGCAGACACCGCGATAGTAGGCGCCATAATCCCCCGCCTCACCCACCACGCTCTGCTGCTGTAACTGACCATCGACAATGCGGCTGAGCTGACCGGGTTCGCTATCCATGCCCCAATCCGCCGCCGGGGGCCGCTTGCCCAGCTTGAGCTGATCTTCCTGCACATCCATACCGAATTTCACGAACGAACCCTGGCTGCCGTGAACGATGAAACGCGGCATGGTGGCCGAGACCAGACAGCTGCCATGCAGAATGACCCGCAGAGCACCGTAACCCAGCACCACATGGAAGTAGTCGTCCGCCAGTGCGCCGGGGCGCTGCCCGGCAAGGTCTGCTTGCAGCCAGTCCGGTTGGCCGAACAGCTGTAGCGCCTGATCCAGTACATGGGGGCCGAGATCGAACCAGAGGCCGGAACCCGGGCCACCCGCTTCGCGCCAGCGCTGGCGCACTTCGGGGCGATAGCGATCGAAGTGCGATTCGAACTGGGCTATCTGCCCCAGACTCCCTTCTACCAGCAGACGGCGCACGGTAAGGAAATCCCCGTCCCAACGGCGGTTGTGGAAGATGCTGAGCAGTCGCTGCTGCTTTTCGGCCAGTTCGACCAGTGCTTGCGCCTCGGCCAGATCCAGTGCAAAGGGCTTGTCGATCACCACATGTTTGCCTGCCAGTAGCGCCTGGCGGGCGAGGGGGGCATGGGTGTCGTTGGGGGTGGCGATCACCACCAGATCGACGGTCTCATCGCTTAGCACCTCCTCCAGTGAACCGACCCGGCAGTCGGGCAGATCGGCCTGCACCTTGGCGGCATCGCGGCTCACCACCCACCTCAGGGACAAGCCCGGCGTGGTGGAGAGGAAGGGGGCGTGGAAGGTCTTGCCTGCAAAGCCATAGCCCACTAGGGCTGCGTTGAGAGTGTGGCTCATCGGGAGTTCTCCGCTGACATCGAGTGAGTGGGGTTGCCATCACAGGCTCTCTGCCGGATGGCCATATGCTGTAAAGGCGATACAAACGAGAAGGGGGCCGATGGCCCCCTGAGTGTGCCCATCAGAGCACAGGATTTATTGCAAACACAAGCGGCGGCCGCGGCGGGTCATCAGCATCACCAGAGGCGGCAGCAGCAGCCACATATGCAGCGCCAGCTGGCTGAGCGGGTCGTGCATCAGGGCGCCGGTCAGGCCAACCAGAGCGCCGGATCCGCTCATCTGGAACAGGCCGAGCAGGGCGGCGGCGGTACCGGCGCAGTGGCCGAACGGTGCCAGCGCCATCCCGGCGGCAGCGCCCAAGATCATGGCAAAGCCGATGCTGGAGAGGAATACCGGCCCCATCATCGCCAGCGGATGTTCGATGTGCATGGCCAGAGTCAGGGTGATGGCCGAGAGCATCAACACCAGCAGGCCGATGCGCAGAGTGCGTCTTGGCCCCACCTTGGCGATAAAGCGTGGTGCCATGAAGCAGGCCAGAATGTTGAGCGCGGCGTTGGCGGTAAACCAGTAGCTAAAGCCGCTCATATCGAGCCCCAGTTTCACCATCAGTTGTACCGGCGCAGCGGTGACGTAGGCGAGGATCACCGCCATCGCCAGCATGCACAGCGCCGCGTTGAACAGGAAGCTGGGGGAGCGCAGTACCGGGCTGTAGCGGGACCAGCTGATGAGGGCCCCTTCACTGCGGGTCTCCTCCGGGCGGGTCTCCGGCATCCGCCACATCAGCCAGCTGCCGACGATGAGCGCATAACCGGCCATAAACCAGAAGTTGGCAGACCAGCCCGCCTTGGCGGTGAGCCAGCCACCGAGCAGGGGAGCCAGCGCAGGAATAAAGCAGATGGCGCCATTGAGGTAGGAGATCATCTGACCGCTCTTTTTCGGGCCATAGCTGTCACGCACCACCGAGAAGGCGGCGACCGAAGTAGCGCAGGCGCCGAAGCCCTGCAGCACCCGGGCCAGCATCAATTCGCCGAGGCTGGCGGCAAAACCGGCCCCCAGCGCGCTCAGGCCATAGAGCAGCACGCCGCCCAGCGCGATAGGCTTGCGACCGTAGCGATCGGCCAGCGGGCCAACAAGCAGTTGCCCCAGCCCCATGCTGAACAGGAACCAGGTGATGGTGCCCTGCATCAGGGTTACTTCGGCGCCCAGCTGCTCGGCCATCTGCGGAATGGCGGGCAGGTAGATGTCGATAGCCAGCGGACTGAACAGCACCAGTAGTACGAGTAAAAGTATCAATGGCATCTGTCACCTCTTTAGTCAGCCAGGTTAATGAATTGGGGCGCGAGTCTACTGACTCACAGTAATGAATAGAAATGGTATTTAATCACTTTGGTTATTCCATTATGGAAACATGTATTAAAAAGCTGGTTATTCGATGGCGGCAAATCCCCCGTAACCCCATCACAGCGGGTGTAATTGACGCTTTTACTAAACGCTTGCGCCGCATAGAATGCGCAGATTATTTTTGCGGAGGTGCTCGATGAACAAGCTTGTCCTGGCAACAGGTAACCAGAAAAAGGTGAAGGAATTGGCCGCCATGCTGGCCGATATGAAGATCCAGGTGATCCCACAGAGCGAGTTTGCGGTCTCCGATGCCGATGAGACCGGCACCACCTTCGTCGAGAATGCCATCATCAAGGCCCGCCACGCCGCCCGCATTACCGGTCTGCCCGCCGTGGCCGATGATTCCGGTCTGGAAGTTGATCTGCTGCAAGGGCGCCCCGGCGTCTACTCCGCCCGCTTTGCCGGTGTGGGGGCTGGTGACAAGGCCAACATCGAGAAGCTGCTCGGCGAGCTGCAAGGTGCCCCCGAGTACCTGAAGAGCGCCCGCTTCTGGTGTGTGCTGGTCTATATGCGTCACGCCGACGATCCCACCCCCGTCATCTGTCAGGCGAGCTGGGAAGGGATGATCATCGACGAGCCGCGCGGTCAGCACGGTTTTGGCTATGACCCGGTCTTCTTCGTGCCGGATCACGACTGCACCGCCGCCCAGATGCCCGCCGAACTGAAAAACCAGCTGAGCCATCGTGGTCAGGCGCTGGCCAAGCTCAAAGCGGCGCTGGCTGCTGCGCACTGAGTCACTTCGCCACCTTGTCGGTTACACACGGCCAATCACACATAGTCATCTACAATGGGGGCCTTGAGCCCCCGTTTTATTGGAAGCCCCATGCTGCAACTGCCGCCGCTCTCTCTCTATATTCATGTGCCCTGGTGCGTCCAGAAGTGCCCTTACTGTGACTTCAACTCCCATGCCCAGAAGGGGGAGTTGCCTCACCTCGAATATGTCGCCGCCCTGCTGGAGGATCTGGATCAGGATCTGAAGTGGGCACAGGGGCGGCCGCTCTCCTCGATCTTTATCGGTGGCGGCACCCCCAGCCTGTTGACGGTGGAGGCGATGCAAGCCTTGCTGGACGGGGTGCGGGCCCGTATTCCGCTCGCCGCAGATTGCGAGATCACCATGGAGGCCAATCCGGGCACGGTGGAGGCGGACAAGTTTGCCGGTTTCCAGCGCGCCGGCATCAACCGCATCTCCATCGGTGTGCAGAGCTTCCAGCAGGAGAAGCTGAGCCGCCTCGGCCGCATTCACGGCCCGGAAGAGGCGCGCAAGGCGGCGGCACTGGCCCATGCCATCAAGTTGCCCACCTTCAATCTGGATCTGATGCACGGTCTGCCGGATCAGAGTCTGGATGACGCCCTTTATGACCTGCAACAGGCTATCGACTGTGCACCACCGCACCTCTCCTGGTATCAGCTCACCATAGAGCCGAACACGGCGTTTGCCTCCAAGCCGCCCAAACTGCCGGAAGATGACACCCTATGGGACATCTACGAGCAGGGCCACGCCATGCTCACCGCCAGCGGTTATCGCCAGTACGAGATCTCGGCTTATGCCAAAGAGGGCTACCAGTGCCATCACAACCTCAACTACTGGCGTTTCGGCGACTATCTGGGGATCGGCTGTGGTGCTCACGGCAAGGTGACCGATCTCGTGAATCAGCAGATCCTGCGCACCGCCAAGGTGAAGCATCCGAAAGGGTATCTGGACAAGAGTCGCCCCTATCTGGACGAGCAGTGGCAGGTGACGGCAGACGATCTGCCGCTCGAATACTTTATGAACCGCTTCCGCCTGTTTGAACCAGCCCCCAAGGCGGAGTTCGAGGCCTATACCGGCTTGCCGCTGGAGCGGGTGGAGACGGTGCTCGCCATCGCCCAAAGCAAGGAGCTGATCGAGGATTTGGGGGATAGCTGGCAGCTCACTTCTCTCGGCCACCGTTATCTCAACGTGTTGCTCGAACTGTTTATGGATGAGTGAAAACGGGTTCACGATCTGGCTGCGAGGCCGAGATCAAGGTTCATGTACTGCTCGGAAGCCTCACGTATCTCTATACGCTCCGGTTCCTGCGCTGCTCTTCACCTTGCTGACAGCTTCTCGCGACAGGTCGTGAGCCAGTTTTGGCGAACCGTGTTTTGAGATAACAATCAGGGCGCCAATGGCGCCCTGATTGTTTATGGTCGGTAGAAACCCGCTCAGCAGCAGACGCGGATCATCTGCTGTTGGCCGGGCTCCCACCGCTTGCCGAATTTGGCTTTGCGCTGGTAACTCCCCTTGCCCTTCTTGTTGCGCTCGACCCGGCTGCGAAACAGGGGATCGGAGAGCAGGGCGTGCAGATGGTTATCCTTTATCTCGCCGCGCTGATGGGCATAGCAGCCCCCTTGCGCATCTTCCTCACGGGGGAGGGCGGGTTGGTCGACCCGAATCTTGGCCATGATGGCTCCTCTTCTTTGTCCTTGGGGTGTTGATGCTTGTGTCTGGATGGCGGTTTTCGCTGCGGGCGCCTGTTCAGGCTAGCGCCCGGCAACCGGATGCACTGGCATCGGTTAAAAACGCGGTGATTTTGTCACCAAATCGCAGCTGGAGCAATGCGTCGGATACGCCGAGTCAGTCACACTGAGCTAGGCACGCTCAGTCAGGCATACCATGTCAGCCGTGAACCGGGTCATGCTGGTCGTGGCTATGATGCTCGTGATGGGCCGGGGCGCCAGATTCCAGCGTCTCGAGGATGGCGCATTGCTCCGCCGAGCGGGGGCCGCCGCAGCAGATATTGGAGAGCTCGCGCAGGTTGTCGCGAAAGCGGGTCAGTTCGATGATCTTCTGCTCCACCTGGGCCAGCTTGGTGTCGGCCACAGCTTTCACCTCCTGACAGGTGACTTTGGCCTTGTTGGTATCGAGGTCGAGCAGCTCGCCGATATCTGCAAGGGAGAAGCCCACCGACTTGGCGCGAATGATGAACTCCAGCCGCCGCTTGTCCTGTTCACTGTAGAGGCGGTAGCCGGATTCGTTGCGGATCCCCGGTGAGATAAGCCCGTTCTTCTCGTAAAAACGCAGGGTATCTGCCTTGACCCCGCACGCCTTGGCCAGTTCACCGATCCGATACATGCTCTCTCTCCCCTTGAATGTATGCCGCCACAAAAACCGGAATCCACTATCACCCCTTTGCCCATGGATTGCCAGCCAAGGGCATAAAAGGGGCAGATAAACATCTCCTGGCGACCCTTTTTCCCATAAAACACTGAAAGTGCAAACGTTTCGAGAAAATCAATTGGAAAACGTTTAACGCCGCGCCAAATAAGGCTTTGCTGTTTCAAAAAATCCACCACAGGTCACATTTTTTGTGTAGAATACGCGCCCATAACAGAGCGCCGCACCAAGCGGGCATTTCCTAAAACGCTTTTGCCGGATGTCGGGGCGAGAGTGGTTTGCGAAATCCCCCACTTCCATTTATTTGGGGACTCTCTGTGTTGAGCCTCGCCTCCCATGGAACGGTCCCCGTTATGTTGAGGACGATAGTGTGATGGAACAAGCTCGACCCATTCGCCGTGCACTGCTGAGTGTGTCTGACAAAACTGGCATTCTGGAATTTGCCAAGGCACTCAACGAGCGTGGTGTTGCCCTGCTCTCCACGGGCGGTACCGCCAAGCTGCTTGGCGAGGCGGGTCTGCCGGTGACCGAGGTCTCCGACTACACGGGTTTTCCTGAAATGATGGATGGCCGGGTCAAGACCCTGCATCCCAAGGTTCATGGCGGCATCCTTGGCCGTCGGGATCAGGATGACGCCATCATGGCCCAGCACGCTATCTCCCCCATCGACATGGTTGTCGTCAACCTCTACCCCTTTGCTGCCACCGTGGCCAAAGCGGGCTGCACCCTGGCCGATGCGGTCGAGAACATCGACATCGGCGGCCCGACCATGGTTCGCTCTGCCGCCAAAAACCATAAAGATGTCGCTATCGTCGTCAAAGCTGCCGACTATGATCGGATTATTCGCGAAATGGATGCCAACGGCAACAGTCTGAAACTGGCGACCCGTTTCGATCTGGCGATCAAAGCCTTCGAGCACACCGCTGCCTACGACGGTATGATCGCTAACTACTTCGGCACCATGGTGCCCTCTTATGGCGACAACAAGGAGGGTGATGAGGAGTCCCGCTTCCCGCGCACCTTCAACAGCCAGTTCATCAAGAAGCAGGACATGCGCTACGGCGAAAACAGCCATCAGGCTGCCGCTTTCTACGCCGAAGAGCATGCCGCGCCGGGTTCTGTCTCCAGCGCGACCCAGTTGCAGGGCAAGGCGCTCTCCTACAACAACATCGCCGACACTGACGCGGCGCTGGAGTGCGTGAAGGAGTTCGACGAGCCGGCCTGCGTCATCGTCAAGCATGCCAACCCGTGTGGCGTTGCCATCGGTAACGACCTGCTGAGTGCCTACGATCGTGCCTACCAGACCGACCCCACCTCTGCTTTCGGCGGCATCATCGCCTTCAACCGTGAGCTGGATGGCGCCACCGCCAAGGCCATCGTCGAGCGTCAGTTTGTTGAGGTGATCATTGCCCCAACCGTCAGCCAGGAGGCCCGCGATGCGGTCGCCGCCAAGCAGAACGTGCGTCTGCTCGAATGCGGTCAGTGGACGGCCCCGGCGCAAGGGTTTGACCTCAAGCGCGTCAACGGCGGCTTGCTGGTGCAGGAGCGGGACCTCGGCATGGTGACTCTGGGTGACCTGACCGTGGTTAGCAAGCGCCAGCCGACTGAGGCAGAGCTGCAAGATTTGTTGTTCTGCTGGAAAGTTGCCAAGTTCGTCAAATCCAACGCCATTGTCTACGCCAAAGATGGCCAGACCATCGGCGTCGGCGCCGGCCAGATGAGCCGCGTCTACTCCGCTAAAATCGCCGGTATCAAGGCGGCTGATGAAGGGTTGACCGTGGCGGGCTCCGTGATGGCCTCCGATGCCTTCTTCCCGTTCCGCGACGGTATTGATGCTGCCGCGCAGGCCGGTATCTCCTGCGTGATCCAGCCGGGTGGCTCGATGCGCGATCAGGAGGTGATCGACGCCGCCAACGAGCACGGCATGTGCATGGTCTTCACCAACATGCGCCACTTCCGTCACTGATGGATCAGGGCCGCCATGGGCGGCCCTTTTGTTGTCTCTTTTCCACTGACTATTGCGACCGGCTTCCCTCTGGCGGAAGCCTGCGACCCACATAGAAGCGAGCGATACGATGAAAGTACTGATCATTGGCAATGGTGGCCGCGAACACGCCCTGGCCTGGAAGGCCAAGCAATCCCCTCTGGTGACCCGGGTCTTCGTCGCCCCCGGCAATGCTGGCACCGCGCACGAAGGGAGTATCGAGAACGTGGCTATCGCAGCTACCGATATTCCAGCTCTGCTGGCGTTTGCCAAGGAGCAGCGCATCGGTCTGACCATCGTTGGCCCGGAAGCGCCGCTGGTGAAAGGGGTGGTCGATGCCTTCCGTGCCGAGGGGCTGGCCATCTTCGGTCCGACCGCGGCTTCTGCTCAGCTGGAGGGCTCCAAGGCCTTTGCCAAGGATTTCCTGGCCCGTCACGCCATCCCGACTGCCGAGTACCAGAACTTCACCGAGGTGGAGCCCGCTCTGGCCTATCTGCGCGAGAAGGGAGCGCCCATCGTCATCAAGGCCGATGGTCTGGCCGCAGGTAAGGGGGTTATCGTGGCGATGACCCTGACCGAGGCCGAAGAGGCCGTGCGCGATATGCTCTCCGGCAATGCCTTTGGCGACGCCGGTGCCCGGGTGGTGATCGAGGAGTTTCTGGAAGGGGAAGAGGCGAGCTTCATCGTCATGGTCGATGGCGAGCATGTGCTGCCGATGGCCACCAGTCAGGATCACAAGCGGGTGGGGGATGGCGATACCGGCCTCAATACTGGCGGGATGGGCGCCTATTCGCCGGCGCCTGTGGTGACTGATGAAGTGCACCGCAAGGTGATGGAGCAGGTGATTATGCCGACCGTGCGCGGTATGGCGGCTGAGGGCAACGTCTACACCGGTTTCCTCTACGCTGGCCTGATGATCGACGGTGCAGGCAATCCCAAGGTGATCGAGTTCAACTGCCGCTTTGGTGATCCCGAGACCCAGCCCATCATGCTGCGGATGCGCTCCGATCTTGTGGAGCTCTGTCTGGCCGCCTGTGCCGGCAAGCTGGATCAGGTGGAAGCGAATTATGACCCCCGCGTAGCCATTGGTGTGGTGCTGGCTGCTGGCGGTTATCCCGGCGACTACCAGCAGGGCAAGGCCATTAGCGGTCTGCCGGTGGAAGAGGCGAGCGGCGAGAAGGTATTCCACGCGGGTACCCGCCTTGAGGGCGATACCGTAGTGACCGCCGGTGGCCGCGTGCTGTGCGCGACTGCGCTGGGCCATACAGTGGCTGAAGCGCAGCAGCGTGCCTATCAGCTGGCTGCCCGTATCCAGTGGGACGGTGTCTTCTATCGCAATGACATCGGCTGGCGCGCCATCGAGCGTGAACAGCAGGCAGGCTGATAGCCGATACCCGCAGTGACAAGCCCCGCCAATGGCGGGGTTTTTTATGCCGAAAAGTGCCTGATTGTCGATGCATTCATGTTGCTGTGGTTAACAAGCGAGGCACTCTTGTCACCATTTGCCACAAAAAACATCATTTTTCACAAACGCTTCACCATGAGTCATGGCATTATGCTGGTGATGAATTCCTGTTTGGATTCATAGGTGACCCTAATAATTTGAGCATGTTGTTATATAAGGAAATCCCATGTTGAAAACTGTTCGCCCCCTGCTGCTGCCTCTGATGTTCGGTCTGATCGCGTTGCCTGCCATGGCTGGCGATCTGGAACAGCCGATGAAGAAGATTGGCTTCAACTACAAGCAGGCGGTCAAGGCTGATGATCCGGCTACCATGGAGAAGCACATCAACGAGATGAAGGCCCAGCTGGATGTGGCCAAGCAGAAGAACATGCCTGCCGCCAAGAAGGAGAAGTTCCTCGAAGGCATGAATGAGGTACAGACCGAGCTGGATGCCAGCCTGGCTGCGCTCAAGGCCGGTGACGAAGCCAAGGCGCGCGAGCACCTGGCCAAGGTCAACGACCTGAAGAAGGAGTATCACAAGTATGCCAAGCAAAAAGGGTGATCCCTTTCGCTGGGATGCTGTGGTTCGCCTGACCCATTGGGGTGTGGCGGCGATCTGTATCGGCAACCTCTGGGTTAACGAAGCGGGGGAGGAGTGGCACGAGTGGCTGGGTTACGGCGCCATTGGGCTGGTCTCCTTGCGTCTGCTCTGGGGGCTCACTTTCGCCCGTGGCTACGCTCGCCTTAGTGCCTTAATCCCCAGCGGTGAGGATTTTCGCCAGCAAGCGCGCGAGATGCGTGAGCGGCAGCCTCCGGCACCGGGTCATCACGGCAGCGGCAAGCTGGCTGTGTGGGCGCTCTGGCTGGTCGTGCTGGCGACAGCAGGCAGCGGCTGGTTTCAGAATACCGAGACGGGATTTGAACTGGGGGCTGACGAGTGGCATGAGTGGTGCGTGGTGGCGCTGCAGGGACTGATTGGTCTGCATCTGCTGGCCATCGTCTTCACCTCCTGGCGCCAGCGCAGCAATCTGGTTACCCGGATGCTGCCTGCCATCGGGAGTCGCTCATCCATCCAGAGCGGCAGCAACGAGCAAACCTGAGGCTCAGCATTAGGCTACTTGTTTCTTAGTGAGGCGCCTGATCCAGACCCTGCCCAGACCCGCCCATGGCGGGTCTTTTCTATGGCCTCCTCGAGCTTATCACGGGACATTGCTCGATCCGCAGATGCAAAAAGGCCACTCATCATGAGCGGCCTTTTTCAATTTGGTGGCCCCTGGGGGACTTGAACCCACGACCAATCGATTATGAGTCGACTGCTCTGACCAACTGAGCTAAGGGGCCAAATTGTGCGTTTAGCGGCGTGGATTATAGGGGAAGAGGAAAGGGCAGTCTATAGGCATATCAACCACTTGGCGACTAATTGTCCAGCTTGATTGAGGGCGCAAAGAGGGTCGCAAGGGTAAATGCCAGACAAAACAAAGCCCCGCATGGCGGGGCTTTGGCAGAGTAGTTTGACACAGGGTCAGGACTATTCGTCCAGGAAGCTGCGCAGCACTTCCGAGCGGCTCGGGTGGCGCAGTTTGCGCAGTGCCTTGGCTTCGATCTGACGAATACGCTCACGGGTAACGTCGAACTGCTTGCCCACTTCCTCGAGGGTGTGGTCAGTGTTCATGTCGATACCGAAACGCATCCGCAGTACCTTGGCTTCGCGAGCAGTCAGACCGGCCAGCACTTCGCGGGTGGCGTTGCGCAGGCTTTCGCTGGTCGCTGCATCCGCTGGCAGAGCCAGGGTGGTATCTTCGATAAAGTCGCCCAAGTGGGAATCTTCATCATCACCGATGGGCGTCTCCATGGAGATAGGCTCTTTGGCGATCTTCAGTACCTTGCGGATTTTGTCTTCCGGCATGCCCATGCGCATGGCCAGCTCTTCCGGGTTCGGTTCGCGACCCATTTCCTGCAGCATCTGACGGGAGATACGGTTGAGCTTGTTGATGGTCTCGATCATGTGTACCGGGATACGGATGGTACGGGCCTGATCCGCGATGGAGCGGGTAATGGCCTGACGGATCCACCAGGTTGCATAGGTCGAGAACTTGTAGCCACGACGGTATTCAAACTTGTCTACCGCCTTCATCAGACCGATGTTGCCCTCCTGGATCAGATCCAGGAACTGCAAGCCGCGGTTGGTGTATTTCTTGGCGATAGAGATAACCAGACGCAAGTTGGCCTCAACCATCTCTTTCTTCGCACGGCGGGCCTTGGCCTCACCGATGCTCATACGACGGTTGATATCCTTGATCTGGGCAATCGACAGACCGGTCTCTTCTTCAATCTGCTGCAGCTTGCCGATGGCGCGCTGAATATCCTCGTCCATTTCAACCAGACGGGGAGACCAGGCTTTGCCAGCCTGCTTCTGGTATTCGAACCAGGCAGTTTCACACTCGTTGTTGGTGAAGGCCGCGACGAAGGTTTTCTTCGGCATCTTGGCCTGCTCAACGCAGAGCTTCATGATGATGCGTTCCTGCACGCGGACGCGCTCCATCATTTCACGCATGTTGTTGACCAGGCGATCGAACTGCTTGGGCATCAGGCGGAATTGACGGAATACATCGGCCAGCTGGGCGATGGCGGCCTGGGTATCTTCGTGCGCGCGACCATTCTTCTGAATGGAGAGGCGGGTCACTTCATACTGGGCACGCAGTTCACCGAACTTCTCGCGAGCGACTTCCGGATCCGGACCACCGTCACCGTCGTCGTCAGAGCTGTCACCATCTTCGTCTTCGTCTTCTTCGTCCTCTTCATCTTCGTCGGCCAGATCGTCTTCGCCGAGTTCGGAACCGATATGCGTGGCGGTAGGCGCCATATCTTCAGTTTCGTTCGGGTCAATAAAGCCAGAGATGATGTCAGAGAGACGCAGCTGCTCGGCTTCGTACTTGTCGTACTGTTCGAGCAGGTAAGTAATTGCTTCAGGGTACTCGGCTACGGAGCTTTGTACCTGGTTGATACCGTCTTCGATCCGCTTGGCGATGTCGATTTCGCCTTCACGGGTCAGCAGTTCGACGGTACCCATTTCCCGCATATACATGCGGACGGGATCGGTCGTGCGACCAATCTCAGATTCAACAGATGCCAGAGCCTGGGCCGCTGCTTCGGCAGCGTCCTCATCGGCGGTACCACCTTCAGCCATGATAAGGTCATCGGCATCCGGAGCGTTTTCAACCACTTGAATGCCCATATCGTTGATCATCTGAATGATGTCTTCGATCTGGTCTGAATCGACAATGTCTTGCGGGAGGTGATCGTTCACCTCGGCATAGGTCAGGTAGCCCTGTTCTTTACCTTTGGCAACGAGGAGTTTAAGCTGAGACTGCGGGGTTTGCTCCATAGAACTCATCCGGTTGGTGTTGCTAGGTTGCGCGTACAGTGCGCTGCTGCGCAAATAGCCAATTCTAATAGAAAACCGCCAGACATGCTATGTCTGGTTGCGGCGTCGGTCATGAGAAACCCCTGCCCGCAGTATTGTCGGGGCCAGGCGGTTATAAAATTTTTGCTTTTCATCCCGTCGATTCGGGCAACGCTATCCATATTGGGACTAATCACTCAAATATCAAGCCCCACTCTCATTTCTTTTCTCAATTTGCACCTCTCTTATCAGCATCATCAGCTCTTGGGTTTCTTCGGAGCTTAGTCCTTCCTGAGCCACTTTGGCCTGCAATTCTTCGATCCGCTGTTTCAGAAACTGGTTGATGAAGCCGACGAAGGTGTCCTGCAATTCTCCCAGAATATCCGGCTCCTGATCGAGTTTGATCTCCTCGAACAGGTCGTGCATGGCCAGCTGAGCAAGGATCTCTCCCTCCTTGGTACCGCGCCAGTGTTCCAGCAGGATAGCGGTTGTGATACCAGGCTGTGCCAGGATCTGCTGGTGCAGTTGCAGCAAGAACTTGATGCCTTGTACGCGTAGTCCGGCCAATTCCGGCATGGGGGGAAGCTCAGCCGTTACTGCCGGATATTGCACCATCAGTGCCAGCGCACGCCGCAGTGGCGTCAGCTTGGCAGCCTTGGGTTTGTTGACCTCGGTTTTGGGCTGACTATTGCGGGCAAACAGTTCGGTGATACGCTGCTTGTTCTCACCCCAGCGCATCATGCTGGATAGACGGGTGATCAACCCTTCGCGGGTAAACCCTTCCGGTACGCGACGAATAAGCTCGGCGGCCTTGTTGGCCACTTCGAACTTGCCTGCCTCACCGGAGAGGGCGGCATCCCGGCTGAGACGCTCGAACATGAAGTCGGCGAACGGTTGAGCTTCATCGAGCAGGGCTTCAAATCCCTCCTTGCCGATCTGCCGTACCAACGAGTCGGGATCCTCGCCATCGGGCAGGAACACGAACTTCAGCTCGCGGCCATCCTGCAGATGGGGGAGGGCATTATCCAGCGCCCGCCAGGCCGCTTCACGACCGGCGTTGTCACCGTCGTAGCAGCAGACCACTTCGGCGGTGGTGCGAAACAGGGTGTGGATATGATCGCTGGTTGTTGCAGTACCCAGCGCAGCCACCGCATAGTCGATGTCGTACTGGCCGAGTGCCACCACATCCATGTAACCTTCCACTACAAGGATCCGGCGCGGATCCTTGTGTGCCTGCTTCACTTCATAGAGACCGAACAGCTCTCGCCCTTTATGGAATATGGGGGTCTCCGGCGAGTTCAGATACTTGGGCGTGCCATCACCCAGCACCCGGCCACCGAAGCCGATGACCCGGCCACGCTTGTCGCGGATCGGAAACATGATGCGATCGCGGAAACGATCGTAGCTGCCACCGCCATTTTCACGAGTGATGAGCATGCCACCCGAGATAAGCAGTTGCTCGTGATCCCGGCTGGCACCAAAGCGGCGGCGCACCTGATCCCAATCGCTGGGTGCATAACCGATGTTGAAGCGTTTGACTACTTCACCGGTCAGGCCGCGTCCCTTGAGGTATTCCACTGCATGGGGAGCGCTCTTCAGATTGCTCTCGTAGAAGCGGGCGATCTGGTTCATCAGCTCGAACAGATCCTTGCTGACTGCGGGTTGGGAGCTGGCTGAACCACCTATGCTCTGCTCGCGAGGCACTTGCATGCCCTGCATGCTGGCGAGCTCTTCGATGGCATCGGGAAATTCGAGGCCGTCGTATTCCATGACAAAGCCGATGGCGTTGCCGTGGGCGCCACAACCGAAACAGTGGTAGAACTGCTTCTCCTGGCTGACGGTAAAAGAGGGGCTTTTTTCGTTATGAAAAGGGCAGCAAGCCTGGTAGTTCTTACCGGCTTTTTTCAGCCGCACTCGCGAGTCGATCAGCTCGACTATGTCTGTGCGTGCGAGCAGATCGTCGATAAAGGATTGGGGGATCCTGCCTGCCATAACCGTCCTGTTTCACTGCGATAGAAAATAAAAAAGCCGCGCATTCCAAGGGAAGCACGGCTTCTTCGACCAAACAAGAGAGTTGCCTGTTACGCCAAGCGGGTTTTCACCTGAGCACTGACGGCGCCGACATCGGCACGCCCCTGAATTTTTGGCTTCAAGACAGCCATGACTTTACCCATGTCAGCCATGACGGCAGCACCGCTCTCGGCGATGGCTTGCTCGATCAGGGCGGCAATTTCATCTGCGGTCAGTTGTTGTGGCAGGAACTCCTGCAGCACAACGATCTCGGCGGACTCTTTGTCGGCTAGATCCTGGCGACCGGCAGCTTCAAATTGGCTGATGGAATCGCGGCGCTGTTTGACCATCTTGGTCACGACAGCGAGGATATCCTCATCATTGAGCTCGACACGGGTATCGACTTCACGCTGCTTGATTTCTGCCATCAACAATCGGATAGCGCCCAACCGCGGCTTGTCTTTGGCAAGCATGGCGAGCTTTTGCTGATCCTTGAGTTGATCCTTCAGAGACACGGCATGATCCCTTGATTAGTACAGGCGGATACGACGTGCGTTTTCGCGAGACAGCTTCTTGGCGTGACGCTTGACAGCAGACGCTTTGGCGCGCTTACGAATGGTAGTCGGCTTCTCGTAGAACTCACGGCTACGAACTTCGGACAGGATACCGGCTTTTTCGCAAGAACGCTTGAAGCGACGCAGAGCAACGTCAAACGGCTCATTTTCACGGACTTTGATTACTGGCATGTGCCTTTCACCTCAGTGATAAATTGTTAGCTGACCTTCAATCGATCAGCATGTCTTAAAATGGTGCGAAATTATACTCTGGACAGGGAATGAAAGTAAACCCGCAGAGATCGCTCTGGTTTAAAAAACCCGCGAAGGTTACCATAGCCGTCTCATTTTAGCAGTGAAAATTTTTAGCAATGCGTGTATTGGGCATAGAGACATCCTGTGACGAAACCGGGATCGCGATCTTCGACGATCAAAAAGGGATCCTTTCCCATCAGTTATACAGCCAGGTCAAGCTGCATGCGGACTACGGTGGCGTCGTCCCCGAGCTCGCCAGCCGGGATCATGTTCGCAAGACGATCCCGTTGATCCAGGCCGCATTGCAAGAGGCGGGACTGGGCAAAGATGACATCGACGGCATCGCGTATACCGCGGGTCCTGGTCTGGTTGGCGCCATTCTGGTGGGCGCCACTATTGGTCGTTCGCTGGCGATGGCATGGAACAAGCCTGCTATCGCCGTCCACCATATGGAAGGGCACTTGCTGGCCCCCATGCTGGAAGAGAAAGCCCCCGAGTTTCCCTTCGTGGCGCTGCTGGTCTCCGGTGGTCACTCCATGCTGGTGCGGGTTGACGGCATCGGCAGCTATCAGCTGTTGGGGGAATCCATCGATGATGCCGCTGGCGAGGCGTTCGACAAGACCGCCAAGCTGATGGGGCTGGATTATCCGGGCGGTCCGCTGCTCTCCCGTCTGGCCGAGAAAGGCACTAAGGGACGCTTCCACTTCCCCCGTCCCATGACAGATCGTCCCGGGCTCGACATGAGCTTCTCCGGCCTCAAGACCTTCACCGCAAACACGATTGCTGCCAATGGTGATGATGAGCAGACCCGTGCCGATATCGCTCGGGCGTTCGAAGATGCGGTGGTTGATACCCTGGCCATCAAGTGCCGTCGTGCGCTGAAAGAGACCGGTCTTACGCGTCTGGTAGTCGCTGGAGGTGTCAGTGCCAACCGCCATCTACGTGCCCAGCTGGCCGAGCTGATGGAGAGCCTCAAGGGCGAGGTGTTCTATCCGCGCACTGAATATTGCACCGATAACGGCGCCATGATCGCCTATGCCGGTATGCAGCGTCTGAAGGCGGGCGTGTTCGAGCCGTTGGCGGTTAAAGCGGTGCCGCGCTGGCCGCTGGATACCTTGGATCCGGTCTGATCCCGAGGAATCTGCTCCTTGTCGGACGGGTGTTTTGATATGCCTTGGGCATGCTCCCGATAATCCGGAAGCCTGCTCGAGGCATTTTTATTGCCAGTTTCTCGACATGTTTCCCTTCACATCGGCAGCGGCTCAGCCAGACCTGCTGCAACATCCCGAAGCCTGTTTGGGAGCCTGTTTGGGACGCATATTGCTCGCAATAAACTGAATTTATGGCTTTTGCCGATATACCCTCATCTCGGCTTATAGCTGTTCGTTCTGCTATCTGCCGCTCTCTCTGGTTTTTCTATATCTGTTTTAACAGTGGCTTCCCGCTCTTCTTGTATGACGCGATAAATCAGATCGCGCCATTAGCGTCCTATAAAGCGATAGTGATGGGTTGGTGAGGGATAGCCTTTCCGGAGCAGCCAAAAGGCTCTCACGGCCATTTAGGACCTTATAAGGCGAGCGTTACCATCACTTGCCTTACATGGTCGCAACACTCAAAGCGCTAGAGGAAGAGATAAAAAAATCCCCGCCAACTGGCGGGGATTTTTATTTGGCGATCGGCAGGCGATGAATTACAGCAGGATGCCGCCGAAGAAGAAGCCCAGTGCCACGGCGATGGCGATGGTGGCGGTGCCCGGTACGAAGAAGGGATGGTTGAAGACCGCCTTACCGATACGGGTGGAGCCGGTGTCGTCCATCTCTACCGCGGCCAGCAGAGTCGGGTAGGTCGGTAGTACGAACAGGGCGCTCACGGCTGCGAAAGAGGCAATCGCAGTCAGCGGGCTGACACCCAGTGCCAGTGCGGCAGGCATCAACGCTTTGGTAGTGGCGCCTTGTGAATAGAGCAGCATGGCAGCGAAGAACAGCACCACAGCCAGCAGCCAGGAGTACTGGTTCAGCAGATCGCCAGCGATCAGCTGGATGGTGTCCATGTTGCCTTTAACGAAGACGTTACCCAGCCAGGCCACACCCAGTACGCAGATACAGGCGGACATACCGGACTTGAAGGTCGGCATGTTGGTGACCTGGGTGGCGTCCAGTTTGCACACCAGGGTCATGATGGTGGCCGCGGCCAGCATGATGCCCATGATGGCGCCGTCACGGGGGATCGGCGGGTTGGTGATCAGGCCCACTTTACCGGAGATGGCAGTGGCATAAGCCATGACAGCAACGATGGCGGCGATGAAGATCCAGACCGACAGCTTGGCGTACGGTTTGATCTCGAGCTTGGTAGTACCACGCAGTTTGATCAGACCCTTGGCTTTGCGCTCCAGATAGACTTCGTCCTGCTCCAGCGGCTTGCCCATCATGTTGGCAATGAAGGCGCCCAGGATACAGGCCAGGAAGGTAGAGGGGATGCAGATGGCCAGCAGGGTCAGGTAGTCAACACCAAACGGCTCGAGCATACCGGAGAAGGCAACCACAGCGGCAGAGATCGGGGAAGCTGTGATGGCGATCTGGGAGGCGACAACTGCGATGGAGAGCGGACGGGACGGACGGATCCCCTGCTCTTTGGCCACTTCCGCGATCACCGGCAGGGTGGAGAAGGCGGTATGACCGGTACCGGCCAGCATGGTCATCAGATAGGTGACCACCGGGGCGGCGAAGGTGATGTATTTGGGGTTCTTGCGCAGCGCTTTTTCTGCCAGGAAGACCAGATAGTCCATCCCGCCAGCCAGTTGCATACAGGCGATGGCACAGATGACGGACGCGATGATCATGATCACATCCCAGGGGATGTAGCTGACCAGTTGATCGCTCGGGATGGGCATGCCCAGACCCCACGTCAATACCAGTACCCCCAGACCACCGGCAAAGCCGATGCCGATGCTGCCTATCCGGGCCCCCAGATAGATAGCGGCGAGCACGACAAGTAACTCGATTCCAATCATAGCGATAACTCCATTTTTTAGTTTTTGGTTTTTATTTGGCAAAAAGCCAATTCCCGATCGGGCTGGGGATAAAGACCAATCGGGAACTGACTTTATGGGCCGGGAAGATCCCGGCCCACACTCGCTTATACGGCAGCTTCGCGGGTGAAACGCTTGGCTTTGTATTGCGGGTTCATCAGGTTCTCGATGGAGAGAATTTCGTCCAGCTGCTCGGCGCTCAGCAGGCCGCGCTCAAGAACGACTTCGCGGACGTTCTTGCCGGTCTGGGCACAGATCTTGCCGACGATATCCCCTTCGTGGTGGCCGATGAAGGGGTTCAGGTAGGTCACGATACCGATGGAGTTCAGCACGTGATTCATGCAGATTTCCGGGTTGGCGGTGATACCTTCCACGCACTTCTCGCGCAGGGAAATACAGGCTTTTTCCATCAGGCTCAGTGATTCGAACATCGCCTGACCAATCACCGGCTCCATGACGTTCAGCTGCAGCTGACCGGCTTCGGCGGCGAAGGTGATGGTGATGTCGTTACCGAATACCTTGAAGCAGGATTGGTTGACCACTTCCGGGATAACCGGGTTGACCTTGGCCGGCATGATGGAGGAGCCCGCCTGCATTTCCGGCAGGTTGATCTCTTTCAGTGCGGTGCGCGGGCCGGAGGAGAGCAGACGCAGGTCATTACAGATCTTGGAGAGCTTCATGGCCAGACGCTTGATGGCGCCGTGCAGCATGACGTAGGCGCCACAGTCGGAGGTCGCTTCGATCAGATCTTCTGCCGGTACATAGGCACGACCGGTGATCTCGGCCAGACGCTTGATGGCCAGTGCAGAGTACTCGGGCGGAGTGTTCAGACCGGTACCGATGGCGGTCGCGCCCAGGTTCACTTCCAGCAGCAGCTCCTGGCAACGCTTGATGGACTTGATCTCTTCACGCAGGGTCACGGCGAATGCGTGGAACTCCTGACCCAGGGTCATCGGAACCGCATCTTGCAGTTGGGTACGCCCCATCTTCAGGATCTTCTTGAATTCTTCTGCTTTGGCATCAAAAGCGGCGATCAGTGCTTCCAGAGCATGCAGAGTCACGTCAGTGCTGTTGACCACAGCAACGCGGAAACCGGTCGGGTAAGCATCGTTGGTGGACTGGCACTTGTTGACGTGGTCGTTCGGGTTGATGACGTCGTAACGGCCTTTCTCCAGACCCATGATTTCCAGGGCGATGTTGGCCAGTACTTCGTTAGTGTTCATGTTGACGGAGGTGCCGGCACCTCCCTGGTAAACGTCGACCGGGAACTGGTCGAAGCATTTGCCTGTGTTCAGCATCAGGTCGCAGGCTTCTACGATCTTGTCAGCAATTTCAGGACGGATGGTACCGAGCTCGCCGTTTGCCAGTGCAGCAGCTTTCTTGGTCAGCACCATACCGCGGACAAATTCCGGAACGTCAGAAATCTTCTGAGAGCTGATCTTGAAGTTCTCGACAGCGCGCAGGGTGTGCACACCGTAGTAGAGATCATTGGAAACTTCTTTGGTGCCCAGCAGGTCTTCTTCAATGCGGACGTTCTTGATGTCGCTCATTGTAATGCCTCAGAAATCAGATAAATGGAAAAATCCTCACCGAGTGGTCGCGAGTTCCTTGCGCACAGCTCATCCTGAAGCACCACACATCGAGTGGGGCGGTAGGGAGAGTGACCTCCCGAAAAACTAATCAATATACTACTCCAATTGAGGTATCGGTTATTAGAGGTGGATCACTAAATTTGCGACATTTTCAAATTACTTTGAGGAAAGTACACATATGTTATGAAGTTTTTATCGTGATGATTTTTATATATTTTTGTGACTTTTTGCTGGTTTTTTAGATTGCTGATGACGTAGGAGTCAGTTGACCAACTTGAAAAAGGGGGGACGGCCCCCATTTATTCAGGGCAGAAAGTGGTGATGACGGGGCGGCAAAATCGCCTCTGACCATCGTTGGATGGGCGCCACTTTTTCTCAATTTACCGGTGCTGGAGTGGATATGGGCAAGTTGTTTTTGTTGTTGGTGGGTCTGGTTGTGCTGGAGCTCACCGTGATGATCGAGGTCGGCTCGGTAATCGGGGCGCTGCCGACTGTCGGCTTGCTCATACTGACTGCGGTATTGGGCTCCTCGCTGGTGCGCAGTGAAGGGATCAAGACCCTGTTCAGCGCCCAGCAAAAGATGCAGATGGGCGAGATGCCGGGCCGCGAGGTGATGGGGGGCATGATGCTGGCGTTGGCGGGCCTGCTGCTGATTATCCCGGGTTTCGTGACCGACATTTTCGGTGTGCTGTTGCTGCAACCCTGGCTGCGCAACAAACTGGCTGACAAGCTGATCGGCAGCAGCCAGTTCCGGATGCAGATGGGCGGTTTCCAGCGTACTCAATCGCCGTTTGGCAACGCACCGTCCGATGATCATCTGGGGAACGCCAAGCAGGGCGGCACCACCATCGAAGGCGAATTTGAGCGCAAAGAGTGAGCGTAAAGAGTAATCGACGAAACGAAAACCCGAGGTGAGTGACTGAATCAGGGTTTACCCTGATGGCACAACGCCTCGAAGCGGTGTCGGGCATACCACCATGCGAGGGTGCCCGCCGCCAGATTGGCCAGCAAGATCCCCAGATATATCCCCTGTTCTCCCCCCAGCTTTGCCCCCAGCCAGGCTCCTGGCAACAGAAAACCAAACAGTCGCAATCCGTTGAACAAGAACGAAATACTGGATGCCCGCACGCCATTGAGTGCCGAGGCCAGCAGCATCACCATGCCCTGAAATCCGTAACCGATCGGCACTAGATGCAGATAGAGAATAATCAGGCGGATGACCTGTGGATGATCGCTGAACAGGTTAGCGATGAGTGGCGCCAGTAGCCAGGTCAGGCCATAGATGGCGAGCTGGAACAGCAACGCAAAACTCATGCAGCTCTGCAGTGCAGCTTTGGCGCGGGCCGGATTGCCGGCGCCACAGTTTTGCGAGATGAAGGGGGCCAGTACGGAGGCGAGGGCCATCATCACAATCAGCAGCAGCGCCTCGACCCGCGATGCGGCGCCGTAAGCGGCCACCACCTCGGTACCCAGTCCAGCAAAGATCGTCATCAGCACCGCATTGGCCAGGGGGTTGAGCATATTGGTAAAAGAGGCGGGGACGGCGACATGGAGCAGCGCCCGCCAGTGGGTTAGCAATCGCGCTCGCGGCGAGAGGCGCCACAGCAGCAAGCCTTCCCGATGACGCAGGATATAGAGGCTGACCAGCATCGCCATCAACCAGGAGAGAGAGGTCGCGATGGCGGCCCCGCGGATCCCCCATTCGGGAAAGGGGCCGATACCGAAGATCAACAGAGGATCCAGTACCCCGTTGACCAGCCCGGCTACTGCCATCACCAGACTGGGGGTTTTAGTATCGCCGGTCGCCCGGATGGCGGCATTGCCCACCATGGGCAGCACCAGCATGGGGACGGTGAGATACCAGATCAGCATGTAGTCATGGATGAGAGAGATAAGCTCGGCACTGGCCCCCAACAGAGTAAACAGAGGCTTGATGGTGAGAGCCCCCCCCGCGGAGAGCAGGGCTACCATGATCACCGCCAGAAACAGGCTGTCGGTGGCGAGATGGGCTGCCTCATCGTGTTTGCCCTGCCCCAGGGTATGACCGATCACCGCTGACAATCCGGCACCCAATCCCATCGCCAGCGAGGTGACCACAAAAGTGACAGGAAAAGTAAAACTGATGGCGGCCAGAGCTTCGGTTCCCAGCATACCGATAAAAAAGGTATCGACCAGATTGAAGGCCAGAATGGCGATGATGCCGAAGATCATGGGGCCCGTCATCTGGCGCAGTACGACCGGAATAGGGGCTGTCAGCATGGGGTTGGTGCGGGTCAAGGGCTCGTCTCTACAGCTGGCTTTGAAGGTTCTGGCATGGAAACCGGGCGGCTTGAACCGACCTTGCTCCAGAGTGCGGACATGGCTGAACCATCGAAGATGTTTATAGTACGTGAAAAAATTTTTTTTGTATTTGCCCTTGAAGGGTTAGCAACTCTGCCCCACATCAGGGACATATCTGATTTGGCCTGGAACGGCCATTCCTCAAAGCAACAATGAGACTCATTTTGGGAGAGTTATCGATGAAAATTCGTCCACTGCACGACCGCGTCATCATCAAGCGCATCGAAGCTGAAGCCAAATCTGCCGGCGGTATCGTCTTGACTGGTACTGCGGCCCAGAAGTCCACCCGTGGTGAAGTGCTTGCCGTGGGGACTGGTCGCATCCTGGATAATGGCGATGTGAAAGCGCTGGCCGTGAAGGTTGGTGACAAGGTTATCTTCAACGAAGGCTACGGAGTGAAGACCGAGAAGCTGGATGGTCAGGACGTCCTGATCCTGTCCGAGACTGACATCCTGGCGATTGTCGAAGAGTAATCCATCCCCGATTTTCCCCGAATTGATAGAAAGGATTGAAGAAAATGGCTGCTAAAGACGTCAAGTTTGGTAACGAAGCTCGCATCAAGATGCTGGAAGGTGTCAACATTCTGGCTGATGCCGTCAAGGTGACTCTGGGCCCGAAAGGCCGCAACGTGGTGCTGGACAAGTCCTTTGGCGCTCCGACCATCACTAAAGATGGTGTATCTGTTGCGCGCGAAATCGAGCTGGAAGACAAGTTCCAGAACATGGGCGCCCAGATGGTCAAGGAAGTTGCTTCCAAGGCGAACGATGCCGCCGGTGACGGTACCACTACTGCAACCGTTCTGGCTCAGGCTATCGTCAACGAAGGTCTGAAAGCCGTTGCCGCCGGTATGAACCCGATGGATCTGAAACGTGGTATCGACAAGGCCGTTGTGGCGGCTGTTGCCGAGCTGCAAGCACTGTCCCAGCCGTGCGCCGACAGCAATGCCATCGCTCAGGTGGGCACCATCTCCGCAAACTCCGACGAGAAAGTGGGCAAGCTGATTGCTGAAGCCATGGACAAAGTGGGTCGCGATGGCGTCATCACCGTTGAAGATGGTCAGGGTCTGGAAGATGAGCTGGCTGTTGTTGAAGGTATGCAGTTCGACCGCGGCTACCTCTCTCCGTACTTCATCAACAAGCAGGAAACCGGTTCTGTCGAGCTGGACGATCCGTTCATCCTGCTGGTTGACAAGAAAGTCTCCAACATCCGCGAAATGCTGCCGGTGCTGGAAGGTGTTGCCAAAGCTGGCAAACCGCTGCTGATCGTTGCCGAAGACGTAGAAGGCGAAGCCCTGGCGACTCTGGTGGTCAACACCATGCGCGGTATCGTGAAAGTGGCTGCCGTCAAGGCGCCTGGCTTCGGTGACCGTCGCAAGGCCATGCTGCAGGATATCGCCGTACTGACTGGCGGTACCGTCATCTCTGAAGAAGTTGGCATGGAGCTGGAAAAAGCGACTCTGGAAGATCTGGGTCGTGCCAAGCGCATCGTCATCACCAAAGAGAACACCACCATCATCGATGGCGTGGGTGATGCCGGTGTGATCGAAGGCCGTGTTGCCCAGATCCGTCAGCAGATCGAAGAGACCTCTTCCGACTACGATCGTGAGAAGCTGCAAGAGCGCGTAGCCAAGCTGGCTGGCGGTGTTGCCGTGATCAAGGTTGGCGCAGCCACCGAAGTCGAGATGAAAGAGAAAAAAGCACGCGTGGAAGATGCCTTGCACGCTACCCGCGCCGCGGTTGAAGAAGGTGTGGTTGCCGGTGGTGGTGTCGCGCTGGTTCGCGTTGCAGCCAAACTGGCTGGTCTGCGTGGTGACAACGAAGACCAGAACGTCGGTATCAAGGTTGCCCTGCGCGCCATGGAAGCCCCGCTGCGTCAAATCGTCATCAACGCCGGTGAAGAAGCCTCCGTCATTGCCAACGCAGTGAAGAACGGCGAAGGCAACTTCGGTTACAACGCTTACAGCGAACAGTATGGCGACATGCTGGCCATGGGTATCCTGGATCCGACCAAGGTAACCCGTTCCGCCCTGCAGTTTGCCTCTTCCATCGCCGGTCTGATGATCACCACCGAGTGCATGGTCACCGAACTGCCGAAGAAAGATGCTCCGGCCATGCCTGATATGGGTGGCATGGGCGGCATGGGCATGATGTAATCATCATCCCGGCTCTGTTTGAGAAACGGCTCGCCTTGGCGGGCCGTTTTTTTATATCTGACTAAACTGAGTCTGTTGATAGCAGAAAAGTGTATGGAGGAAAGATGAAGGTGCTCAGATGGATAACTCTGCTGTTTGCATTGATTACCATGCCGCTGTTGGCTGCCGAGGCCCCCAAGGGACCAGTGATCTTGAAAGTAAGCGGCAATATCAGAGCCGCAGATGAGGTCGATGGCAAAGTGCTTTTTGACTTGGCCACGCTGCAGGCATTGCCGCAATATGAGATAGTCACCAGCAACCCTTGGGTTGATAAACCTCATAAGTACAGAGGGCCCAAGGTGGCAGACGTGCTGGCAGCTGTGGGGGCTGATGGCAAGAGCATAACCCTGACAGCATTGAACAGTTTTCAGATCCGCATCAACTGGGACAAAGTTGCCAAGTATAACCCTATCCTTGCTTGGGAAGATGACGGGGTAACCATGAAGATTCGTGACAAGGGGCCGCTCTGGTTTATGTTGCCACTTGATCAATATCCGGAGCTGAAGCGCTCTGAATATACCGACATGATGATTTGGCAGCTGGATCTGATAGATATCCAACACTGATAAAAGAGTCACGGGAGCACGGGGTGAAAGGAAAGACCAGGGCGTGGCCACTGCTCGTCATTCTGTATGTATCCATCCTGTCATTTACCGGGAGTACCCTCTATTGTCTGGTTCAGATCCAGAATGCGACCAGAGCAATGGAGAAATATACCTATGATGTCTCCTGGGCGCTGATGCAGTTGCAGCTTGAACTGGGGCGCTTCCTCAGTGCTGTAGAGGTCTACCATTATGGTGGAATAGAGCACAATGACTTGATGCTGCGTTATGACATTCTCTGGAGCAGAACCCCTATCCTGTTGAGCGGTCAGTTGCGTAAAAGCATGCAAGACAAGCAGAAAACCTTGCGCTTGGTGCAACTGATTGAAAACAACATTCGTGATATAGAGCCTGTTATTACCAAACTGCAGAGCGGTGACTCTGTCTACCAGCAAGTAATGATGCGTCTGGCCCCCTTGCAGGAGCCTTTATCATATGCACTAGCTTCCGTTATGCAGAAGAACATCAACATCTACTCAGAGAATGATCGCCACTTTGGCCAATTACGTAATGCTCTGCTGTTGATGGTGTCGGGGTTGGTGATCTCGGTTTTACTACTTAGTTCGCTTCTTATATATGAAGCTCGACGTCATTTTAGGGCCGCAAGGCGCGACCCGTTGACTGGCCTCTCCAATCGGGTGGCATTGCTGGAACGGATGGAGCTCTGTGCCACTCAGGAGGTGCCTTTCGGACTGGTTCTGGTCGATATCAACGACTTCAGAGATATCAACAGCAAGTTTGGTTATGATGCGGGCGATTTTTTGCTCAGTGAATTGGCCAGACGGATCAGATTGCTGTGTGAGGAAGGGGAGTGGAGTGGTCGTTTGGGGGGCGATCAATTTGCCATTATTCAGCGTGGTAGCAGTGATCTGCGTCAGGTCAGGGAGTTGGTAGCGCGACTGCTGCACGCTCTGAAGCAAGATATCGTCTATGATAACTATCCCTTCCGGCTCGAGGTGGGGATCGGGATTGCCTTCTATCCGATGGACAGCGACAAAACACAGGAGTTATTGAGTCGTGCTGAACAAGCTCTGTTTCATAGTCGCAAGACCCACGTCCCCTATGTGATTTACGATAACTCCCTGCTTAACGAGACGGCTCGGCGCAAGCATCTTGCCTCGGACATGATTATGGCGCTGGAGCATAATGCGCTGGAACTCTATTACCAGCCCATCGTCAACCTTGAAAGTGGACGCTGTGAAGCTGTTGAGGCCTTACTAAGGTGGCGTCATCCAGAGCTTGGTTTTATTCCTCCGAATGAAGTCATCATGGTGGCTGAGGAGTTTCAGCTCGCTGAGAGAGTTGGCAGTTGGGTGCTTAACACTGCTTGTGAGCAACTTTATCAGTGGCATCAGCTTGGAATGGTCGATCTGCAGATATGCGTGAATATCTCGCCGGGTATGTATCAGCGCAATCTGCTCAAACTGGTAGCAAAAGCATTGATGGAGCACCATTTGCCTGCCAGCAGTCTGGTACTGGAAGTCACCGAAGATACTACCATGCGGGAAGTAAAGAACTCGCTGCAACTGATGCAGGATCTCAATCAGCAGGGGGTACTGTTAGCATTGGACGATTTTGGTACTGGTTATTCATCTTTGAGTTATCTGCAAAAGTTACCGGTCAGCAAAGTGAAGATCGACCGCTCCTTTATACAGGGCATTGACTCCTCAATGGAGGCATCCGAACTGGTCGCCAATATTTGTCGGATGGGATCCATGTTGGGCAAGAGTCTGGTGTGTGAAGGTATTGAGACACAGGCCCAGTTGGATGTACTGCGATCTCTGACCGATATCCACTTGTATGGGCAGGGCTATCTGTTCAGCCGACCAGAGCAGGCGGAAAAAATCTATCAAACCTTGTTGGAGATGGAGGAGCTTTGGCTGGCGCGTCAACAATCCGAAATGGCTTATATGAGTTGAGAGGGGGCTTGCCTGTCATCTGCCCCCAGAATGTGTGATTTAGCTCGAACTTTCTTCTTTTTGTTTGTTGTTTGAACGGTTGTGCGGTTTTATCAAAAAAACATGCAATTTAGCCTTGCCAGAACGAATTCACTCCCTATAATGCGCCTCCATCGACAGGGCAAGCGGCAACGCAAACAACCTCGTCGGTAACCTCGAAAAGCCTTTGAAAATAAGGCTTGACTCGAGAAGGCGGTTGAGTAGAATTCCACTCCCGCAGCAACGAACTGTTGCGTCGCTCTTTAACAATTTGAATCAAGCAATCTGTGTGGGCACTCACAGCATCGAGCATCAAAAACAATTTTTGATTTTC